>JBLIMQ010000022.1:0-43474 GCA_047638775.1 Flavobacteriales bacterium
CACCCCAAACTTCAGAACAAACACGCGTAAGAGCCGCTGTTAATGTTGTTTTACCATGATCCACGTGGCCAATTGTACCAACGTTCACATGCGGTTTTGTACGTTCAAACTTTTCTTTTGCCACGATAGACTCCTCATATAACTTTAATTAAAATTATTTAAATTTAACCGCGTACCCTAGCAACAATAACCTTGGCTAAGTTACCGGGAACTTCAGCATATTTACAAAATTCCATGGTATAGGTCGCACGCCCCTGACTCGCCGAACGCACATGAGTTGCATAACCAAACATCTCCGCTAAGGGGACTTCTGCGGTGATAACCTTACCCGTTATACTCTCATCCATACCGAGGATAATCCCGCGTCGCCTATTAAGGTCGCCCACGACCTCGCCCATATTTTCTTCAGGCGATACAACTTCGACACTCATTATAGGCTCAAGTAATACTGCGCCGCCAAGCTCATCCAGTTGCCTAGCCGCCAGCGTTGCAGCGATCGTAAAAGCCATCTCATTTGAATCCACGTCGTGAAATGATCCATCATACAATGTCGCTTTTAGGCCAAGCAATGGGTAACCAGCCAACACGCCGTTGCGCATTTGCGCTTGGATGCCACTGGAAATTGCCGGAATATACTCCTTAGGAACACTTCCACCAACGATTTCGTTAACAAACTCTAAGCCCTCAGCAGCTTCATCTTCAGAGGGTTCGAACTTCACCCATACGTGACCATATTGGCCTCTGCCGCCAGATTGACGTATAAACTTGCCTTCAATTTTACACGTGTTGCGAATAGCTTCCCGGTAAGCTACCTGCGGCTTACCTATGTTTGCCTCGACACTAAATTCACGCCGCATTCTATCGACAATAATATCTAGGTGAAGCTCCCCCATACCGGAGATGATTGTCTGACCGGTTTCTTCATCGGTTTTAACTTTAAACGAAGGGTCTTCTTGAGCAAGCTTACTTAAAGCGATGCCCATTTTATCTTGGTCTGCCTGCGATCTCGGCTCTACGGCAACCGATATAACTGGCTCTGGAAACTCCATGCGCTCGAGCGTAATTTTGTCAGATTCTGCGCAGAGCGTATCGCCGGTTGTTACGTCCTTCAGGCCAATAGCAGCCGCAATATCTCCAGCCAAAACCTCTTTGATCTCTTCCCTATTGTTTGAGTGCATTTGCACCATGCGACCAATACGCTCACGTTTTCCCTTTATAGGATTGTAAACCGCAGAACCCGTTTGCAATGTCCCGGAGTAAACTCGGAAAAAGGTTAAGGTACCAACAAAAGGGTCCGACGCTATCTTAAAAGCCAGCGCCGAAAATGGCGCTTCATCATCGGCCTTACGTGTTGCCATAGTACTGCCATCTTCAAGTAAGCCTTCTATCTCCTTAACTTCAGTCGGCGCTGGTAGATAATCAACAACTGCATCTAAAACAGCT
The DNA here is from genome assembly GCA_047638775.1 of Flavobacteriales bacterium. GTDB lineage: Bacteria > Pseudomonadota > Gammaproteobacteria > Pseudomonadales > Cellvibrionaceae > Agaribacterium. The sequence goes on from JBLIMQ010000022.1 coordinate 1,444, forward strand.
TGGACACCCTTGTTTTTAAAGGCTGAACCGCCCAAAACAGGTACGATCTCATTCGCTAGAGTTCTAATACGTATACCAAGCTTAATCTCGGACTCGGTCAACTCTTCGCCCTCAAGGTACTTATCCATGAGCTCATCATTGGCTTCAGCGGCTGACTCAACCAAGAATTCACGCATAGCTGTGCACTCTTCAAGAAGTTCAGCGGGGATTTCGCCATACTCAAAAGACGCCCCCATATCTTCGACACCCCAATGAATGGCTTTCATTTTAACTAAATCTACAACACCTTCAAAATCTTCCTCTGAACCTATTGTCATTTGCACGGGAACTGGCTTGGCTTTTAGTCGAGACGCCAGCTGCTCCACAACCGACATAAAATTCGCACCCGTTCGATCCATCTTATTAATAAATACCAAACGCGGGACTTCATATTTATTGGCCTGACGCCATACCGTTTCTGTCTGAGGTTGGACGCCTGAAGAGCCACACAGCACAACAACAGCCCCATCTAAAACACGAAGAGAGCGCTCGACTTCAATGGTAAAATCTACGTGACCAGGAGTATCAATAATGTTTATGCGATGTTGATCGTACTGCTTCTGCATTCCAGACCAAAAACAAGTGGTTGCCGCAGAGGTGATCGTAATTCCACGCTCCTGCTCTTGCTCCATCCAATCCATTGTGGCCGCGCCATCGTGAACCTCACCCATTTTGTGCGATAGTCCGGTATAAAACAAAACACGCTCTGTTGTTGTAGTTTTACCTGCATCAACGTGAGCACAAATACCAATATTTCTATAACGGGCGACTGGAGTTTTACGAGCCACGACAGAATTCCTTAATTACCATTCTAAACTAGAGTCCACCCATACACCTTACGTATATGCTGGGCCCAAAACGTCAAAAAGGCAGCGTAAGGCTGCCTTCTTATTACAAAAATAAACGTATTTTTATTAGAAGCGGAAGTGCGAGAACGCCTTGTTCGCTTCGGCCATACGGTGAACGTCTTCACGCTTCTTAACCGCACTACCTTTGCTTTGTGCTGCATCCATCATTTCACCAGCTAGACGCTGAGGCATTGACTTCTCTCCACGCTTACGCGCGTATTCAACCAACCAGCGCATTGCTAGAGCATCACGACGTGATGGACGAACTTCAACAGGTACCTGGTATGTAGCACCACCAACACGACGAGACTTAACTTCGACTACCGGAGCAATATTGGCTAGAGCTTCTTCAAAGATCTCTAGAGGCTCCTTATCATCAACCTTGTCCTTAACGATATCTAATGCACCATAAACGATCGTTTCAGCTACAGACTTTTTACCACTTACCATCACGTGATTCATGAACTTAGCTAGTGTTGAATTACCAAATTTAGGATCTGGTAAGATTTCGCGTTTGGCGACAACTCTTCTTCTCGGCATTATCTACTCTCTCTTCAGGCATCTCCGAGACTATTCATTAAGCTCGGCCTTACTGAAATATAATTTTCATTTGTGCTAGAAAGCACTACTTTGTTTTGATCATCACAATAATCGTAAAACTGATCTTACTTAGGACGTTTAGTACCGTACTTAGAACGACGTTGTTTACGACCATCAACACCTGATGTATCAAGCGAACCACGTACTGTGTGGTAGCGAACACCTGGTAAATCCTTTACACGACCACCACGAATAAGAACAACACTATGCTCTTGCAAGTTGTGACCTTCACCACCAATGTATGAAGTTACTTCGAATCCGTTAGTTAAACGAACACGACAAACTTTACGCAAAGCCGAGTTTGGCTTTTTAGGGGTTGTAGTATAAACGCGAGTACAAACGCCTCGACGCTGAGGGCAAGCTTCCAAAGCAGGAACCGTGCTCTTTTTAACAACTCGTTTACGCGGCTTACGAACCAATTGGTTAATCGTTGCCATTAATCTTTACTCCGATTTTCATTTTTGCGGCTACCAAATTGCAAAAGCCGCCCCACGCAGTATACGAGGGGTGGCGCATTGTAATGACAGCCTTACGTGGAGTCAACTTCACAGATGACTATATTTTACTCACTCGACTTTAGCGCTTCGGTCAAAGCGAATTCGACTTCCGCGGCACTTACAGTATCTGATACCTTTTCGTCACGCTTACGGCGTGCTTTATGATACGCCAAGCCTGTACCCGCTGGAATCAAACGCCCAACAACAACGTTTTCTTTCAAGCCGCGAAGGTTATCAATCCGCCCAGTAACAGCTGCTTCGGTTAAAACGCGCGTTGTTTCCTGGAAAGATGCAGCAGATATAAACGACTCTGTTGCGAGTGATGCCTTGGTAATACCTAGCAACTGGCGATCAAACAATACCGGCTGCTTTCCGTCTGCCCGTAATTTTTCATTAGCGGCGATAACGGCTGCGTGCTCAGCCTGCTCACCCTTAATGTAATCAGAGTCGCCCATTTGTGTGATTTCTGCTTTACGTAACATCTGACGAACGATTGTTTCAACGTGCTTGTCGTTGATTTTTACACCCTGTAAACGGTAAACCGCTTGAATCTCATTAACGACATAGTGAGTTAAGGTTTCTACGCCAAGTAGACGAAGGATATCGTGTGGATTACTTGGGCCATCAGAAACAACCTCACCCTTAGTTACCGATTCGCCTTCAAATACTGTTAATTGGCGATGTTTATGAATAAGTTCTTCATAATGCGTCGATCCGTTTGCAAAAGGCTTTCCATCATTAGGCGTAATAACCAAACGACGCTTGCCTTTAGTTTCTTTACCAAATGACACAACACCGGAAACCTCTGCAAGAATAGAAGGCTCCTTTGGCTTACGTGCTTCGAACAAGTCAGCAACACGAGGTAGACCACCCGTAATATCTCGCGTTTTTGATCCCTCTTGAGGAATACGCGCGATAACATCACCAACTTTAATCTCAGCACCTTCAGACATGTTCATGATAGATTTGGCTGGGAGTAGGTAATGAGCCGGATGGTTCGAGTTGGCTAAAGTCAGCTCTTTACCATTTTCATCCATTAGCGTTATAGCCGGCTTCAACTCTTTACCCGCTGCAGGCCGCTCACCAGCGTCCAAGATTTCCATGGACGATAGACCCGTCAAATCATCTGTTTGTTTACGAACAGATAAGCCATCTACCATACCCGTCAATGCGGCACGACCTGAAACTTCGGCAACAATGGGATGTGTATGCGGATCCCATTTGGCAATAACGCTGCCGCCTTTAACTTCATCACCATCAGCTACTGAAATAACAGCACCATATGGGATTTTGTAACGCTCACGCTCACGACCAGCTGGATCGGTAATAGAAATCTCGCCCGATCGTGATACCGCTACAAGTTTTTTATCTTCGCGGGTTACTGTCTTAATATTGTGAATTCGAACAGTACCATCTTGACGAACTTCAACATTATCCGCAGCAGAGGCTCTACTTGCAGCACCACCGATGTGGAATGTACGCATAGTAAGCTGTGTACCTGGCTCACCAATTGATTGAGCCGCTATAACACCGACAGCTTCGCCTTCGTTTACGCGATGACCACGAGCAAGATCTCGACCATAACACTGAGAACAAATACCGAATCGTGATTCACAGGTAACAGGTGAACGTACGATAACTTCATCGACAGCCATGTCGGCAAAACGCTCAACCCAAGCTTCGTCGATCAACGTGCCAGCGGGAATAAGTATCTCGTCGCTATCAATTTTAACAATATCACGACCAACAACACGACCTAGAATACGGTCACCCAAGGTCTCGATGATGTCACCACCTTCAATAACCGGTGTCATTGTAATACCAGCGTCGGTACCACAATCTACTTGAGTAATTACAACATCCTGAGCCACGTCAACTAAACGACGCGTCAAATACCCTGAGTTAGCCGTTTTAAGTGCTGTATCCGCTAGACCCTTACGAGCCCCGTGAGTCGAAATAAAGTACTGAAGAACGTTCAGACCCTCGCGGAAGTTCGCGACAATTGGCGTCTCAATAATAGAGCCGTCTGGACGAGCCATCAATCCACGCATACCCGCCAACTGGCGAATCTGAGCTGGAGAACCACGAGCGCCGGAATCGGCATACATAAATACAGAGTTGAATGAAACTTGCTCCGCATCATTACCGTCACGATCTTTAACGGGTTCTGTTGAGATCCCGTCCATCATAGCTTTTGCCACTAAATCGTTAGCGCGCGACCAGATATCGATAACCTTGTTGTATTTCTCGCCCTGAGTCACTAGACCTGTAGCAAATTGAGTTTCGATCTCTTTAACTTCAGCATCAGCGCGAGCAATAATATCGGCTTTAGCGTCAGGAATAGCGAAGTCATTAACGCCAATTGACGAACCAGATTTAGTACTAAAGGCATAGCCCATATACATCAACTGATCGGCAAATATAACAGTATCTTTCAAGCCAACGGTGCGGTAACAGAAGTTAATAAGGTTAGAAACGGCTTTTTTAACCAAAACCTTATTTACCATGTCGAAAGTAATACCATCTGGAACGATTTCCCAAAAAAGTATTCGACCTACGGTCGTATCCGCTAGAAAAATATGCTCAGTAAGTTCGCCATCATCACCAATAACTTTCTCAGTTATCCGACATTTAACTCGCGCTTGCAAGCCAACTTGGTGGGAATAATAGGCACGTGAAACTTCGTCGACATCACTGAAGATCATACCTTCACCTTTGTCATTAACGCGCTCACGACTCATCCAGTACAAACCAAGTACAACATCTTGAGATGGAACAATAATAGGTTCACCTGATGCGGGCGAAAGTATATTGTTCGTTGACATCATTAAAGCGCGCGCTTCAATTTGCGCTTCAATTGTCAAAGGAACGTGTACGGCCATTTGATCGCCATCGAAATCGGCGTTATAGGCGGCACAAACCAACGGGTGTAATTGAAGTGCTTTACCTTCAATTAGAACGGGTTCGAAGGCCTGAATCCCCAGCCTGTGGAGAGTTGGCGCCCGGTTTAACAACACCGGATGTTCTCGAATAACATCATCGAGGATGTCCCAAACAATAGGCTCTTCACGCTCGACCATTTTCTTTGCCGCTTTAATTGTCGTAGCTAATCCACGAAGCTCAAGCTTTGAGAAAATAAAGGGCTTAAATAGCTCTAGGGCCATTTTCTTGGGAAGACCACATTGATGCAGGCGTAACTCTGGGCCAGATACAATTACCGTACGACCAGAGTAATCTACTCGCTTACCCAGTAAGTTCTGACGGAAACGACCCTGCTTACCTTTGATCATATCGGCAAGAGATTTCAATGGACGCTTGTTTGAACCTGTAATAGCTCGGCCACGACGTCCGTTATCAAGTAAGGCATCTACAGACTCTTGCAGCATACGCTTTTCGTTTCGAACAATAATATCGGGTGCATTCAAATCCAATAAGCGCTTAAGGCGATTATTACGGTTGATTACACGGCGATACAAATCGTTCAAATCAGATGTAGCAAAGCGCCCGCCTTCAAGCGGCACTAAAGGACGTAAATCTGGCGGTAGAATCGGAAGTACTTCCAACACCATCCACTCGGCCTTGTTCCCCGAATGAATAAACCCTTCAAGTAACTTAAGACGTTTGCTTAGTTTCTTGATTTTGGTTTCAGAATTAGTCGTTGGAATTTCATCACGAATACGTTGAGCGTCGAAATCCAAATCGATATCTTTAATAAGGTCCTGAATTGCCTCAGCACCCATTTTAGCTTCGAACTCGTCGCCCCACTGCTCCATAGCCTCGTAGTATTGCTCATCGGTGAGTAATTGGCCGCGCTCAAGCTCGGTCATACCAGGCTGTGTAACAACGTACGATTCGAAATATAAAATACGTTCAATGCTACGCAGTGTCATATCCAATAACAAACCGATACGACTTGGTAACGATTTCAAAAACCAGATATGTGCTACTGGGCTAGCAAGTTCAATATGACCCATACGGTCACGGCGAACTTTCGCCAAAGTAACTTCTACTCCGCACTTCTCACAGATAATACCGCGATGCTTCATGCGCTTGTATTTACCACACAAGCACTCGTAGTCTTTTACGGGTCCGAAAATTTTCGCGCAGAATAAACCATCACGCTCGGGTTTGAACGTACGATAGTTAATAGTTTCTGGTTTTTTAACTTCACCATATGACCAAGAACGAATCATTTCTGGTGATGCTAGACCAATACGAATGCCGTCAAACTCAAGTGATTGACCTTGGTTTTTTAGCAAGTTTAATAAATCTTTCAAGGCTATTCCTCCGGCGGGAACGTCGCTGATTGTAGAGCGCTCTTAGGAACGCCCTCCTCTACCAATAGGGTTAAAGTAATCTTATTCGAGTTCGATATTGATACCTAACGAACGAATCTCTTTAACAAGTACGTTAAAGGACTCTGGCATGCCAGGTTCCATCTGATGATTACCGTCTACGATGTTTTTATACATCTTAGTTCGACCCGCAACGTCATCCGACTTAACGGTTAACATTTCTTGCAAGGTGTAAGCCGCACCGTATGCTTCTAGTGCCCATACTTCCATCTCTCCGAAGCGCTGACCACCAAACTGGGCTTTACCACCAAGCGGCTGCTGGGTAACCAAACTATACGAACCAGTCGAACGTGCATGCATTTTGTCATCAACCAAGTGGTTGAGCTTCAGCATATACATGTAACCAACTGTAGTAGGACGCATAAATGCATCACCGGTACGCCCATCAAATAAGGTCATTTGACCCGACTCAGGAAGATCCGCAAGCTCAAGAAGGTCTTTAATTTCAGACTCTTTAGCACCGTCAAATACTCGGGTTGCCATCGGAACGCCGTTACACAAGTTTTCGCAAAGATCTTTGATCTCTGTATCATTCATGCCGTCAAGATCTACTGCAACGCCAGGCGCTGTTTGATTGTAAATCTTATCAAGGAATTCACGCTTCTCGGTAACATCACGCTGCTCTTGAATCATAAGCTCGATTTTTTCACCCAAAGTACGAGCGGCCAAACCTAAGTGCATTTCAAGAACCTGACCCACGTTCATCCGCGATGGAACACCCAGAGGGTTTAGAACGATGTCAATTGGACGACCAGTCTCATCATGAGGCATATCTTCCACGGGCACGATTACAGAGATAACACCTTTGTTACCGTGACGTCCGGCCATTTTATCGCCAGGCTGAATGCGACGTTTAATTGCCAAGTAAACCTTAACAATTTTAAGCACACCTGGAGCTAGGTCATCACCAGTAATGATCTTCTTGCGCTTATCTTCTAAACGTTCGTCGAGTTCTTTTTGGTATATCTCTATAGACTCTTCAGCTTGGTCAATCAGATCATTCAAAGCATCATCTTGCATGCGAATATTGAACCAATCTGCTCGCTGTAATGCATTTAAATCATCAAGACTTACTGTTTGACCTTTAACAAAGCTAGCGCCATTAGAAGCTATTTGACCTACAAGGGCATTTCTTAAACGCTCAAAGGTTGCGCCTTCAACAATACGCATCTCTTCGTTAAGGTCTTTACGAACCTGCTCAAGTTGCGTTCCTTCGATTTCACGAGAACGGACATCTTTCTCGATTCCATCGCGGTTAAAGACTTGCACATCAATCACGGTGCCTTTAACACTTGAAGGTACACGTAGTGAAGAATCTTTAACATCCGACGCTTTTTCACCAAAGATCGCACGAAGCAGTTTTTCTTCCGGAGTTAATTGTGTTTCACCCTTAGGCGTAACTTTACCAACAAGAATATCACCAGCAACAACTTCAGCACCGACGTAAACGATCCCAGCTTCATCGAGTTTAGCTAACGCTGACTCTCCAACATTTGGAATATCCGCTGTAATGTCTTCGGAACCAAGCTTAGTATCACGCGCGATACAGGTTAACTCTTGAATATGAATCGAGGTAAACCGATCGTCTTGTACTACTTTTTCAGAAACAAGAATTGAATCCTCAAAGTTGTAACCATTCCAAGTCATAAATGCGATACGCATATTCTGACCAAGCGCCAATTCGCCTAAATCTATCGATGGACCATCCGCTAGAATGTCGCCACGAGTAACCGAATCACCGATACGAACAACAGGTCGCTGATTAATACAGGTGTTTTGGTTAGAGCGCGTGTATTTAGTCAGGTTATAAATATCTACGCCTGCTTCGCTACCATCAACCTCAGCATCATTTGCACGAATAACTATTCTGCCCGCATCAACACGTTCAACAGAACCACCACGTTTAGCGATTACACAAACACCGGAGTCTTGCGCAACAATACGTTCAACGCCAGTACCGACAAGAGGCTTCTGAGCTTTAAGCGTTGGCACAGCTTGACGCTGCATGTTCGAACCCATCAAAGCCCGGTTAGCATCATCGTGCTCTAAGAACGGAATCAAAGAGGCTGCAACAGAAACCACCTGTTTAGGTGATACATCCATATACTGGACTTCAGCCGGAACCTTTAAGGTAAATTCATTCTCAAATCGAGCAGAAACAAGCTCGTCAATTAAGCGACCGTCTTCATCGATAGTTGCGCTTGCTTGAGCAATAACAAATTTCGCTTCGTTTATTGCGGACAAATAATCAATATCGTCAGTAACTTTCCCATCAACAACGCGACGGACCGGACTTTCCAGGAAGCCGTAGTCATTCGTTCGAGCATACGTTGCTAACGAGTTAATTAGTCCAATATTCGGCCCTTCAGGTGTTTCAATAGGGCAAACTCGACCGTAATGCGTTGGATGCACATCTCGGACTTCAAAGCCTGCTCGCTCACGCGTAAGACCACCGGGCCCTAACGCCGAAACTCGACGTTTATGCGTTACTTCAGAAAGAGGGTTATTCTGATCCATAAATTGCGAGAGCTGACTTGAGCCAAAGAACTCTTTCACTGCAGCCGCTACAGGCTTGGCATTTATAAGATCTTGAGGCATTAGCCCTTCAGACTCAGCCATAGATAGGCGTTCTTTAACGGCACGTTCAACACGAACCAAACCTACGCGGAATTGGTTTTCGGCCATTTCGCCAACAGAACGAACACGGCGGTTACCAAGGTGATCGATATCATCGATAGTACCTTTACCATTACGAATCGCAATTAAAGTACGTAATACTTCAACGATATCTTCGTTCGATAATGTACCTTCACCCTCTTCGTTATCACGACCTAAGCGACGATTAAATTTCATTCGACCAACAGCAGATAGATCGTATCGCTCGGAACTAAAAAACATGTTTTGGAACAATGCTTCAGCCGACTCTTTAGTCGGTGGCTCACCCGGACGCATCATGCGATAGATTTCAACAAGCGCTTCTAACTGTGTACGTGTTGGATCGATACGAACGGTATCAGAAACAAACGAACCACAATCTAGGTCATTGGTGTAGAGCGTTTCAAACGACTTAGTATCTGACTTAGTGAGCGCCTCGATTACTTCTTCAGTAATCTCAGTATTACACTCAACAATGATTTCACCCGTAGACGTATCAACGATGTTCTTAGCCACAGATAAGCCAAGAAGATATTCGACAGGAACAACAAGATCCTTTACGCCGGCCTTATCAAGCTTGCCGATATGACGCGCTGTAACGCGACGCCCCTCTTCAACGATGAGATTACCTTCACCATCTTTGATATCAAATGTCGTCATTTCTCCACGTAAACGTGCTGGAACAAGCTCTAAATGGATTTCGCCTTCAGAATCTACAGTAAACTTACTTGTAGAAAAGAACATATCCAAGATTTCTTCGTTTTCGTAGCCCAAAGCCCGCAGCAGAATAGTCGCTGGAAGCTTACGACGGCGATCGATACGAACATATACTAGATCTTTAGGATCGAACTCAAAATCCAACCATGAACCACGGTAAGGAATTACGCGCGCGGAATACAACAACTTACCTGAGGAGTGAGTCTTACCTTTGTCGTGCTCAAAAAACACACCAGGAGAACGATGTAACTGAGAAACAATAACGCGCTCGGTACCGTTTATAATAAAGGTACCGTGATTGGTCATGAGCGGAATTTCACCCATGTAAACTTCTTGCTCTTTAATATCTTTAATTGCTTTAGATGACGACTCTCTGTCGTAAATAATCAGGCGAACCTTCACTCGAAGTGGAACCGCAAAGGTCGCTCCTCGTAAGATACATTCCTTCTCATCAAATGCGGGCTTACCCAAGATATAACTAACGTATTCAAGCGCTGCATTGCCTGAATAACTTGAAATTGGGAATACTGACCGGAAAGCCGCCTGGAGACCACGCTCTTTGCGCGCTGATTCTGCTGTACCTGCTTGCGTAAACTGCAGGTACGAATCTAGCTGGATGCTCAGCAAGTGAGGGATTTCCATGACATTCGGCAATTTGCCAAAATCCTTCCGGATACGTTTTTTCTCTGTGTAGGAGTAAGCCATTCGTGAAGTTTTCCTCAGCTCATTCATGGTATTTTATTGGGCGGTTGACTAATTCAACTATTCGCCTAAATAAAACATGATTCAGTCTTATAGTGTTTCTTAACTGCTAGCAGCATAATAACGGTGCTGCGTTTAACGCCCATCGCTGGAAGCCTTAGACCAACAATTACATGCCGTGATTTTGCGATGTATTACGATATTGAAAACCAACAACATCGTTTTTAATTCTTAATAAACACGAAAAGGCCGGCAAGTACGAATACTTGCCAACCCCTCGTTAAAGCACGAGATGCTTAAAAGCAACTTACTTAAGCTCGACGCTAGCGCCAGCTTCTTCAAGTTTCTTCTGAGCTTCTTCTGCGTCAGACTTAGACAACGCTTCTTTAACAGTGCTAGGTGCACCATCAACAAGACCTTTAGCTTCTTTAAGGCCTAGACCGGTAACTTCGCGAACGGCTTTAATAACGTTCACTTTTTTGTCACCAATAGCTGTTAGAACAACGTCAAATTCAGTTTGCTCTTCAGCAGCCGCGCCAGCATCAGCAGCAGGAGCCGCAACAGCAACTGCAGCAGCAGCAGAAACACCAAACTTTTCTTCCATTGCTTCAACAAGCTCAACAACGTCCATCACGCTCATTTCAGCGATTGCGTTGAGAATATCTTCTTTTGAAAGAGCCATTACTCAATCTCCGAATTTTAAATCAATAAATTATAGACAAACACAGCTAGAGTAAAACTACCCTATGCTGATTCCGCTTTTTTCTTGTCACCAACAGCAGCAACAACACGTGTAACTTTCGACGGAACTTCGTTGAAAGTACGTACTAGCTTGGTTACTGGAGCAATAATTACAGACGCGAGTTGACCAAGTGCTTGCTCTAGAGTCGGTAGTTTAGCAAGAGCATCAATCTGCTCAGCTGCTAATGACTTACCACCAACTGAAAGCACTTTAACTTCAAATTCATTCTGCTCTTTAGCAAAATCTTTGAATAGTCGCGCTGCAGCACCAGGATCTTCCATAGAAAACCCAAAAATGCTTGGACCAACTAGAGCGTCATTAACACACTCAAATTCAGTCCCTTTCATCGCTCGCTTAGCTAATGTATTTCGAACAACACGTAAATTAACACCGCTTTCGCGAGCCTGTTTACGTAACGAATCCATAGCACCAGCTGTTACACCACGCGCATCAGCAACTACGAGAGAGATTGCGTTAGCAGCCGTCTCGTTTACATCAGCAACAATAGCTTTTTTGTCTTCAAATCCAATAGCCACAAGATTATCTCCTGGAATTGAAGTGTAAGGCCAAGATTCCAAATACCATTAAGATATTAAGAAGTCCCAACCAGTTTCCGGTGATCAAATACAATAATATTGATTGGTCACACCGTCTGCGTAGGCTAGAAGCCCATTAAGTAACAATTACACCGCCAACTAGTGACAGACAACAATAATTAGTCACACCTACGGTCTTTGACGGCTTACGCTATTTTGTTAATAGCGTAAACCACAAAGTCTTTTTTTACCCGAAGGTAAATTCTTGCAAAGGATAGCTTTTAAAGCCAACCTAACACGCTTAACTATCTAAAGATGCAATATCTAAAGTTAAACCTGGACCCATAGTTGTACTAAGGGAAATCTTTTTCAAATATACGCCTTTTGCCGTTGAAGGCTTGGCCTTATATAGATCGGCAACTAACGCTTCAAGGTTTTCCTTAATAGCTTTTACATCAAAAGCTATCTTACCAATTCCGCCATGAATAACGCCGCCTTTATCTGCGCGGAAACGCACCTGACCAGCTTTCGCTTTCTTAACAGCATCGGCGACATTTGGAGTCACTGTACCTGTTTTGGGGTTCGGCATTAAGCCGCGAGGGCCTAAAATCTGACCTAACTGGCCAACTACTCGCATTGCTGCAGGGTCGGCAATAACGACATCAAAGTCCATCTCACCAGCTTTAACTTTAGCGGCTAGATCTTCCATACCAACGAGCTCTGCACCAGCAGCTGTGGCCGCTTCGGCGTTTGCGCCAGAAGTAAACACGGCTACACGGACTTCTTTACCCGTACCGTGAGGCAAGTTAGTAGCGCCACGGACAGATTGATCCGATTTGCGCGCATCAATGCCCAAATTAATAGCACAATCAACCGTCTCACTAAACTTCACAGTGGACAATTCTTTTAAAATAGAAACCGCTTCGTCAATAGAGTAAATTTTCTGAGGATCTACTTTTTCGCCAGCTAGCTTTTGACGTTTATTTAATTTAGCCATCTTATACGCCCTCCACATCAATACCCATAGAACGAGCAGAACCTGCAATCGTTCTTACTGCAGCATCCAAATCAGCAGCAGTAAGGTCAGCATCTTTAGTTTTAGCAATATCTTCTAATTGCTCGCGATTTACCTTACCAACTTTATCTGTATTTGGACGGCCACTACCGCTCTTAACACCTGCAGCCTTGCGCAAAAGAAATGACGCAGGCGGGGTTTTCATAATGAAGGTAAAGCTACGATCGCTATAAACAGAAATAACTACGGGTACCGGAGAACCTGCCTCAATGTGTTGAGTTTGCGCATTAAACGCTTTACAGAATTCCATAATATTCACACCGTGCTGACCTAGAGCAGGACCTACCGGTGGACTCGGGTTCGCCTTACCCGCTGCAATTTGCAACTTAATATAAGCATTTATTTTCTTAGCCATGATGACTCCTATAATGGGTGCAAACGCCTAAAATACGCTAAGTAGCAATATTAATCAGAGGCTCCCCTGTTGATAATTCGATGTATTAAGCTTTTTCTACTTGATCAAACTCCAGCTCTACAGGCGTTGAGCGACCAAAAATCAACACTGCGACCTGCAGGCGATTCTTTTCGTAATTAACCTCTTCGACAGCACCATTAAAGTCATTAAATGGCCCATCAATAACACGAACCATCTCACCTGGCTCGAACAAGGTTTTGGGTCTGGGCTTCTCAGCCGAGTCACCAATGCGCTGCAGTATTACGTCAGCTTCTTTTTGCGTTATCGGGGCAGGACTATCGGCCTTGCCGCCAATAAAACCCATAACACGCGGCGTTTCTTTAACCAAGTGCCAGCTATCATCGTTAAGTTCCATTTGGACCAAAACATAGCCTGGGAAAAATTTTCTTTCGGACTTGCGCTTCTGACCGTTGCGAATCTCCACCACTTCTTCTGTGGGAACTAACACATCACCAAAAAACTCATCCATTTTCAACAATTCAATACGCTCTCTAAGAGCAAGCGCTACTTTCTTTTCATAACCTGAGTAAGCGTGTACTACATACCAATGCTTTGCCATGTGCGGTCACCTTAACCAATTATGAGTGAAGCCAAAAAACCTAAGAAGGTATCAAGACCCCATAAAATTAAAGCGGCAATTAACACAACCACAACCACCAACAAGGTAGTTTGAGTCGTTTCTTGACGCGTAGGCCATACAACCTTACGAACTTCAATTTGCGCCGCCTTTAGTAAAGACCAAAACGCATCGCCTTTTTCTGTCTGCACAGATATAAAGCAAGCTGCAAGCACCAACACCACAACAACCAAGGTGCGGTAGATCGCATCAAATTGCTCGGCATACATTGAGTTTGCAACAGCACCACCAACTACAAGTGCGATGGCGGCAATCCACTTCAGCGAATCTAAACGGTAAACTTTTGCGTCAACTTTGCTATTCATAGTATTAATCTACCTCATGTTTTCATTAAAAAAACAGGAGGCTGGTTATATGGCAGGCCAGGAGGGACTCGAACCCGCAACTTTCGGTTTTGGAGACCGACGCTCTACCAATTGAACTACTGGCCTATTTAAAACAAATTAAACAGATAAAACAGATAAAACACAAAGAGGTCGGCGCCATTAGCAACCAACCTCCTCGCCAAGATTACGAGATCTATTTACTCGACAACCTTCGCAACAACACCCGCACCTACAGTACGACCACCTTCACGAATAGCAAAACGAAGACCGTCTTCCATCGCGACTGGGTAGATCAAGGTAACAACCATATTCACGTTGTCACCAGGCATTACCATTTCAACGCCTTCAGGCAGCTCACAAGCGCCTGTTACATCAGTTGTACGGAAGTAGAACTGCGGACGATACCCTTTAAAGAAAGGAGTATGGCGGCCGCCTTCATCTTTCGACAAAACATAGATTTCTGATTGGAACGTTGTGTGCGGCTGAATAGAACCAGGAATCGCCAACACTTGACCACGCTCAACATCTTCACGTTTAGTACCACGAAGAAGAACACCAACGTTCTCACCTGCCCGACCTTCGTCAAGCAACTTACGAAACATCTCAACACCTGTACAGGTAGTCTTCGTTGTATCCCTAACGCCAATGATTTCTAGCTCGTCACCAACGCGAACGATACCACGCTCAATACGACCTGTAACAACCGTACCACGACCTGAAATCGAGAACACATCCTCAATTGGCATTAGGAACGCTAAGTCAATTGCGCGCTCAGGTTCTGGGATGTACGAATCTAAAGTCTCAACAAGCTTTTTAACCGCTGTTGTTCCTAGCTCGTTCTCGTCTTCGCCATTAAGTGCCATCAATGCAGAACCGGGAATGATTGGAGTGTCATCACCTGGAAACTCATAAGTAGATAACAGATCACGAAGCTCCATATCAACAAGCTCAATCATCTCTTCGTATTCTTCAGATCCGAAACCACCACATTCTTCAGCGAGAAGATCGGCCTTGTTTAGGAAGACAACGATAAACGGAACGCCAACTTGACGCGAAAGCAAGATGTGCTCACGAGTCTGAGGCATAGGACCATCAGTTGCGCCACAAACTAAAATAGCACCATCCATTTGAGCCGCACCCGTAATCATGTTTTTAACATAATCGGCGTGACCCGGACAGTCAACGTGAGCATAGTGACGCACAGGCGACTCGTACTCCACGTGAGATGTAGCGATAGTAATACCGCGCTCACGCTCTTCAGGAGCATTATCGATACCATCAAATGCTACGGCTGCGCCACCCCAAACTTCAGAACAAACACGCGTAAGAGCCGCTGTTAATGTTGTTTTACCATGATCCACGTGGCCAATTGTACCAACGTTCACATGCGGTTTTGTACGTTCAAACTTTTCTTTTGCCACGATGGACTCCTCAGCAGGGGTACTTCAAAAAAACTAACCAAAGCCAAACAGCTCTGGCACACAAAAAAGTGGAGCTCATAATCGGATTTGAACCGATGACCTCTTCCTTACCAAGGAAGTGCTCTACCGAACTGAGCTATATGAGCCATTCTTTAACTCAGACTCTTAACGAGACCGCGCTATTTATTGGAGCGGGCGGCGGGAATCGAACCCGCATAATCAGCTTGGAAGGCTGGAGTTTTACCACTAAACTACGCCCGCAGCATAAACACATACAAAAACGCCACCCGTAGGCAGCGCTTCATCCCAGCCCGTAACCGAGCCGATCCACAAGAGCAAAGCTCTCTAAATAATGGTGCAGGGGGGTGGATTCGAACCACCGAAGCATAAAGCGTCAGATTTACAGTCTGATCCCTTTGGCCACTCGGGAACCCCTGCCGCACGTTAAACCGTGTAGCACAGCAGATTAAACTGCCAACATTCTCATACGAGAGTTACTACAAATAAGCCCAAAAACATCAGGCTCAAAAAAATTTGGAGCTAGCGAGAGGAGTCGAACCCCCGACCGGCTGATTACAAGTCAGCTGCTCTACCAACTGAGCTACGCTAGCATACCAACACACTCCGTCTCAGAAATGTGGAGGCGGGATTCTAGTGAATGTTTTCGCTCGACGCAAGATCTAAGCAGAGATTTTGTCGTCTTTCTTTAAAATTAATTCCATTTAGCATCTTTTCCCAGGTAAAAACGCTCATTTTTTCACCTTCACCCTCCAACAGCATTACCCACAACTCGATTTGCTTCCGTTCGATCACTTCCTTCACCGGCTCATATCCAAGCAACGCAACCTCCCTCAATCGAGCTTCCGCTAACAATTCCCGAGTATACATTCCCAAAGATATTGAATTCGTTAATCTACCTTTGCGCACAATGTAACTCTCAACATGCTTCACTTGAAGCTCACCCAACACCTTATGTGCCTCGCGATCGGAGTCAAGTGGCGCCAAATAAACCCAATAACTTTGCCCTACCGACAACTCCAACTCCTTAAGTTCCGCGCGAATATCAATCGACGAAAGACGCTCAACAAAATCACCCGCTAGGACAATATCGTCAAACGGCCCAACCAGCTCACACAGTTCGGGCCCCTTATTCGCCTCAGAATCTACAGGGTACTCCGCCATAGTCCGCACAAAATGAAGCTCATCTGCGGGCACAACCTGCCCCACCAATGAATCCGGGCGCAAAAACAGCCCCCAAATAGCAATGGCACAATTCACAAATACCAACGTTACAAAAACAAGCCGCATTAGCAGCCTCCTAAACAATACCTATGAATAATGACAGTTTAATCACCCTGCCACCAAATTCTCTCGAACAATCCGCAAACCTTCGATCGCAAGATTATCAATCATCTCGCACTCAACGTCGATTAACCCTACCAAAACACCCGCATCACCACCACACACCACAACACGATACATAGGGAACCGCGCCACAATACCTCGAAGATAAGACCCCAGCATCGCAACTAAACCTAAATTCAGACACGACTCGGTCGACTCACCCAAAAACACATCTGACACAAGCAAATCCGGCACAGCCATCAGGTTAGCCGTTTTCGCGTGCAAAACATCACATAAAGCACGCAGTCCTGGCACTATATGCCCCCCGAGATGCCTCCCAGCCGGAGATACCACATCCAGCGTTATCGCAGTGCCAAACGACAACACAATCACACCAACCCCAACGCTGTGCGCCCCAACGCACTGCAAATAACGATCAACTCCCAGCGACTCGACTGGACTGTATGTAAAAGTCAACCCAGCCATCCTTGGTTGAGTGCGCACAACCGTCAGCTCAAGGCCACTGCTAGCCAAAACCAACGCACGCAACTGCTTCACTCGCAGATCACCCGCAACACAACACAACCAAACTTCAGATATGTCATATTTTTCAGAAACGAGAACCACCCCCAAACCCTCGAGAGAGGAATTAGGCTCAACCCCAAAGGAGACAATACCTACATCATCCTCAAGCGCCCATTTTAAGCGCGAATTCCCCTGATCAAGCCAAACAATCACTCGGATAGCCTCAAACTCACCTCACCACCAACAAACACTTGCTCTCGACCATCAACGAGCAACCTCAGCGCACCACTCTCTGACAACCCAATCATGCAGCCACGCACAACGGAGGAGCCGGACACGATCGAAACATTTTGACCAGAATACGCAGATAACCCTTCCCAACGCTCCCGATATGCAGAAAACCCAACCACCCCATAATCATCCAACAATTTGTAAAGTGATGAGATCACGGCCTGACACAGCTCGACACGCGAAGACTGACAGCCACACTCACGCAAATCAATCCAAGGCTGATCAATCTGAGCTCCGTTAGCATCCTGCATGCCACAATTCAGACCCACGCCGATTATTACCGTGCAGTCACCAGAAACATCACCCACCAATTCGATCAGCACCCCCCCAAGCTTCTTACCGTCAAACAAAATGTCGTTGGGCCACTTCAACTTAACGCCATCACAGCCCAGCTCACTCAAAGCTTCGCAGATAGCAACGCCAACCGCCAAACTTAAGCCCTCAATAGCCGCTACGCCAGCAGTAAAAACCCAAGAGAAGGAAAGGTACAGATTTGAACCATAGGGGCTATGCCAGGCACGCCCACGCCTTCCGCGACCCGCCGACTGCATTTCAGCAACCACCACTCTAGGTGACGACAGTAAGCCCGCAGCATGCGAGCGCATCATCAAAGCATTAGTAGAGTCAATCGACCGAACAACGTCAACAGATAAGTCCACCCCAAAGCAAGAAAGACCCTCACGCAATAACGGCTCAGATAACAGATCCACACCGCCAACCAAACGGTAGCCCTTACCAGGCTGACTTTCACAACTCAAGCCCAAGCCACCTAAACCCTTTAGGGACTTCCAAACCGCGGCACGACTCAACCCAAGCGACTCACCCAGCCCAGACCCAGAATACCAGGCGCCGTCAGACATGAGCTCAACCAAATCAAAAAGAGTCTTACCTCCAACCGCAGCTGACATTACACAAACTTCCTCACTGATACACCCTTCTAATTCTGCCACCTAACGAGGTAAGAACCTCGTAAGAGATCGTGTCTGCAGCCTCCGCAAGCTCTCTCACTCCCTGACTTTCACCAAGCAACTCAAGCTCGACTACAGAAGCGGCCACCCCCCCCAAAAGAGTAGAGTCAAATATCATCGTATCCATCGAAATCCGACCAACCAAAGGCAATTTAAAACCACCCGAATAGGCCGACAAGCGCCCTGACATCGAACGAAAAAAACCGTCTGCATAACCACCCGCAACAACCAGCAACTCCCTTGGACTATCAAACTTATCAACAGCTCCATAACCTACAGACTCCCCAGCTTCGACTCTTCTGCGCTGAATAACAGGAAGAGACAAACCAACAACCGACCGCAACTTTAAATCTGTATGTGAAGACATACCACCATAGATCGCAATGCCAGGACGAACAAGGTCAAAATGATAATCTGGAGATAGCGTTATAGCGGCGGAATTAGCCAAACTAAAACGCAAGAAGGGACTGACTGACAAGAGGCGCGCGCGCACCAGATTAAAACGCTGCAACTGCAAAAAATTCAACGGATGGCTCGACTCATCTGCGCAAGCAAGATGACTCATTACCATACCAACGCCGGCTTGAGCCAACAAACCCGAATCAGTACAAAGCAAAGATAACTCCGATTCGGGTAAGCCCAGCCTAGACATCCCAGTATCAACCTTTAGAACCGATTCTGAACACCCCTCACTCACGTCCGCCCAACGTCGCAACATCTGCAACGAACATAGAACAGGAATAGCCGACAAGTCAATACAGCGGCGCTCCTCACCAGGAAAGACGCCACCCAGAACATAAATACGAAGGTCCAAAAAAGGTAGAGAACGAAGCTGCGCAGCCTCATCAATACTTGCTACAAAAAAATCACGACAACCAACACCATAAAGGGCGCGCGCAACTTCGAGTGAGCCCAAACCATATGCGTTCGCCTTCACGACTGCCGAGCAGGTAGCGGGAAAAGAATACGCAGCTAACGACTGCCAGTTCTGAATAACCGCAGCCAAAGATATTTTCAGCTCACAATTCGAAAGAAACATCACATTCCGCTAATGCAACAGTAGAGACCCATATTCGCAGCACTACTTTGTAGATCCGCGTAACCGAACCTCAAAGCCCGTATCAAAGGTACGGTCTTCCGGACCAGCCCCCCTCAAATCATCCAAAATCATCTCCATTGCTTTAGCGCCCATATCATAACGACCAACATGCACGCTAGACAAAGGGGGCTGCACATAGGCCGCAGTCTCAACATCATTAAAACCACAAATACCTATCTGCCCAGGCACATCGATATGCATTCTCTGACATTCAAAAAGAACACCTAAAGCCAAGTCATCATTACAGCAAAAAATTGCATCCAAGTCTCCGCCGCTACGCCCCATCAAGTCGCGCAACAAGTCACCTCCCATCGCTATAGACGAAGACTTGAGTGAAGTGACAATCAACTTGCTATCAAGCAGCCCACGCTCTGACATTGCTCGCTTATAACCATCAAGGCGACGACGTGTACGCGGATCCATTCTAGCACCAATAAACGCGACCTTTTCATAGCCTCGTTCCAGCAGAGATGTCACCACCTGATACCCCGCCTCTTCATGCGAGAACCCCACATTCATATCAAGCGGCTCTTCCACACGATCCATTATTTGAACAATTGGAGCCCCTGACTGCGCTAGCATCTTCCTGGAAAGCTCACTCTGTTCTCCACCGGTAATAACCATACCCTCTGGAGACTGACTTAGAAGTGTTCGCAAAGAACGCTCCTCCTCCAGCGGTGAATAGTGAGTATCGGCTAGCAATATTTGATAGCCTGCAGGCTCAGCAACATCATAGATTCCACAAATTACGTCATTAAAAACAATATTCGACAATGACGGCACCAATACCCCAATAACATTGGACCGCGACGACGCCAGCACGCTCGCCGAGCGATTCGGGATATACCCCAGCTCATCGATTGCGGACTGAACCTTTTCACGCATTACAGGGGTGATACCCTCATAATCATTGACAACACGGGAAACCGTAATCGCACTAACGCCAGCCTTTGAGGCTACGTCGGCCAAGGTAATCCGCTTTAGATTTTTCTTTTTATAGTCATTCGTCATGCATAAAACCCAAATTCATCGCAAAAGCAAAAGCGTATCCTACCATTATGCACAGCATTCTCGAACATAAGGCCGCATAAAAACCCCACAAAGACGGTAGAAAGCACCAGAAAGACGACAAAACACCAATATAATGATAGCGCTACCACGCAGATCTTTAGGCCAAATTAAAACCCAACATATCCTTATAAAACAAACAGATAGTAGACTGATCAACGGCTACGAATATCAACCCTTTCGTACGACACTTCAGCACCATAAAGATTGCGCAACCTTTAATCATCGGTTACTATCCAGCCATTCGATGATTAACCTAAAGAAAGCAACAATACGAATGAAGCCACTTTTAGTGATTATTATGGGTGTATCTGGCAGCGGCAAGTCAACGCTAGCCACTAATCTAGCCAACACTCTCAAGGCCCCCTTTCTCGAGGCCGATGACTTTCATAGCCGTGAAGCCAAGGCCATGATGAGTCAAGGCATTCCGCTTACTGACGAGCTACGTGAGCCGTGGATAAGTCAGATATGCGGAACTTTGAACACCTTAAAGCCTTGTAATCAAACATGCATACTTGCTTATTCTGGACTTAAAAAAGCACACCGCGAAAAAATCAATGCGCTAGGCTTTAATTGCGTATTCCTACATATGAAAGGAAACTTAGATTTAATCACCCAACGCCTGGAATCAAGGACAGGGCATTTTATGTCAACTGAGCTTCTACAAAGTCAATTCGACGCAATGGAAGAACCCAATGATAGCCAGACAATACTTATCGACATATCAAAGTCCGAAGATGAAATCCTTCGATCTGCGCTTGAACACTTAGAAGAATATTTACGCGATCTAACATAAACTAGGTCAATCGTCGCCCCTACAACTCTATAACAATAACTAAGGAGCTCAGCATGCCTGCTGAACAAGAAAATCGCTTAGCCAAGTTAACCAAGCTTGAAAAAATTGGCTTTGGCCTCGGTGATGCCGGTTTTAATTTTTATTGGGCAATCATTGGCTCATATTTAATTTTCTTTTATACCGACATTTTTGGCATTAGCGCAGCTGCTGCGGCAACCATGGTTACCGTCACTAAAATTGTAGATGCCTTTACCGATCCAGCCATGGGTGCCATTGCGGACAGAACTAACACTCGCTGGGGAAAGTTTCGACCCTACCTCCTGTTTGGCGCGCTGCCAATGATGGGCGCGGGCATTATGGCGATGACAACACCTGACCTCGACCAAGACGGAAAGCTCATCTGGGCTTATGCTAGCTACTGCATACTTATGCTGTGCTACACCATACTGAACACGCCTTACAACTCACTCTCCGGTGTTTTAACCGCGAATGCAAAAGAGCGAGGCGCGTTAAATAGCACACGTTTTTTCTTTGCTTATTTCAGTTCAATTATTGTTGGCGCCGCTACACCTGACATTGCAGCATATTTTGGCGGTGGCGATCCTAACAGTGCGTTTGGCTGGCAGATGACTATGAGCCTTTACGCAACAATCGCCTCAGTGTTGTTTGTTATTACGTTTTTTACCACTAAAGAACGTGTAGCACCCGCGGCAAGCCAAAAAAAGACCAACCCGCTTAACGATTTAAAAGACTTACTTGTATGCAAACCATGGCTCATTCTGTTCGTGCTCGCTATGGTATTTATGGCAACAATGACACTCCGAGGCAGCTCCGCCGCCTATTATTTTAAGTATTTTGTTGAGCGCCCTGATTTATTAGGCCCCTATGTCGGACTACAAATGGCCGGACTAATGGTTGGTGCTATGTCTGCGGCATGGGTAACTCAGCGTTTCGACAAAAAGAAAGTGCTCATGGTTATGCTTACGATTGTCGGCGCGCTATCGATCAGCTATTCATTCATTCCAAAACCAGAAGCCCTCGGCGTCGTAGTGGCAAATACGTCATCAACCCAGTCCTTACACGCAGATGACCTTCTTGGAGTAAAACACAAGGAGGGCGACACATACCGCTGGACCACATACGACAAGATATTCTGGATTATCCAAGACCGGGTCGAACTAGAAACACATGCCGCGCAGCTTCCACTTGATGCCTTGAACGGCAAAACACTCAGCGTTATACGTCAAACTACCGATGCCGAAGGAAATCGTATCGAAATTGACAGCGCGACATTCCCTTCTGAAATTTTATGGATGTTCGGCTTTAACATCATGATCAGTATTGCGCTTGGCTTTAAGGCGCCCATTACATGGTCGATGTACGCAGATGTCGCAGATTTCAACGAATGGAAGAATGGCCGGCGCGCAACAGGCATGACCTTTTCAGCAACAACTTTTTCACAAAAGCTCGGAAGCGCTGCGGGTTCCGCCATCATGCTTTCTGTCCTTGCCACCATGGGCTACAAAGCAAATCAGGTGCAATCAGGCGCATCCCTCGATAGCATCGTAAATATGCAAACGCTAATTCCAGGCCTATTCGCAATCGCCACGGCACTATGCTTAATTTTTTATAATTTAAGCGCAGAAAAACTCGAAGAAATACAAAGTGAACTTAAACTAAAAAGTTAAGCCCTCACTCGCCTGGAAATTATAACTGCGCCGTTAAAACCCAGCCCAGTTATGTACTGGTACTACAACTTAAAGGGCGCCAAGGCGTCCTTTTTCTTATCTGGAGCTTCATTATGCCTCTTACATCATTTCTTTCGCCCTCCAACGACGGCAAACGCTATGAGCTATTCAGCCCTTCAGCCATGCCGGCTAGCTCCGCTTTTTTATGGAACAAAAAGATGATGATTCAGCTTAATTGCCGAGGCTATGCGGTTTCACAGTACATGCAGCCAGAGCCTGCTAAATACGCCTACGCGCCCAATATTGAAGCAAAGAGCTTCATGCAACCAGAGCAACCGTATTTTGCTCATCACCCTGGTCGATTTTTTTATATAAAAGATGAGCACACTAAAGAGATATTTTCAGTCCCCCATGAACCGGTTAGAGCAACGCCAGATCAATTTTGTTTTTCCGCTGGAAGTAGTGATGTTCGATGGACGATTAAAGCCTTAGAGCTAGAGGTCGAAATGAGTGTCAGCCTTCCCTTAGAGGATGTCGCTGAACTGTGGTCATTCAAGCTGACCAATATAGGCTCAAAAAAGCGCAAGATCAGTATCTACCCCTACTTTCCCATAGGTTTTATGTCGTGGATGAATCAGAGTGGCGAGTATAGAAAAGACTTAGGCGGCATCCTCGCTAAATGTGTCACGCCCTACCAAAAGGTCGATGACTACATCAAGATTAAGCACCTAAAAGACATCACATGTTTTCTACACGAAAAACCACCGCACTCATGGGAGGTTCAACAGGCCGTATTTGAAGGCGAAGGCGGACTACATAATCCCACAGGTGTTCAGAACGAAAGCCTGTCAAATAGTGACTCACGTTATGAGACGCCTGCAGGGATTTTCCAATTCAAAACAGAACTATCGAGCGGAGAAAGCTATAGCAACAGATTTCTATTTGGCCCAGCATTTGATGATAACGAAGTAAAACAACTTCGAGAAAAATACCTAAGCACCGCAAAGTGTTTCGATAGCGCACATCAAGAGTATGCCGATTACATTGATAGCGGCCTAGGTAAACTTACCATTAAAACACCGGATGCAGAACTTGATAACTTTGTTAATCAATGGCTGCCGCGACAAGTGTTTTACCATGGCGACGTAAACCGCTTAACAACCGACCCTCAAACGCGCAATTTTCTACAAGACACCATGGGAATGAGTTACATAAAACCCAGTGTTGCACGAGAAGCATTTAAGCTTGCGTTAAGCCAGCAAGAATCTGACGGAGCCATGCCCGACGGCATCTTATTAATGGAAGGCGCCGAACTAAAGTATATCAACCAGGTTCCACATACAGATCACTGCGTATGGCTGCCTATCTGCCTCCAGGCCTATCTCGACGAGACCAACGACTACGCACTATTGGATGAGATTCTACCCTATGCAAATGGCGAAAAATCCGCCAGCGTGCTTGATCACATCAGTCATGCTATGCAATGGCTAATGGGTAATCGTGACGAGCGCGGCCTCGCCTATATTGCTCAAGGTGACTGGTGCGACCCGATGAATATGGTTGGCCATAAAGGCAAAGGCGTTTCAGGCTGGTTAACACTCGCTATCGCTTACGCCCTTAATACATGGGCCGACATAACTGAAGCTAGCGATAACGCACCGAATGAACTTAAAACGTTACTTCGCCAGCAGGCTATAGAGCTCAGCAACGCCGCTAACGAACATTTTTGGGACGGTCGCTGGTACGGTCGCGGTATTACCGACGACAATGTTCTATTTGGCGTAAGTAAAGATAGCGAAGGTAAGATCTTTCTAAATCCACAAGGTTGGGCGCTACTGAGCAACACCGCTAACGAGTCACAAAAAACCTCGTTGATTCAAGCTGTTGAGGAACACCTTGAAACCCCTTACGGCGTGATGATGCTCGCACCAAGCTTCACCGCTATGCGTGACGATGTTGGACGAGTAACCCAAAAGCACCCAGGCTCAGCCGAGAACGGCTCAGTTTACAATCACGCTGCCGCATTCTATGTTTACGGGCTTTATCAGCACAAAGAAAGTGATCGCGCCTATAAAATATTACGTCAAATGATTCCGGGGGGAGATAAAAGTGATTACTTACAACGCGGACAGCTGCCGGTTTACATACCCAACTACTATCGTGGCGCCTTTTACCAACACCCCCGCACCGCGGGACGCTCCAGCCAGCTATTCAATACCGGCACAGTGCATTGGTTCTATCGCTGCCTAATAGATGGACTATTTGGGCTTCGAGGTGATAAATATGGATTACGCGTAGAGCCACAACTACCCCAAGATTGGAATGAGGTAAGCATTAAGCGGGCATTTCGAGGCGCGAGCATAAACCTAAGGATTCGACGTGCCGAAGTCCGTACAGCACAGCTAAGCATAAACGGCACCCCACAAGAAAAAGCCCATATAAGCCGTATTGAGGCCGGCAAAAACTATGACTGTGAACTTCTAATACCTTAGCCGCTACGCCTCCATTAGCTTGACCACAAGGGCTTAAGCCGTATTTAAGCCCTAACTTAACCCCCTAACTTAACCCTCGTATTTCATTGGCGATAATCTCCATCGCGCGCTCTAAAACATCGGGGCTTTGGCAGTAGCTAACACGAATACATTCTCGCGCGTGATCCCAACTTTCGTGCAAACCGAAGAAGAATGGGCTGCCATCCATCACCAGAACTTTACGTAATTTGAGCCGCTGATAAAGTTCTCTCGATGTTATTGGTAAACCCGGAAAGTTAAGCCAAAGAAAAAATGCGCCTTCGGCCTTATGCACACGATACGAGATGCCCTTAAAATATTGCGCCACTAAGGCCAAAGCGATGTGCCGCTTTTCTTCATAGAACGGCCGAATAATAGTTCGACAACTTGAATCAAGCTCATCATTTTCAAGTAGCGAATTCATAAGTACTGGGCCCAAGTTTCCATTTGCCAAACTCAGAATAGTATTCATCTTTACCAACCGTTTTATCAATTCTGAGGGCCCTACTACGATTCCCGTGCGGGCTCCGGGCAAGCCCAACTTGGATAAGCTTAATACAAATACGCGGTTTTCGGTCCACTCTAGCGTAGCCTCGTCGTCGTAGACAATACCAGGGAAAGGCTGGCCATAAGCACAATCGATAATCAACGCTATCCCTTGAGCCTCCGCTAGACTTTCTAGCTGAGCAATTTCATCCTTATTGGCGACATTTCCAGTCGGATTGGTTGGGCGCGACACACACAATGCCGCCGTGCCCTCGTCTACTACAAGCCGCTCAAAGTCTATCCCATACTTAAATTCGTGTTCCCCCAAGGAATTAATAATGGGGGCCTGACCATAAAACATATTTGAGGCGACACCCTGATCAGCATAACCAAGGTACTCGGGCAGCATAGGCAAGCATATGCGCTTATGCATACCACCACCCAGATCACCGGCAAACAAGTTGCTTAACATAAAGAATGCGGATTGACTGCCATTAGTAATACAAATATTCGACGCATCAACCGACCATGACAACTTACGAAAATATTGAACTAGATTAGCGATTAAAGACTCTGAACCCTGAGGTGATTGGTATACCCCTAACAATCGGTGCAGGCTATCAGCATCGGAAACAACCTCACTTAAATGACGCCCCATTAAGGCTTCAAACTTAGGAATTTGTGCAGGATTTCCTCCACCCAAAAACAACATGTCGGGATTGACGTTTAAAGCGTCGCCAAGATCCTCCATTAAATCAACAATGCTCGAATCACCAGAGAGCTGTTTTGCGAAGCCTGATAGCTGCATAACGTGGTATATCACTTAAATGAAAAGAGGTAAATTAAACGATATTAGTGGGGAATCACAGAAAATTTTTCAAAATACGGGGCTAATGAGAAATACGAAAGGTGTCAGCGATGAAACCCCATCAAACCTAGAAGCTTTTCTAACAGGATTAACGAAAGATACAGGAAGACCATAGCACCGAGCATGCCTCTAAGCCCTGCTACTGAGACTTACGACTAAAGCCTAGTCCGAAAAAGAACGAAACACTCACTCATTGAGACTCTCGCCCTTGTAAATTACGCTTGCGTAGAGCTTAAAGCAGCCCGTATTTGTTGAGTGTTTCGGCAAGTTTATCCTTGCTGACAGGCTTTTTAATAAAATCTAAAGCCCCGAGTGATCTCACTCGCTCTACTGCCGAAGGTTGGATATCACCCGAAATCACAATGATCATCGTTTTCAACCCTTCATTCTTAACAGCTTCCAGCACACCATAACCGTCGACTTCAGGCATAGTGAGGTCTAAAAACACCATTTCGCCTTTTCCTGCACGAATGGCTTCTAGGCCTTCACGGCCGTTTTTAGCGAAGGTCAGCTCGACATCCCAACTCTCAGGTAGCGACTTAGCTACCTGCTTACGGGCCATGTTCGAGTCATCACATATTAAAAGAGGTATAGACATAGTATCCTAAGTTTATAGGTGTCATCTTAATTGAGTATAGACACGTGTTTTCAAGCTGCTGAAATAATTACACATATTTCCATTTTTTTTGACCCTGCCTACTTTTCGACCAAACAGAAATAATAACAAATTCTCATCGTTTAATTAATACTAGATCATTTTCAATAAAAACCTTTTACAATTAAGAATCAAATGAGTTAACTCAGATAACAAACTGGTATTTGTCAATTCGCCGAACCATTGCTACCCAATCAATACCGAACCCTAATAACCGTATCAAAGGACGAGTTCATGGTTAAATTCTACTCACTTCTACTAGTTTCTATCATAGTAGTACTTACTAGCTGTTCGACAGAGCCTAAAATTGCTCATGACGATAAGAATAATACCCAAGCTATCGATATTCCCTTTGAGCGCTATACATTAGACAACGGTTTAACGGTGCTTATCCATGAAGATCATAGTGATCCAGTGGCTCACGTCGATGTCACATACCACGTTGGCTCCGCCCGCGAAGAGCTTGGGCGTTCCGGTTTTGCACATTTGTTTGAACATATGATGTTTCAAGGCTCAGAAAATGTCGCGGATGAAGAGCATATAAAGCTCGTGACAGAAGCTGGCGGCACCATGAACGGCACAACCAATAGAGACCGAACCAATTACTTTGAAACGGTTCCGGTCAATCATTTAGAGACCATGCTTTGGCTCGAGGCTGATCGAATGGGTTTTTTTCTTGAGGGCATCACCCAAGAAAAATTTGAAGTACAGCGAGCGACCGTTAAAAACGAAAAAGCTCAACGTTATGACAACGCAGCTTATGGACGCGTATGGGAGCTTATAAGTAAAAGCCTTTACCCCCATGGACACCCCTATTCTTGGTTAACCATTGGTGACTTAGAAGATTTGGACAATGCGACGGCCCAAGACTTACGCAACTTTTTCTTACGCTGGTACGGACCCAACAATGCCACGTTAACCATTGGTGGCGACATCAACGCGAAAGCTGTAATGGCATTAGTAGAAAAATATTTTGGTAGTATTGCACGCGGCCCCGAAGTAAAGCCCTTAGATATAGCGCCCGTAGCTCTAGATCAAAATCGTTACGTATCTTACTACGATGACAAAATACAATTCCCCGCCGTAACCTTCAGTTTTCCGACGGTTGCGAATTTCCACCCAGACTCGCCTGCACTCGATTGTTTGGCCTCAATTCTGGGTCATGGGAAAGACAGCTATTTATTTCAAAACCTCGTCGCTTCGCAAAAAGCGGTCAATGCAAGTGCCAGCCATAGCAACTACGAACACGCAGGTGAATTCTTTATGTTTGTTATGCCGTTCCCAGGTAAACCCTTACCCGAGTTTGAGGATGAGTTACGTGCATCACTTCTCGAGTTTGAACATGCCGGTGTTAGCGACGAAGACATTCAAAAATACAAAGCTCAATTTGAACGCGGCATGATTAACACGCTAGAAAAAGTTTCCGGGAAGGTTTCTGAACTCGCCCACCTCGAAACATTTGCCGGTGATGCCGCACAGTTTGCCGTAGTGAATACCCGAAACCTTGCTGTGACAAAAGACGATGTTATGCGTGTTTATGAGCAATATATCAAAAATAAACCCGCGGTTATTCTGAGCGTCTTGGCCGATCCGGAAGGCACCCCAGCAAAACCAAACAACTTTAGTTCTGGAAAAAACACGACGACAGACGCAGAAAACCCATACCCTACCGTAGATTACAGCGGCTTAAGCTATAACAAAGCCGAAGATAGCTTTGATCGTAGTGTTAAACCTGCCCCACTTGCCGCCAAACCGGTAAGCCCACCAGAATTTTGGCGCCACAGCAGTAAAAACGGCATCGAAATCATAGGTTCACAGCAAACGGCGCTACCCAAAATCGCCTTAAGCTTGTCATTAAAGGGTGGCGTATTTACCGACAGTCTCCACCTAGAAACATTGGGACTTTCGAGTATCACCGCGGCCATGATGAACACCAGCACAAAGAATTATAGCGAGCAAGAAATTGCTAAAGAGCTCGAAAAAATCGGTAGTAGCATTTCGTTTAGCGCCCACAGCGACGAAACGGTTATCAGTGTCTCATCGCTAAGCAAACATATTGACCGAACCTTAGAGCTACTTAAGGAACGCTTATTTTCACCCGCTTTTGAGCAGAATGATTTAAACCGAATCATCAAACAATCCATCGAGTCTGCCGAAGCACAAACAAAACAGGCATCAAGTATTGCGCCAATGGTTTACAACCGTATAACGTATAGCGATAAAGATATTCGAGGCATTCCAGATACACGCCTAATGAAAACCCTGCCCAACATTTCAACCGAAGATCTCGAAAATTACTACAGTAATTTTTATTCGCCTATCGGAGCCAGCATGGTTGTAGTAGGCGACATAAACAAAAAAACTTTACTCAAAAAGCTGAACTTTGTATTCGAATGGAAAGCCAACACAGCGGCTAAAGCCGTATTTGGCACACCGCCGACCATTTCAGAAACCACACTGTATTTCGTCAACAAAACAGCCGCTGCGCAGTCGGAAATTCGCGTTGGTTACTTAACAGATTTAAAGAAAGACCTTACTGGGGAATATTTCAAAGCTGGTCTAATGAATTTCGCTTTAGGCGGTGCATTCAACAGCCGAATCAATTTGAATTTACGCGAAGACAAAGGTATCACTTACGGCGCACGATCGGGATTCTCTAGCTCTGAACTCCCTGGGCCCTACACTGTAAGTACCTCGGTAAAAGCAGACAGCACCGACCTTGCTGTCTCCGAGATCATGCGTGAACTTGCGCTCTACGCTAAAGACGGGATTAAAGAGGGCGAGCTAGAACTAATGCGTAATTCAGTCGCACAACGAGATGCATTAAAATACGAATCGTCATCGCAAAAGATCAGATTTTTGCACACGTTGCAAAAATACAAGGCTGACAAAAACTTTAGCGATCAACAAAAGAGCATTATCGAATCGATTAAAGCCGATGAAATAAATACAATAGCTAAAGCTATGTTACCTATCAAAAAATTGAACATTTTAGTTGTTGGCGACAAAGCAACCACTTTTAAAAAACTACAAGAGCTAGGCTACCCGATCGTTGAACTTGATGTTGAAGGCGAGAAGATCCAATAAGGCTATGTCAGGGATAAGCTTAAAGCCAGAGCCAGAGCCAGAGCCAAGCGTAAGCTTGGCCGTGAACGCGTTAAGTTACAGTTCAAGTCAGCAGAACCACCGCTTACTTGAACGCCTACTGTGGCTACGCGTATCTATGACCTGCGCAGCTCTTTTGGTCATGGCATACGCCATGTTCGTTTTGGAGAGTGAGTTACCATTTAGCATTCTTAGCGGCATTATCGTAGCTGCACTTAGCTACGCCGCTTTTAGTTACGTACATCTACGTTCGGCAAATACCATACCGGCATACCAGCTATTCATCTATCTCATGATCGACGCGATTGTCCTATTGGCTTTGGTGTATTTTTCAGGAAAAGCTAGCAATCCTTTTATTTACTATCTGCTCATTCTAACGGCAATCGCGGCAACGATATTCTCGCAACGACGTGCTTGGCTATTTGCGGGGTTTTGCGCTGCCGCGTACAGCGCAATGTTGTATTTAGATCTGGATGACCACGCATACCATCTATCAAGCGAATTTAAATTGCATCTTGTTGGTATGTGGATCAATTTTGTTGCCAGCGCCGTACTTGTCTGTTTTTTCATATCCCGCCTAGCGGTAGCACTTAACCTAAGTGATACCCTTTTAGCGCAAGCAAGAGAAGAAACACTGAAGAATGAGCACCTTGTTGGCATCGGTACAATGGCAGCGTCTACAGCCCATTCACTTGGTACACCACTATCGACAATAGCGATAATATTGAATGAATTGGAAGTACACGAAACGCATTTAATCATTGATACAGAAGATCATGAGCTTTTACTGCAACAAATCGAACGCTGTAAGTTAACACTTAAGAAGCTTTCATTGTTAGGGGACACAGAGTCTTTAAAAACTGACGCTATACCACTTAAGGTACTTAAACAACACTTACGCGAACACTATACAATTGTTCAAGTAAGGGTTGAATTAAGGTTTTTACTCGATTCAGACTCGCACGAAGCTTTGGTGAATTATAATATTTTACTTTTGCACGCATTAATTAATCTGATTGATAACGCTCTATATGCCGCCGATAAATGTGTGCAGTTACATTTAAAAAAGATCGACACGGGTATTCGCATTAGTGTTGAAAATGACGGTGAATCACTTCCGAGCTATGTCCAAGAAAACTGGGGGAAGCCCAAAGTATCAAGTAAAGAAAATGGTCTAGGTATCGGAATATTTTTAGCCAACACCACAGTCGAAAAACTTGGCGGATACGTTTGGTTTGAGAACCTTAATGACACAAAAAACAAACAAACTATTATTCACATTGATTTACCTAAACCCGCGAACAACTAACAGACACTGCCGCTATGACTAGCCAATCACTATTGTACCTTGAAGACGATCCAGCTCTAGCTAGAGTCACAAAAAAAGCTTTAGAAAAACGCGGCTTTACTGTTTACCACAGCCATAACTTGGCCGAACTTGAACGCCATGTTCCGTACACCGATTTTAGTCACGTACTTCTCGATTTAAAAGTCGATGATGGTAATGCCTTAAGTAAAATAGAGGGCATCATTAAGGCTAACACTCAGCTAAAAATACTCGTCTTAACCGGTTATGCGAGCATCGCTAGTGCCGTCCAAGCGGTAAAAATGGGCGCCGTAAATTACCTAAGTAAACCTGCTAGTGCTGATGATATTATTAAAGCATTTATAGGAGAGGGCGATAGTGAACAACGCGAAATACCGGCCCCAGAAGGAGACAAGATGTCGGTTCGAAGGCTTGAGTGGGAACACATTCAACGCGCTTTACTTGAGAATGACGGCAATATATCAGAGACAGCCCGCCAGCTTAAAATGCATAGACGTACACTACAGCGAAAACTACAGAAAAAACCCGTAGCCGAATAATCACTTTAGCTTACACTCTTAATCCTTTACCTTAACCTTTACCTTAACCCGTATTTCCGATAGCTTATTCCGCCAAGGCAACAGCCTAACTCTTTGTATTCAACTCTTTTTTATGAGCACCGGCAAACAACGCCTCCAAGCTGACCGAAAAGGTATCATGTGCGAAGGTAGATACTTGCTGACGACGAGTTAGAAAATTCATCAGCCAGACCTGAGTTTCATCGTCAAATTTCAGCGCATCACAATCCGGCACAGGCTCATCAATGGGCATATTCACCAAGCTCGCTACATCCCATATTGTCAGTACATTAAGATCGCGACTTAAAACATAGCTGCCACCGTCGGTCACAGCGACCCAATTGTGTTGAACCATTTCGGAACGCAAATGCTGCCAATGGACCAAGCTAAGTCCAGCTTTTATGCAATCATTGTCATTTACACAGCCGCCGGTTAGTGATTTTTTACGAAACACGGCCAAGCAATGTAAAACCGCACGAACATCGGAATAACGTTCGTTACGTGTGCCGTAGCCCTGCTCAGATAAAGTTCGAACAAAAACGGCGCCGAGTAAAACAATCATCCACAAAAAATTAATCCACAAAAGAAACAACGGCACCGCCGCGAAAGCACCATAGATCAGTTTAAAGCTCGAGTTCGCAACCGTCATACCAAAGCCGTATTTCATCAATTCAAAGCACACCGCTGTCACTATTCCACCCGACACAGCATATTTAAAAGGGACTTTACAGTTGGGTACAGCAATGAATAACAGGCTAAACGCTGTTGCGGTCGTGAAAATAGGTAAAATACCCAACAAGCGTGGAACAACACCAAGTTGATCGTACTCAGCCACCATCATACGTAGAGATAGAATATAAGTACTCATAACAATGCCGGCGCCGAGTAAAAGCGGTCCAATGGTCAAAACAGCCCAGTATAATAAAAAACTCGATAGACCACGTCGTCCCTGCTTTACGCCCCATATGGCATTGAAGGTTCTTTCGATGTTTTTCAGCATAAGTAAAGAGGTCACAACCAACATGACAACACCAAACCAGGTCAAGCGCTGTGCTTGTTTTGAAAAGTCTGAGAGGTAGCCTTGTACCTCTGCTCCACTCTCAGGAACGAAATTACTAAAAATCATCTCTTGAAGCTGTTCACCAACTCCTTGAAAGGCTGGAATAAATGAAAACACCGAGTAAGTAACTGTCATCATCGGCACCAGGGCGAATAATGTCATATAGGTCAAGGCCGCTGCGCTTTTCTGGCAACTGTTATCAACGAAGCCTGTCACAAGATTCTTGACGAAATCAATCAATTCTCGGCTGACAAAAGTCACTTTTTGTAGTGCAGGGTGTTGTTCAGACATGTCGAGTTCTTTAGGATGAGTGCTTTATATGAAAGTTTACAATACGAAGTCTTAAACTATGAGCGAATTTACAATTTACCACAACCCACGTTGTTCGAAATCACGCCAAACTTTGGCCGTATTAGTCGACGCCGGCCATCCACCCGAAATTGTCTTATATCTAGAGACTCCTCCGGACGCCCGCACCATCAAAAGTCTGCTAAGCAAACTAGATATTGATCCGCGCGGCTTGCTGCGTAAAGGTGAAGATGCCTATAAGGCACTTAACTTGAGCGACACTAGCCTTAGTGATGAAACACTCATTGACGCTATGGCAGCACAACCAAAATTAATCGAAAGACCAATTGTGGTCAAAGGTGACAAAGCCGTATTAGGCCGCCCACCAGAAAACGTTAGAGAGCTTCTATAATGCCCTATGTCTTAGTTCTTTATTACAGCCGTAACGGCTCTACAGGCGCTTTAGCGAGGCAAATTGCACGTGGCATTGAAAAAGTCACGGGTATTGAAGCACGATTGCGCACAGTACCGGCCGTATCTGCGAATACCGAGGCAAGCGAACCCAGCATTCCTAACGATGGCGACATTTATTGCAGTGCCGAAGACCTGCAAAATTGTGCAGGACTTATACTTGGCAGCCCAACCCGCTTTGGACAAATGGCCGCTCCTTTGAAGTATTTTATCGACAGCACGTCAAATGAATGGCTCAATGGCGACTTGATCGGCAAACCTGCAGGAGCCTTCACCTCCACTAGCTCGCTCCACGGCGGCCAAGAAAGTACATTGCTAGGCATGTTATTACCCCTCATGCATCATGGCATGCTCATAACAGGCATTCCCTATAGCGAAGATGCGCTTCACACAACGCAGTCTGGCGGCACACCATACGGCCCTACGCATTTGGCTACGACCGAACAAGGGGCCGTGCTGAGTGAGCAAGAGCGTGAGCTTTGTATCAATTTTGGCAACCGTATTGCATCGTTGAGCCTAACCTTAGTGAGCAATAAACTTAGTGGGCAATAAATAAGTTATGACAAATTCAAATACGCTTACACTACCTCAACTTCAATTACGGTTCACTTACGCCAGCGCGCTGACATTTACACTCTATGCGGCCATGCTCGCACTTTTTTGCTATTGGAATTTAAGTCGAGATAGCGGTATAAATTGGACAATATTTTCTTTGCAAACGCTACCGCTATTAGCCTTACTTCCAGGGTTATACACGCGTTATTACCGCGCATTTAGCTGGTTATGCTTTGTTGATTTACTGTACTTCGTGATGGCGTCACTAGGAGCATTTAAATCGACGGCGGATTACTTAGACTACCTATTTTTTAGTTTAACCATTCTTTTATTCTGTACCAGTATGTTTGCCAGTCGCTGGGCACAACGTGTACAAAAATTCACCCGAACAGAGTCCTAACCCAAACAGAGCCCTAATATGTTTAGCTTACTCAAACGCTATTTAAAGTTTCTTGGAAAAATATTGTCCTGGACGCGAATTGCCATAGTAAATTTAGTTTTCATCGTGTTAATTGTGGTGTTTTTTCAAGCTATTTCTGATGCTCCGACACCAGAAGTTGCTGAAAAGTCAGCACTTAAAATCACATTCTCTGGCCGCCTTGTCGAGCAGAGCACATACAACCCGACAGCTCTAGATGTTGTGTCTAATAATAAACAGCAACCAGAAACTGTCGTGTTTGATGTAATTCGTGCAATTCGCTTAGCCGAGAAAGACGAACAGATAACAGGGTTGATTTTGCAACTCGATTTTTTACACAGCGCTCCCATTGCAAAAGTAGAAGAAATCGGTCAAGCCATTAATGACTTTAAGCGCTCAGAGAAGCCGGTAATCGCTTATGCCGACAGCATGATGCAAAGCCAATACTTGTTGGCCAGCTATGCCGACCAAGTTTACTTGCACAACTTTGGCAACCTCTATCTAACCGGCTTTGGCATTTATCGAAATTACTATAAAGACGCTACCGATAAAATCGCGTTAACCTTTAACGTATTTAAAGCCGGCCAATTTAAAGATGCCGTAGAGCCCTTTATTCAAACCGGCATGTCCGATGCGTCACGTGAACACAACAGTGCATGGCTTAATCGCTTATGGGCGCGCTTTACAGAAAACATTGAACGCGAACGAAGCCTACCCGCGGGTAGCGTTCAAGATTACATTGTAAATTTTGATCGCAATATTACTGAAGTCGAAGATGGCAGCAGTCAACTCGCCTTACAAAATGGGTTTATTGATGGGCTCTATTCACGTAACGAGCTAAAAAATAAACTTATCGAGAGCTTTGGTACCCGCGATGACGATGACGATGACGATAAAAAGCTAAACAAGGTTGGCTACAAAGACTACTTGAGTAACCCTATGCTGGCCCTTAAAGCCTCCAAAAACACCATTGGCTTAGTTGTCGCAACGGGAACCATTTATGACGGCGAACACGATGAAAGTAACATCGGTGGTGAAAGCTTTAGCCGATTACTACGTCAAGCCGGAAAAGACGACGACTTAAAAGCACTCGTAATTCGCGTCGACAGCGGCGGCGGAAGCGCCTTTGCCTCGGAGCTTATACGTGACGAAATCCAAAAATTACGTGACGACGGAATTAAGATTTATGTATCTATGAGCAGTGTCGCCGCATCTGGTGGATACTGGCTAGCAATGGCTGCTGACGAAATATGGGCAAGTCCTGCGACTATTACGGGCTCCATCGGTGTATGGGCTCTTATTCCAAATGTAAGCGGCAGCCTACAAAAACTTGGCATCAACTCCGATGGCATTGCTACTACGCCATTAGCGAGCGCGATGGATATTAGTCGCGAAATGAGCCCTGAAGTAAAACGTATATTCCAAAGTGGTGTTGATCAAACCTATGCTCGTTTTATAAAACTGGTCGCAGCTGCACGGGACATGAGCTACGAAGATGTCGACGCAATCGCTCAAGGCCGTGTGTGGGACGGCGTAACGGCACACGAACTAGGTCTTGTCGATAATCTTGGCTCTCTTGCCGATGTCATTAAGGCCGCTGCGGACGCCCAATCTTACGATGACTATTCCGTTAAATGGATCAAGCGTGAACTGAGTCCACAGGAAGCCATTGTTAAAACCTTAATGGAACAAACTCAGAGTATTGGTAACTCCGTTGCAAGCCAAATACAAGCCGCACAGTTTCTTCCATCCTCGTTACTGCCAAAGAGCCTTAGCAAAGATTTACAAACTATGGCCAAACTGCAGCAATCTGATACCGTGAAAATCATCGCGAAATGCTGGGAGTGCTCAGAACTGTAGTTGTATGGCTGTAGTTGTATGGCTGTAGTTGTATGGCCGTAGTTGTATGGCTGTACGACTGTACGACTGCTGCAATCGGGCCGCAGTTATAAGACTGTAGGCCTAAAGTTTTAATTGTCGGGCTTTGGTCAGTTGACTGAAGTTAGTGGACATTCGTGAGCTGACCAAAGTTAGCGTGTGTGTATCTGAACAATCGGGACCGGAATTATAGTCCTGAAAAATGCAGCTATGACGCAGTGCCCCTCAAGGCTTGGACGGCCCAACTTAGGCCACACGTAGGCCACACGTCGTCTTACCCATGAGAAAACATCTGAGGTAAAGTGAAAACGCGCTTGCCATATACAGGGTATGGAAGCTCTAAATAAAATCATTACTTCCAGAAAAATCAAAACCCTGCCCTGTTCGATCAGAAATATTATGAGGCCGATAAAGGATCACATTTTTATGTGTTTTACCGAAGACAAGCCAAGATTCACGACATCGGCTTGGAAGTACTATTTCAATTTTACTTGAGTAACAATGTCTTGTTCATTTCCTTTGATTTTGATTTTGATTTTGATTTTGATTTTGATTTTGATTTTGATTTTGATTTTGATTTTGATTTTGATTTTCATGGTGATGGTGATGGTGATGGTGATGGTGAGAAATAAGTTGACGAATCCGGGACCGAAGACATACGTTAAACACTTGGCCGGAGCGGGTAGAAAAACGAGTAATGCGCAGCCGTATT
Organism: Flavobacteriales bacterium; assembly: GCA_047638775.1. GTDB lineage: Bacteria > Pseudomonadota > Gammaproteobacteria > Pseudomonadales > Cellvibrionaceae > Agaribacterium. The sequence goes on from JBLIMQ010000022.1 coordinate 39,678, forward strand.
ACGAACAAAAGGAATTTAAAACCTCTTAAATGTACTTAAGGGTTTTGGCGTTCGCAGAGGCCTATTTATTAGCCGAGGACTAGGGGCTTGTACTATTGGCACAAAAGCCACCTTCGTTACAATGCATTAATTTTTTATTCCAATACGGCTACCCCAAAGCCCTTAGATACTCAGTCACCCCACATTGAAATACACAATGAAACGAAGCTACTTAAAAAAAATAAATTACCTACTCACAATTGCACTAGGAGGCAGCATGTGTATTAGTCTTTTTACGTCCGCTAAAGAGCCCTCCCCAGCCGAAGTTCAAAGCGCTATCGGTCAAGGGCCATTTATGACATCCAACAGAGTCAGTATGGACAACTGGCGAGACAAAATACGAAAACCCAATGAACTAATGAGCTTTTTGAAAATAAAACCTGGAAGCAGGATTGCCGACATAAGTGCTGGTGACGGCTATACGACCATGTATTTAACGAGGGAAGCCGGCGCTACCGGAAAGGTATTCGCTCACAACACCCCCGCTTGGATGGGGTTTATTAGACCAATGATTAAAGATAGAGTTAACGATGGCCCACTCAAGAATATTGAGTGGATTGAACACCCTTTTGAGAACCCCCTTCCTAGAAGTATCAATAACTTAGACTTAATAACAAATATACTCACCTACCACGATTTACTGTATATGAGAGTAGACAGGCAAAAAATGAATCGCGTTATATACCAAGCCCTGCGTCCGGGCGGTCTATATGTGATTGTAGATCACGCGGCTTTGGATACTGATGGCGCTAAAGTAGGCCATTCATTACATCGCATCTCTGAAGCGTTTATTATTGAAGAAATCAAAAAAGCAGGCTTCACTTTGGGCTCAAGCTCTAACATATTGAGATTTGACGCCGACGACAAAAAAAGCCTCGCCTGGAAAACCCCACAACCAAGAACGGATCGATTTGTACTTACATTTGTAAAGCCAAAGTAGTATTACAAGCCGCCCGTATTTTTTGTAGAACCGACAATAATCGTATTAAGAACCCAACTTTGGTTCTGTTTGTTCCATCAAGTTGCGTAATTGTGTACAGCCGTTTTTTGATGATGGGCAAGTTCTCTGGTATTGCGCATGCTCTGCTTTTGATTTTGTTGTTTATTTATCAAGCTCACCCTCCTGATAAGGGTGAACTTGATATAGCTTTGACCTAAGAAGCACAAACCTATACCTAATTGATCTAAAGCATGCCGTAAGAAAATCATCACTCGCACGGACTACACTACATCTGTTACCAAATCGAGCCTAATATGTGTAGCTCTCCAAAGCCGAAAAAACAAAGCGTCAAAAGACCAAGTCGCAGTAGTTCAGAAATAAGCGTCGACATGATGTCGCGCTTTGCCGCGCGCGCCAATGCCGCTGACGAACGCAGGCAAGCTAGAATCGAGTCGCAGAAGACCCACCTTGACTCACATTTGAATACAGATGAGGGAGACAGTCATGAACTGGAAAGAAACAAAACCGTTAAGCTTAAACGTTGTAAAAAAGCGGAAAATCCTACGCACGCCACCCATAAAAACTCGTGGATATATTGGCTATTAGGCATAGCCCACTAAGGGTAATTTTAGACTTTGGATGGAAAGCTACCTAAACACCATTCTTTCGTCTGGGAACAACGCTCAGCTGCATATCAATAAGAAGCGCACTATACATTACAACTTTATGACTTCACGCCGGGCAATACGTTTTGCAGTTCATCGTGCAATAGACGCCATTCCTCGTCCAGCTTAGCAACTAAACCATCCGCATCATCACCTTCTTGTGCGGCCGACTCTATCTTTTGTGCAAGCTCTGCCAAGGATTCAGCACAGACATTCGCACAGGCCCCCTTTAATGTGTGAGCTGAGGCATATATTGCTTCGTGATTTTTGTCATTATGCAATTCTTTAAGCTCTTGAAGCATGCCAGGCAAAGAACGCTGAAGCAAAGATACCAGCTTTGTAACGCGCTCAGGCTTACCCCGAACACGTTTAAGTAATGCCGTATGATTCCATACCTTATCATTCTGTAGGTTAGGTAAAACTTCAGCTTCGACTAGCGGCTCAACATCTAGCGGCTGGGAAGCATAAATATTGTCATCTTCAGCCATAAGCACTTTAGTTTTTCGTGGAAAATCACAGCTTTGTTTTAACCATTGGCTTATTTTTGCTTGGACATCATCGGGATCTACAGGTTTACTTAAGTAATCATCCATACCGGCAAGCAAACATCGCTCTCGATCCCCTTTCATAGCATTAGCTGTCATAGCAATAATAGGTATTGTTTTACAGGCCTCACCCGCAGCACCGTGACGAATTTCTTTTGTCGCGGTATAACTATCCATCTCAGGCATTTGACAATCCATCAGTACAATATCCTAATCAATCCTTGTTTTTAACAATTCAATGGCTTCAATGCCGTTCGCAGCAACGTCGACTGCACAGTTAAAATCATCCACAAGAATACTCTTCGCGACTTCCTGATTGATTGAATTATCTTCAACCAATAGAATTCTTACATTATCAAAAACTGTGTGCGCATGCTCGTCCAAGGTTTTATGCGGGCTCAATTTAGTCGCCAACAACTGCTGCTCCATTTCAACATTGTCTTCCGAAAGTATTCGCAAAGTATTACACAAATCTCCCGTACCGACAGGTTTCGGGAAATAGCTAGTCACACCGATATTTTTGTAATATTGCGCATCTGTTTTATCCGACATTTTTGTCATTAAGACAATTTTTGCTCGTGTTAAGCATTCGATCCTAGGAATTTTTGGTGCCATAGATTGCATGTCTTCGTTTAATACGACCCCATCTATAAGCATTAGATCATAGAAGCCTTCAGCGACAGTTTCTTGCGCGTCTAGGGCATCTAGATTCGACAACACTGTAACGCTCCCCCCCCCAATTCGACAATTGATTTTCAAATACATACCTTTGTGATTGATTGGGCTCGACAATAAGTAGCTTTGCGGTCGACTCGACAAACGCCGGACGTACACGTTCCGAGCTCTCGCTGCGCGCTAACTGAATATAAAATTGAAAGTTAGACCCCTCACCTAATTCACTATTTACGAAGATATCTCCGCCCATTGGGGAACATAGTTTTCGTGTAATCGATAAGCCTAATCCCGTTCCGCCGTATTGACGTGTAGTCGAAGAATCGGCCTGAGTGAAAGTATCAAACAGACTCGACAATTTGTTGTTAGGGATGCCAATACCCGTATCTTTAACAGATACATTCAATACCATCTCCGCGCTGCCATGGGACTCCAAATTTGCACTCACGACTATTTCACCTTCAGATGTAAATTTAATCGCGTTACCAACCAAGTTATTTAAAATTTGGCGCAACCGCCCAGGATCGCCAACAACAAAAGTTTCGTCTATAGCGACGGTATCGACAATAAGATCAATGCCACCCTCTTCAACCTTCAACCTATATGCTTTTGCAAAATCATCGAGGAGTTTTCGTAGATTAAACTCAACAAATTCCAGCTCAAGTTTATCGGCATAAATCTTAGAAAAATCCAAAATATCATTAATGATATTTAGCAACGATTCGGCACTCGTTCGAGCAAGACGTACAGTTCGCTGCTGATTTTCATTTAATGAGCTTTTATCCAAAATCCCCAACATGCCGAGAACACCATTCATTGGAGTACGAATTTCATGACTCATACTCGCTAGAAAATTACTCTTAGGAACGTGCATAAAATAACGTCCGGAATTCACGAAGTGACCGGTCTCACTTTATAATTTAATTTCCCCAATAC
>JBLIMQ010000023.1:0-40937 GCA_047638775.1 Flavobacteriales bacterium
TACAAAAAAACGGGTATTTCGTAAAACCTCAAAAATAGGACGATTAAGAACGACTATTTTTTGGGCGACAGTTCAAATTTGAATAATCACACCCAGTTAGGTGCATTTATATGGATGTGCGAAGAAAGACAAAGACGATATTTCGTAAAGCTCTTTTTTTTTCACTAATAGATCATTTCTTATTATGACGATAGTGTGGGTCGCTCCTCACCCCAATCTACGGAGAGTGCAGCGAGTATTTTCATCAAACCCCATCAGGATCAATCCCAGCATCCCGAAGTTTTTGCCGCAACAGTTCTTCACGTAATTCAGCTGCTCGCTTTTCCTGCAAAGCAGTCTCTTCTCGCAAGATTGCCGCCTCCTTCCCCTCACGCTCATCCTTCTCCCGAACCTCAGCCGCCCGAATCTCCCCCAACTGCCGAACAACAACCGCCTGCGGCAACTCCCTCTTCTTCAACTCCACCAAATCCAAATAATCCTTCACCACCTCACAACCCTCGGAATACCCATCCAAAAGCACCATCTTATCTATCTCAACCAAACAGCGTTCATACACCCAAACCTGAAAAGCACTAATCCGCGTAATCAAGTCATCCAGCACGGCAATGTCCACGTCATAATCGGTTTTATAGCGTGCATCCACGTAGGCTTTATTCAATAAATCAAAATTAGTTTTTTCTTCTTCGGTTTTTTGCGGTAGAACATCGCGAACAGTTTTGTCTATTTTGGCGACACGGTTACGTAGCTCGCCAAGAATATGACCACGGGGTTTGTAATTGGTGAAGACTAATAAGTAGGTATAAAACAAACGCTCTGTCATTTGATGCAAGGCGTACATCGACGAGCCATAATCATCTAGCTGATAATGTAAATACAGTGATTGGCGCATTGCCACTGAGCGGGCATAAAAACGCTCAAAATACTGTATCGCCCATCTGCGGCGTTCTTGGGGTGTCATCTCTTTTGGCTCGGCCAACTGGTTGACCGTGCTGTATAGCACCACACCTTCGCTGATTACATCCCGATAAAAATATTCACAGTTTGCTATGGCGTCATTAAGGCGGACTAAGCTTTCGGCGATCAAGTGAATATTGAACGGTATGTCGGGGTGATCTTCTACTTTTTTACACAAGCGTGCCCAACGAGAGGACTGGTCCTCTACCGTTTTACCGCGCACGACCACTAGGATATCGATGTCGGAACGGTATTCTGACAGGGTGCCGGTTTCTTGATTAACACGCTTATCGTTAATGGCTTCGCCACGGGCATAACTGCCAAATAACCAGACCATGGCTAGGCTCTTGGTAAAGAATCTACCGGCTAGGTCTGTCACCAGTTTTATAGACTCTTGCGCCTCTGCTGGCACGTTATCCAGGCTGGTACGGTAGTTGTGGGAAAGGGCGTCATTCATCGGCATGTAAGCGTGTTACTCGCTAGGCTTTAGTAGGGGGAAAGAATAAGAGGATGGTGGGTGGATGTCTATTGTTTTATATATGCTTTTATATGTTTTTCCTGCTAAGTCAAACACGTACATTCACATCTCGCTAGGTGCATTTAACGGGTATGCGGAGTAAGCGCTAAACGCGGGTGTGCTTGTAAAGTGTACCGGTAAAGTATTCTCGTGAAATGTCAGCGGCAAAGTTGGTTTTATTCGCTAATAAGTTGAATATACGCATCATATTGCGGGAATACATCATAATCTGGTTTTGACTCGATATACATACTTCTAAGTTTTTGGGCCATACTATCAAATTGAACTATTAATTCTCCCGCTTCATTCTTTTTGACTTCATTTTCGCCCTCAATTTCTTTTTGAAGTTTTAAAATTTCTAGCTCTGTAAGTCGGATCAAATTTAATATATCTGCTGTACTTAACATACTTAAACCTTTTTTAGTTCGATTGCCAATTTATCCAGTAATACGCAAAAGTTTGTTACAGGCATATCCCAGTTTGGTCTGATAGTGTAGTGCGTTGCTTTAAGGCGTTTTTTGTAATCATCTTTAGTTATTACCAAGCCAAAGGGGATTTTTGTTTTTTTGGTTAAAGTATAGTAATCCCACGATTTTACTGGAATGCCTAGAACATCGAACAAAGATATCCCGCCGGTTTTACATTTTACCCATAGCTCGCCATTATTTTTGTATGTTTTTATGTCTTCGTCTCGTACGCGACCGTTTGACAATAAGAATGATTTTAGAATAGGGTAAAATATCGAATCATTGTTATGTGGGTTGTCTCCGCGGTAAAGATTAATCTCAAGATTAAAGCTGGAGTCAAATAATTCGCCAAGAGCGCGTTTTTCAATGAAATACTCATCTTCCTTTTCTTTCGCTAACTTAGTCACTAATTCATCCTTTATAGTGGTGGTATATTTTTTGTTAACAGTCACGTAGACCAATTTTGTATTTAATGTGTTTGTCTGATTCCCATTAGGCACGTTTCATTTAGCTCTGATATCAATATGAGTAAGTAGAGATATCGGGTTTACTTAATGTCTATCAGCCAAATTCAAAAGCCAAAACTACTCGTTTCCCTCCATATCGTCAAGCTTAGGGATACATTAATTGCGAGCCCCATTGTACGCCCCGCAAAAAAAGTGTTTTTCCATCAGGTCACTAATCCTACCTTGTATGGCCTTACCGACAACTGTCACAATGCGCTGTTGCACGTTCACGTGTAAACAGCCCGTGTAAATCATTCTTGTTAATCAGCTCTTATGATTACAAATATAAAGCCAAGCACTTAAAGGATAAGTTCATGCAGTTTTCGTATTTAAATTCCACCCGTGTTGAATTTGGCCAGGGTCAAATTGCTAAAATTCGTGAGCTTCTGCCGAACGACGAAAAAATTATTGTGGTCTATGGCGGCGGGTCGATTAAGTCGAATGGTGTTTACGATCAAGTCGTGAGTGCCTTGGCCGATCACGATTGGATAGAGTTCGCGGGTGTGGAACCCAACCCAACGGTGGAAACCTTAGATAAAGCGGTGGCGCTAATTAAAGCGGAAGGAGCAAGCTACATTCTGGCCGTTGGTGGTGGCTCGGTGATTGATGGTTCTAAGTATATTGCCGCAGCGGCGTGTTACGAGGGCACCGGTTGGGATATTTTAGAGGGTAAGCATGTTGTCGATGAGGCCTTGGCCCTTGGTGCAATATTGACGCTACCGGCAACGGGGTCGGAATGTAATGGTGCGGCGGTTGTGAGTAAGGCCGCCACGCGCGATAAATTGGCGTTTGTATCGGATTTAGTCAAACCTGAATTCGCGGTTATGGACCCGGATGTTATGAAGACCTTACCCGAACGCCAGTTGGCGAATGGAATAGTCGATGCATGGGTACATATTTGCGAGCAGTATTTAACCTTCCCCGCGGATGCCATGGTGCAAGACGCTTACGCCGAAGGCTTGCTCAAAAGTTTACGCACCTTGGGTGCGAACTTTGGCCAGCAAGATGATGCATGGCGTGCAAACTTAATGTGGGTTGCCAACCAAGCCTTAAACGGTCTGATTGGTGTGGGCCTAGCCCAAGACTGGGCGACCCATATGATAGGGCACGAACTAACTGCCTTATATGGTGTAGACCATGCGCGATCATTGGCTATTGTGCAGCCTTCATTGATGCGACATCAGTTACCGCATAAAAAGGCGAAACTTGAACAGTTGGGGCGTAATGTTTTTGGTTTAGTCGATAGTGAGGGCTTAGCAAATAGTGACAGCCTGGCTGAGCAAACCATCAATGCCATGGAGGCCTTCTACCAAAGCTTGGGTTTAGAAACGCAGTTAACGGGCTACGACGGCGATAAGCCTCAAGCGGTTAATGATGTTATGCGGCAACTTGAAGCGCACGGAATGTTAAAGCTAGGTGAGCACCAAGCGATTGACCTAGCCGCAAGCCGTGAGATTCTGGAAGCGGCTATCGCGTAAGTGAATGGCATAAGTACATGGCATAAGTGTATGGCATAAGTGCATAACAGGATTACATAGCGTAAGTATTTTGCGTTTTGTGAACTCGGTTATATGAAAGATTGTTGGCAATGGCCGTGGAGATTTACGGCTATTGCTAGCGCTGCGCGAAGGCATTAAATTTTCAGTTATTATTACGTCGTTATTTAATTATTCTTATGGTTTTTTGTTCGTAGAATGTAGTCGATTCCTCTTATAAACTCTTTTTACGAGCACTCTCAATGATAAAAATCCTTAAATTGGCGTTTGTTGCCACTATATTTTCCCTGCTTGCGGCGTGCGCGTCGTCACCAAAGTCGGTTGATACTTGGCGTGATGGCTTAAAGAGCGTTGATATTGGCAATGAACGAATGGCCTATAAGACGTATGGCGATCCGGGTAATACGCCTGTTGTATTGCTGCATGGTATGCCTACCTCAAGTTATCTGTATCGCAACATTGCGCCGAGCATTGCCGCTGAAGGCTATTACGTTGTCACACCGGACATGGTCGGGTTTGGCGCAAGTTCTAAGCCTAAAGATTATGCCGAATATGGCATGGAGCTTCAGGGCGATCGTTTGTATCAATTGATGAATCAACTTAATCTAAAAAATGCGCATTTTGCTTTGCATGACATGGGCGGGTTAGTGGGCTTTGAGTTATTGAATAAGCACCCAGAAGCGATTAGTTCTTTGTTTATTATGAACACTACGGCTTACAGTGAAGGCGTTAGCCCACCTAAAGAAATGAAGCAAATGTCTGGGTGGATGGGACCTATGATGGGTTCGATGATGCGTAGCCGCTTCCCTGGCAAGATGATCACGGGGAAATTTATCAAAGATAATATGGGCATGCCTGAGAATTTGAGCAAAGAGGCGCGCGATAATTACTGGTGGCCGATTCACGAAGGTTCGACCCATGCAATGCGGTCTATGGCGAAGTCTTTTGACGCGGTATGGGAAAAATTCCCAGAGTATGCAAACAGCTTAAGCCAGTTCGAAGGGCCTGCGTATATTCTATGGGGCGCACAAGATAAGGTGTTAACACAAACCGCTTTAACGCCACAGTTTGCAAAAGATCTAAAGCTTGAAGAAAAAGATGTGCACATCAGTGCGGATGCGAGCCATTTTGTACAAGAAGATCAGCCAGGCTTGGTTAGCGATAAAATAGTGATGTTTTTAAATCAGCAAAAATAAGACAAAACTAGAAAAATAATATGGGTTAAGTGATAACCCATACCCCAGTTTATGAGTGCCCCCGAAGTTGATTGGTCTTGGATGTTTCAAGGCCATTTTTTTGCCTGTCGTTTGGGCTTTTCCTTTCAGGGCTAGCTATATAGCCGTATCTATCCAATGTGGCGGCCTAATTTAGCCACTAGTCCAAACAAAACTAGTCCAGCCGCTTAATCTAGCTAGCTAGTCCAACCACATAGTCCAACCAGCTAGTCGAACCACATAACCCAGTCAGCTCTTCACGTCACGTATTCGAGCCAGCTAGTCGGTTCACCTATTCTAGCCACCTATTTCCACCTATTTCCACCTATTCCTTCCACCTAGTCCAGCCAGCTATTCGAGTTCAACTGGCGGTCTAAACGTGAGTTCGTGTACGACAACATCGGCCGGATTATTCAGCAACTGCACTACCATGGTGGCGGCGCTATCGGCGGATAGGTAATTGGGCCGCTCTTGTTCACGAAAGGCGGTGTTAATCCCGCCTGGGTACACCGCCGTAACTTTAATACCGTGGGGTTGGGCTTCTTTCATAAGGATATCGCTCAAACCTGCAAAGCCTTGCTTCATGGCTGTGTAGATACCCATAGTGGCATTACTGCGTTTTGCTACGGTACTAACAATATTGATGATATAGCCGTGTCCGCGTGCTTCCATTGCCGGTAGCGCGGCTTTGCATAATAGGTAGGGTGCCCGCAGGTTGATGGCGTATTGCAGCTCGAATTCATCTAGTGTGGTATCAACAATGGCGGCTTTACGGGAGTTAAAACCGGCGTTGTTAATTAGTACATCTACATGGCCTAGGCTGGCCTCGGCGGCTTTAAATAACGCATTTACCTGCTCTACATCGCCTAAGTCAGCACATTGGCCCTGGCAGCCTGTTTCGGTTTTAAGGCTGTCGAGTAATTCTTGGTCGCGACCACTGGCGTAGACGCTATGCCCTTGTTTGCAGAGCTGTTGAACTATCGCGCGACCCAAGCCGCGTGTCGCGCCGGTAATGAAGATATTTTTGCTCATGGTGTGTTGCCTCGGGTGGTGTTTGACGCGTCTAAATGCGGTATTGTTTAATATTATGGCTTTAACGTTTTGTAGGGCCGGCGTTTAATGCGTTACGTGTTTTTGATGTGTTTAATCTTGGTCGCATAAATCCGCGATGGTGACGCTATCATAGGGGTATTTTACACAAAATCGACATGTTTCTAGCAATTGTTGAATGTCGTAACTGACCATTTCGCTCACCAGATTATTAAAAATGCGCGATGTGCTCTTGAAAGCTAAGTTGAGCCTTGCATAATACTACGTATGGCGTGTAATTTATTTTGGGTGTACCGAATAGATCGTGCGATAGTATTACGTATCTAGATCTAATTGGAATCCAACGCTAGCGTATATTAAGCTTAAGCTTGTACGCGAGCTGTACGCGAGCTGTACGCGAGCTGTACGTGATTTACTTTCGTGTTAGTGGCGGGTTGCTTGCGGCTTAATATCGTGTGGCGGCGTATTTCGTCGAAGCTTATATGGCTTATATGGCTTAAGCATAGCGGCTTATTTTGATGTCTTTAATCACGCATCTATGAAGCTATGCAGTTACGAAGCTAATAAGACGTTAAGAAATAAAAATGTAGCGTTCTCATTTGCACAGGCCCTGTGCAGGTAAGATGGCCGTTCACACTATGTGTGGACCATATAAAAAAAACAAACAATAAGGCCCCGTTTAGTGAGTTCAATTAGCCCAAATAGTTTACTGTTCAATTTACATGACATGGCACTATTTTATGCCGTTGGGCAGTACCTATTATTTGCCTTACTGTTAATTTTTACACGTAGGGCCGGAGACAAAAGTAGTTATTTTCTTATAGCCATTCTCTTGTGTAATTCATTGCAATCGCTCGACACCTTTATTATATGGAGCGATCAAATCCGCAGTTTAGTGCTGACCTGGGAGCCGAATTTATTTTTCCTTGGGGGGTTGTGTTTTTGGTTGCAAGGGCCTTTATTATATTGGTACGTATCGAGCGTTCTGTATAAAGACTTTAAACTTGCACGCTGGCAGCTCATTCACATCCTGCCTATATTGATCGCTTTCGTCGTACTTATTAGTAATTATTATTCGCTTACCGGGGCCGATCAAGTCGACCTTATGAATAATCAAGGCTTCATGTGGACAGGCACAATGGAGGTTATGGTCACCTTGCGTTATGTGAGCGTGATTGTGTATAGCATTTGGTGTCTTATCACGATTGTTCAATACAGAAAGCAGTTGCGTGAACATTTCGCCAACATCGGGGCGAATGACCGGCATTGGCTATTGTGGGTTGTCATCGGCATGGCTTTAATATCTAGCTGGTCGCTAATTGTGCATATGATTGGCAATAGTGTCAGCTCAGAGCTATCGAATTTTATGGGTGTGAGTGGTAACTACTTTACCTTTATCTTTGTGAATTCTTTGGTATTTATTAGTATTCGTTATACCCATCTTTTTGACGGTATTACGGGTAATCTTAACTACGATGATAAAAACAAAAACGACGACAAGGTCGCAAAACCAGAGCACATAACGCGCATCCAAAACTATATGGAGCAAGAAAAGCCTTATCTTGATAGTCGTATTAATATAGAAGCTCTCGCTAAGCAGGTATCGCTACCGAGTAGAACCTTATCGCGTATTTTGAATAGCCATTTTGGCAAAAATTTCTTTGAATTTATTAATACCTACCGCATTGCAGAAGTTAAGCTATTGCTCGACGATAAAAGTGACGAGGCTAAAAGCGTCTTAAATATTATGTACGATACGGGCTTTAGCAGTAAGTCGAGCTTTAACGCAATATTTAAGCAGTATGTTGGCATGACACCATCGCAATACCGCAAGCATAGGCGTGAGACTGTTTCCTAGTCTGAGACTATTTCCTTTTGAGGCCACTTCCTTTTGAGGCTACTTCCCAGTCGTGACAGCACTTCATAGGCACGTGAGCGAACTCGTGTCGTGACACGTTAGTCGAGATGCTTTACTCGTTGAGAGGCGAGGTTCCACGCCGCTAGTGATCCATGGCTATTCGCTAGGGTGTGCGACTTGGACGGACAATATAATTAATTCACGGGAATTCAGTTCGTGAACTGTACACTCGTGAACTCTACGTTACGTGCTCGAATTGAAAGCATGATGGAATAGATTTGCCGCGAAGTATGCTCCATTCTGCGCAGATTTTATTTTGGGCACGATTAACGTGCGAAGCTGATACTCATGAAATTATTATCTATTTAGAGGATGCATAAATAGGCCCGCCAATGGTGCAGGGGAATTTGCGGTACCCGCCTTGGCGCGCGCCGTTTTAATGCGATATTTGCAGCAACGCGAACGCGAATTTTAACGATGCAAGTGCCAAAATCCATTGAGTTTAAGAGCGAGTACGGAGTGACAATCTAACAAATAGAAAGTGAATCGTTTAATTGAAAAGTGTCTTTGGTGACGATAAGTTTATTCATGCGATACATCTTCAAAATCCACCCAAAAGATTGCGAAACTTTAGATATTACGCTAATCGGCACGAAGCAAGTCTTGTCGTCGTGACTATACTTTTATTGCGAAACTATGCAAAAAAGGAACAGCGCATGACAAAAACAGAATATTTCCTAGAACGTAGTAAAAAAAAACTTCTAAACAGAAAAGAAACATTCGAAGCGCGTAACGCGGATATTATTTTACAATATCTAGAAATGCTCGGTGTCGATACAGTATTTGGTGTCCCTGGGGGTGCGATCGAACCTCTATTTAATGCACTGGCCCGAAGTGAGCGCAGGCAAGGTATCCGATTGGTGTTGGCCCGTCACGAAGGTGGCGCGGCCTTTATGGCTGACGGCTATTTTCGTGAAACAGGGAAGCTGGGCGTTTTGTGTTGTACTACCGGGCCCGGCACAACCAATGCTATTGGCGGTATCTGTACGGCTCTGGCTGATCGTTCTTCTGTTTTGGTGATATCGGCACAAACTTCTATACAAAAGTTTGGGCGACGTAGTTTGCAAGATTCGAGCTGTTCCAGTATTGATACAGTGGCTATGCTGGCAAGTGCAACGAAATACAGTTCGCTCGTATCGCATTCAGCACAACTTGTTCCCAAGCTACTTACAGCCATTGGTACGGCATTACAGGTTCCATGTGGGCCTGTGCATCTTAGTATTCCCTCCGATATTCTCAATCAAGAATCACCGCTTGATCTGAAAAACTTTTTCCCGAATTTTCATCAGCAAAAGTTAATTGATCTGGCCGTTGTGGATACTTTTGCCGCGATGTTGATTTCGTCGCTGTCCAATAGTAACCGTAATGAAAATAGTACGGTCATATATGTTGCTCATGGGGTGGGTAGCGCGAGCCAAAAACTTATGGAGCTTATAGAAACATTGGATGCGCCATTTATTTGTGAACCTACGGCTAAATCACGCTGTAATGAAACACACTCTCTGTTTAACGGTGTTTTTGGTCTTGGCGGTCATGCGAGTGCGACTAAATTATTAGCAGATTCAAATGTTAAGAGAATTTTAGCTTTTGGTATTAGTTGCGACGAATTAGGAACGGACAACTGGTCTGAGTTATTACTTAATTCAAAGTTGATACACATAGACTTTAATGCCGAAAATTTTTTATACACGCCAATGGCAAAACAGCATATATACGGTGATATAGGTGCGGTTATCGATCGATGCTTAGATATGATTAACGCCGCAAAAATTTGCAATCCTCATAAAAAATTGGCCACCACTGAATCGACTATTACTAAGTCGACGGTTGTTGACTCAACTGTTACTGAATCTATTGTCCCCAAAATAAATATTTCTGAAGCCAATTTACCTGAAATTACCGTTCCTGAAACTAATTTACCCAAAACTAACGCTCATGAAATGAAGGCGCAACGAGTTAATAAAAACACGGATTGTCCGTCAAAGCTTTGGTCGGACGTACCATCGACGTTTATGAATGCGACATCAATGAATCGTATTCACCCTAAAGATGTTTTTACTCGCCTGTCTAGAGAGCTTCCGAAAAATTGCCGAGTAGCGGTAGATGCGGGGAATTCGTGGGCATGGGCATCGCACTATTACCTAAATGATGATGTGAGTGGCAACTTACGCATGAGTATGGGCTTTGGTTCGATGTGTTGGGCGATAGGTGCCGCGATTGGTTCTGCAATAGGCCGTCCGTCTGTACCGAATATCTGTATTACGGGTGATGGTTCGTATTTAATGAGTGCGCAGGAAATTATGGTCGCAAAGGAGCAGCATTTGCCGGTTATATTTTTGGTGTTGAATGATTCGGCTTTGGGCATGGTAAAGCATGGTCAGCGTATGGGCGGGCAAGAATCTATTGCTTGGGACTTAGGCGAGGTGGACTTTGCCATGATGGCTACTGCGGTTGGGGTTGAATCGCTGAGTATTCGAACACCTGCGATGTTTGACGCGCTTGATTGGGGCGAGATAACGCGGCGTAATGAACCGCTATTAATAGATTTACGAATAGATGGCGAGGCTGTTCCTCCGATTAAAGGGCGTGTTGATAATTTGGCGCGCAATGATAGATTTACGCCAGGGTCTTAGTCTACGAAAAATATAATCGTACTGAACTATTTGGATTGTATCGGATCGTAAAAATTATCTTCGTAACTATTATGTAAGTTTTTAAGTGTTGAATTTTCTAAGCGGATTATATTTCTGCTTTTCAGATTCGAAAATTCAATACTTGTGGCATAGAATGTTAACCAAAGCTCCTCAAACGATCCATCATTATTGGCGATATCTAAACCTTCTTTTATACGATCTAGTGCGGCTTTGTTTTGTATATTCGAAAAAAAATATAAAGGGAATGGATAATAAAATGCAAAACTTTCATCGATTGACAAATTGTGTAAGTCTTTATATGTGTGATGCTCGGGCAGTATTTCGTTCACGCCGCGACAAAATAACTGTATGCGGTCGAAAGCTGTCATCTTAAAGAGTGATGTATAACTACCTACCTCGCGGACGGTGTAATTATGCTCGCGTAAAATGGTACTGTCTAGCCAACCGATACCCTGACCAAATTCAAATTTCTGTAGGCCTTCAAGTGTGCTGTTTTTAGCAATTTCGGCCTTTCGGTTTTCTGGTACAAAGCAGATGCGATACCCCATAATACCTCGGTAAGCCGGAAAGTCTATATAACGTAACTGTTTGTCATTGACATGTTCAGGGCTGTATTCGAAAGTACGGATGTAGTTTGGCAGGCGATTTTGCTGCATGGTGGCCAAGGAGCGTAAGTGGGTATTGTTAATGGTGCCTTCTTTGATTATGTAACCGCCGTACTTTGCACGTGTTTTTTCCAGTGCGAGTGTGATTAATGACTTTTCATATTGGCTACGATAGTCATCGCTATTACGGTCACTGTGAATATTGAAAACCGTATCTTTAGGGCTAGGCTTATTGGTGCTGGGTTTGTTGGGATTAGGATTGTCGGAATTTTGGCTATTGGTGTTAGGATTGTTGGGGCTAAGCTTATGGGAATTAGGCTTGTCGGAGCTAGGTCTATCAGCATTAGGTTCGTCGGAATACGTACTAGTACTTAAACCTAAACCTAAAAGTAAAAAACTTAAAAAACTATATAGGGAAAAATTTAAAATTAAGTACTGCATTGATCGAGTGTAAGGTAATCGGTTAGTTGTGACCAGTGGGTGTATTTGTTGGACTTGACTTTGAGCGTGTACGAACAGACTGGGTTACACATTAGTGTGTGTTTTATTAAATTCAACACGGTCAGGCTTAACACCTTTGATTTTAACCCTGTCGTATTATACTTAAGAGACTGCAACACGATTACGTCCACCTTCTTTGGCTATGTAAAGTGCTTTGTCTGCGCGTACTAACAGCTGATCCACATCGTAATCGTCGTTTAGTATTTCACTTGCGCCAATGCTAACGGTGACCTTTAAGGTGCAGTCAGCACACTGTATTTCATGTGCGGCGACAGTGTCGACTAGGCGCTGAGCGATTTGAATGGCCATATCGATACTACAATTGCCTAACAGCATGGCGTATTCTTCGCCGCCTAAGCGACCAACAATATCATTCGTTCGTAAGCTGTCTTTAAATATATTGCCAACACCGGTTATGACGGTATCACCAGCAGCGTGACCATGGCTATCGTTAACACGCTTAAAATGATCAATATCCATCATTAATACACAGCAATGTGTGTCGGTTTTTTTACTTGTGTTGAAATTCTTTTCGGCCAGTTCCATAAAGTGACGACGATTATACAGCTTCGTCATACTGTCAGTTGTTGCAAGGATATATAAGCGATTATTTAGTTCGTTTAGCTCTTGGTTAGTTTTGCGACGATAATAATTGGCTCGCCATAAAAAATAACTCATCACTAAAAAAATCACAGCGATACTACTAAAAACCCAAAGCAGCGACCGTTGTTCGGTAATTGTTTCGTCTCGATCGCTAATAGCATCGTTTTGATCGGAAATTGTACCAAGCTGGTTTTCTAGTATGGATTTGTTCTCTTGAATTCGTTCGCGAAGGTCTTGTTCGGCTTGTTCGTTTTCTCGTAACTGGTTAGATTTCTTTTCCAAGTTACGTTGTTGCTCATCGATCTTTGTGGAATTTTCATTAAGTTCATTTTTTGATGACAGTATATTTTCTGTTAACTGCACTAGCTGTTCTTCGTGGTCGGTAATTTTTTCATATGCCGCGTTAAGTTTTTGAGTTTTATTGGCCAGTGAATCGTTGAGGTCGTCGAGCTCTAATTGTTTGTCGTTCACCTGCTTGTAAATGTCGGACAATTGGTTGTCGGTCTCACGTAAACGCAGACTAATATCTTCCTTGGATCCAGCAAACTGCAAAAGATTTATTGACGCTTTGAAGCCCTTTTTACTTAAGTTTTCTTGATTTAAGGAAATTTTAATTTCTTTGCTAGATGTTAATAGGTTGAGCATTTCAAATTCTCTACGAACTCGACCGTCGTTAATGATAAGCGCTTGCTGACTGTTTTTAAAAACGGTTTTATGCGAAGAGTGCTGACGATCCGTGATGAATATAATGTGATAGTTGTCGAGTTGAGGGTTATCGAGGTCAATTTGATAGAGCGTAAAGGGTTTGCCTTTAAGCATGAGAGGTTGCTTAGAGCGTAGAACCTTAAAAACATCGTTATCACGCCCATAGAAGCCCAACCGAAACTCTTTGATGTCTTTCTCGTTAGGCCAGGTAATGTGTTTGGGGATCTGAATTAGATTCAGTGCTTTTGCCTCGGCAAGGCTAAGCCCCTCCTCGGCAAATAGACGAGGAGCCCAGAGTGAGTTGGTAACTAACGTGCTGGTAAGTAGCACGGCGAATAGGGCAGTTCTAATTGAAATTTTAAACATCGACCTGAATACATTTACGTTTGATTTAGTATAGGAGAATTTCCAACTTTGAGCCCTGAAATCGTCGTACATTGCCCCTAATGCACTCTAAATGGGCCAATAAGGGTGTAAAAAGACAGGGTACTTATGGCAATAATGGGGTATTTGTAGCGAAAATAGCAATCAGGTGGCTACGCGTCGGCTCGTAACAGCTTCTTTTCTCTTACTTCGCACGTCAGTAAAATGCACCTAGCAGGGTGTGAATACACTGTTTTGCACGAGCAGCAAAAAAAATAGTCGTTATTATTCTCCTATTTCTGTGCTTCATGAAGATGTATGATTTTTTATATAAAATTCAGGGTCTTACGCGGATGTTAGTTTTTGCTGATAAGAGGAATCAATGTGCATTTACTCCGCGCAGCATTGCTTTAAAAGCATAGCAAAGCTTGACGTGACGGGGGTTTGAGCGTAATTTTTGATTTCTACAATAAATAATATGCGCGCCTCGGAATATGCCGCCCGAGGCGCGATATACAAATGTTAACCTCTTTCGGAGTCAGAGAATTGAGCTTAAAAAAAGTACTACTGTTTGCGCTCGGAAATATTGTGATTATATCGGCAATATCTTGCGGGGCGACTCTATATGGTTTTAATAAAGGCATGGAATACGCGAATATAAGCAGCACTATATCGATGGGAGCGCTTGGAACCGTGTATGCAACTAAAATTAAATCCGGTGAGGTAAAGGACTTGGAGAGTGCAGTCAGCTACCTAGAATATTACATGGATAGCGGCTTGAGTCTGTATTCGTATTACGTAGACGATGGGAGCAGGCTATGGGGTCGGTTCTATGACAAAGAATTTGAAAGTGAAATAAATCGCAATGTCGTATTAATTTCTAATTACAGGGCGGAGAACCCTGAAGACCCAATAATGAAAGATATTTACCCCATAGACTATGAAACTCGGCAGCGTACTATCGCAAAAATGAAAATGAAGTGAACTAAGGTTAACAAAGCCAGTAAATCTGACCTCCGTAAGCTGTCTTATTTTTTGCAGAAACACGAAAAAAATCAGCCAGCTCACTACGGCAGCTTCTGGCGGTGTTATAGGTAAGCGATGGAAGTACCTTCTATTTTTGAAATTTGGAATGGGTTAGTGTTATGGCAGAAGGTCGTCGTGGGGATGTTGATTCCAGCCACCATTGCGTTGGCTACTTACGGGAAGGTTACTGGTAAAATACCAGAAGACGATGATTCAGGTCTTATAGACCTAAGTATATTTAAAAATGATCGGTTTAAATTATTCGGAATTGCGGTGTTGTTATTTCTATTTACGTTTATTGTTCTTCCGTACATCTTGTTCTAATACCTATAACAAAGCTGCCGCGTCCTGGCAGCGTTATGCCCAAGTGGAGAAAAAATGAAATTTTTACTATTCGGATTTTTTATATTAATGTCTTTTGATGCTTTTGCTGAATTGGGAGTGTCTGGAAAGTGGAGCTGTGATATTTTTCCTAAGCAAGTTAATCCTCAATTAAAGATGTCATATACAATAGAAGTTAATGCTGATGAAACTTCGTTTGTTCGAAGTGGGATTGTCATATTTACGCCTCCATCTTCTCGCAAGTCTGTAATCGAAATAGGCACTCAAGAAGAAGGTACAGTCACTATTGTCGAAAATACTCTTACTTTAACTCCTTTAGCGGCTAACACAATAGTATTAAAAGGTAGGCATCTACTTAAAGATGATGATCCAAGTTTAAAAGAAGCTGTATTGGAAAATGAAACTGGTGAAATAGAGTTCGTCGATGAAAATACATATAAAATAGATATCACTCAAGATGGTAGCGGACAATTAAATGTTTGCTCCAAGATACTGTAATGGCATAACAATACACTCATGCCGACCACTTTTCCGTTACTTCGTTTTGTGCTTATTCGCTTCGCTAGCACAAAAGAAAATCAACTCCAAAGTGGCGGCATAGCTTAGCGTTAGGGTTTAGTAAGGATGAGGTTTTAGTATGTTGTGGGCAATAGTTTTTTTATGCTTTGGGGTACCTTTATACGTGTTTGTGAAGCAAACTCGAGCGGAATCGTCGCGGAGAGAGAAACGGCTAACTGATATTCAAGAAAAGCTTCAGAAAAAGCAACTTAAAAAAATTTCGGATAAGAAAGATCTTATCAAGGCCAAAAGTAAAAAATGACCGGTAACAGCAGTGAAGAATGCCAATATTATAACAAGGCCAATCAAGTTCAGCTACTATGTGGCTTGGACTTCCGTTACGGCGCTTCACGCCAGCCCTTGCTGGCACCGTTATGTTTGAGAGCATAGAATGAAATATACTCTAATTTTATTGATATTGTCTTCAAGCTTGTCTCATGCATGTATTGTGGGGCCAAGGGATGTAGCTGACGGCTCCGAGAAAGGTTTCTTTGTTGAAACCGAGCAGAGCAAGTTTTGTGATAATTGCATAAATTTAATAGCTGAAGCTCCATTGGTGTATGAGGGCTCACCGTATTCACATGTCTTACTATCTGTGTACCTTACTCGCTTGGTAACACTTAGCGGTGGCCATTTTATAGCTCAGTCAAATCCGGTAGGTTGTGCTCGGGTTATATGTGACTTGCTTAGCGCTGATTAAGATCTCGTTTCTAGTGTTTATTGGTTTTATTGGTTTTCTGTGATCTCTAAGATAACTATATTTAGGTCAAAAAAAAGACCGCAACAATGCGGCCTTGGGTTTAATCGGTGTGAAATTTACTTAATAAAAAGCATTTCAGAATATTTTGGAAATGGCCACGCAGAATCGGCAACACTACTTTCTAGCGAGTCGGCATAAGACCGTACATCATCCATCAAGCCGCGAATCGTATCAGCACAGTATTTCATGTGGTCTTCAACTGTTGCGAAATCCTCCTTGTCGATCGCAGTTGCAAGTTCAGCTACGGCTTTCATCATTGTATCTGCATCAGCAGCGATGGATTTGGCTACGGTGCTGTCTAAGGTTATTCCAGCGTCAGAGGCACAGGTAATTGCCGATGTGAGTTCTGTAAGGTAACCCATTGCTGCGGGATATACGCCAGTCGTTGCCATATCGATTGAAAGTTTTGCTTCTACTTCAATGGATAGAATGTATTGCTCAGAATAGACTTCGTAGCGGCTCTCGAGTTCTACTGCAGATAAAACACCGGTACTTTCGAAGAGTGCTTTAACAGAATCTTCTTTGAATGCAGGTAGGGCGTCAGCTGTTGTGGGGATGTTTTTCAATCCACGCTCTTCAACAGCCATTTTGTGCCATTCAGCAGAATACCCATCACCACCAAATATAACGTTACCGTGCAATTCCATTAATTCTTTAAGTACAGAAATTACAGCCGAGGATTGACTCATACCAGAGCTTAAAGCGGCTTCGAGTTTTTCTGCGATCCAGTTTAATGAATCAGCTAGCATGGTGTTCATGGCAACGAGTGGGCCAGAAACAGATTGCGATGAGCCTACAGCGCGGAATTCAAAGCGATTACCTGTGAAGGCAAACGGTGATGTACGGTTACGATCGCCTGGATCACGTTCAAACCCAAGAATTTGAGATAAACCAAGGTCCATAACACCGCCGCTGACACTTGGCGTTAAATTACCTTCTTGAATATCTTTAAATACTTTCTCTAGTTGGCTGCCTAAATATACCGACAGTATGGCTGGTGGAGCTTCGTTTGCACCAAGGCGATGATCATTCGCGGCCGAGGCAATAGCAGCGCGTAAAAGTGGACCATGAAGATGAACGCCACGAATAACAGCGCCGCAGAATAATAGGAAGTTAAGGTTCTCTTCCGGTGTTTTACCTGGGTCGAGTAAGTTGCCTTGGGTAGAGTTCCCTACAGACCAGTTTACGTGTTTACCTGAACCGTTTAGACCGGCAAAAGGTTTCTCGTGTAGTAGCGCTAAGAAGCCGTGCTTACTAGCGGTGTTTTTAAGGACAGTCATTAATAACTGTTGATGATCTGCCGCTACGTTCGCTGCTTCATAGTACGGTGCAATCTCGAATTGACCCGGTGCAACTTCGTTGTGGTGGGTTTTAGCGGGAATGCCAAGCTTGTATAGTTGGTCTTCGAAGTCTTGCATAAAGACTTGAACGCGTTCAGGAATTGCGCCGAAGTAATGGTCGTCGAACTGCTGGCCTTTAGCGGGTGCAGCGCCAAACAAGGTGCGACCGGCTAGGAGTAAGTCAGGTCGGCTATTGGCAAAGTGTTGATCAATTAAAAAGTATTCTTGTTCTGCGCCACAGCTTGAGTTTAGCGTGGCAATGTCGGTTTCGCCCATTAAGGACAACACTTTTTGTGCCGCTTCATTCATTGCTGAGTTCGAACGCAATAAAGGAATCTTTTTATCCAGTGCTTCACCGGTCCAAGACATGAATACGCTTGGAATCATTAAGGTGGCACCGTTAGGCGTGTTCATAATATACGCTGGGCTGGTAGGGTCCCATGCGGTGTAGCCACGTGCAGCGTTGGTCATACGCAAGCTGCCGTTAGGGAATGAAGAACCGTCTGGTTCGCCTTTAATTAATAAGCTGCCAGTGAATTCGGTAATGGCATTGCCATCGGAATTGGGTATAACGAAGCCGTCATGCTTTTCAGCTGTTGCGTTCGTCATTGGGTAGAAAATATGAGAGAAGAACTTCGCGCCTTTTGACATGGCCCAATCTTTCATTGCGGCGGCAACGATATCGGCTGTCGCAGAACCCAATGGTGCACCAGTAGCAACAGTCTTCTTCATTTCTTTGAAGGCACTTTTGGAAATTGATTCTTCCATAGTGGTCAAACTAAATACATCGCAAGCCCAAATTTTGCTAAGAGGCTCGGGCATTTGTGTGCTGATAGGTGATCTACCAGTGATGTTATTAATTGCTGTTAACCTAGATGTATTTCCGCTCATTTTTGTCCCCAGAATTGTTCTAAATAATTAAATTGTTGTGGGCTGCACATTATAAGACTGCCCGAACACGGCTTTTTTATACTGCTCAGCCATATTTGCGGTGATTGTACAGGCCTTAGGCGTGCACCAAAACACTCTATTTATACTGAAGAACAGCAAATTTCGAACCAGATTGTTTCCATATACTCATATTTTCCGGTAAGTCATTGAAAAGTAAGATGAAAGTCTTTTCTATTTGTGAATTTTATAGCCGCACCTAGGAGTCGCTCTCTTTTAGTTGTGCGCTATATTGGTGCGACATTGTAGTGGCGCACCAATATGGACGCCTCTCATTGTGAGGTGAATTCTCTTTACTGGCCTATTTAGTATTTGATGGCCAAAACATTTCGCCTTTAGTCGCTGGAATCAACAGAAATCGTAGTTTTGACTAAATCAGTAATCGTTGTAGGTATTATTGTGGCGATTTATACACTCACAAGCATGCAATGAATGAGCGGCGGCTACCTGGTGGTGAGCACGAGGTTGGTTGTTGCACTATGCCGGCGTTCAGCCTGCTCCTCGTTGAAATTGTCTTATTTGGTGCTTTAGTTGGGCCGTTCTGGGTCGTTGTCTTGCCGCGAGTTAATAACGTCCATTAATCGTCTTGGTCTTATCGATAGAACTTTTGATAGCCCTTTTGATAGAGCTTTCGATTACGCTCCGTCTTCGCTTTGATTTATGCTAATCCCAGGCACTGCCCACGTTCTACCTACATTAGTCTCATGTTGGAGTCTTAAATTAGCCAGTGCCTATCATGGGCTAGTGATAGCACCCGTCTTGCTTGGTGTCGACCAGCAAGTACGTCAAAATTGTTTAATTATCCGGCCAGAGCACTCACTATGTCTTGCGCATGGTGAGATAGCACTGTTGCTACCGGAGCAGATCATTAAAGTCATTTGGTGCCGGCGTTTCGAAGGTGAGTCGCTCGCCGGTCTTCGGTCGTGTAATACTCAAACGCGCTGCATGTAGCCCCATGCGGGGGCCATCTGTACCGTAACGGGGATCGCCAATCACCGGGTGCCCTAACCAAGCCATATGGGCGCGAATTTGATGTTGCCGGCCGGTCTCCAATTGAACTTCAAGTAATGAACGATCATTAACGGTGCGTTGGGTTTCAAAATGTGTAATGGAATTCTTGGCTTCTGGGTGTGGCCCAACATGCATATGATACTTGTCCGGGTCCATTCTTAGAGGCTGGTCAATAGTCCCCTGACTTGGATTGGGGCAGCCTTCAACTACGGCTAGATAGATTTTTTCAGCATTCGACCAATCCGCATTAACGGCTTCGCGCATATCGCGAGATGTGGCAAACAATAATACGCCCGACGTATCGCGATCGAGCCGGTGAACGGGCCATAGCTTAACGGGGCGCTTGGCGCGTGAGAGCTGGTTGCGAAGAATCGCTAGTGCGTGGCGTTTGTTTTCATCTGTTGTTGCCACAGACAATAAGCCAGCGGGCTTGTTAATAGCGATAATGTCGGAGTCTGAATACAATATCTCCAACGAGGGCGTTCCACCACGCTGCATGTTCTTTGCCCACGCTCGAACTTCAATATCGTCACCGGCTTTGAGTTCGTGATCATGTTGCGTGACAGGCTGGCTATTGAGAATTACACATCCCGCTTTCATTCGTTGTTTTATTTTGCTGCGAGTCCAGCCTTTTAGATGTGTATTGAGAAAAGGAAGTAGGGTAGTCGCTTCACTTACTCGAAATTTATCAGACATAGTATGTCATTCTCCGGCCGGGTATTTCCCGTAATGCTCTAGACATAATTGTCATCGCTCAATCGCGCATTATACAGATTTTTAAATTGATTTTGTCTTGCCGTATTATACGTCAAACTACCGTGCGAAAAATGAACGTATCTTGTGGTTTTTGCACGCGTAATATTATGCCCTGGGTTCACAACAGTCGCCCTTTTGTATAGGCGGACAGTTCACTGTCCCGTAACTACAAAATACACAGCAATCACCCTGTTTCGGTTCGACTACTGTTTGACAAAACGTACACTGATAAAAATACTGGCATGCATTCGTTGGCATATTTTCACATCGCGACTTGTTACAAACTGGGCAGGTTATAACCGACTCGAGTATTACATTATTCATTGATTAGCTCCTAGCAGCAATAATGCTTGTGTACGCATTTAGTCAGTACCGAGTGCCACTATGCCTTACTTTGCTAGGCATAAAAGCTTTGTACAACCGTGTAACTACAGACAACTATTCTGGCGTGGGCAGAAGTCTAACAATTCCGTTTGGTTTGTCGGCATCATGCAGATGATTTTCTGTGTATATTCTGCGTGTTTTCAATGGGTTTACTATGGGTTTACTGTGGGTTTATTATGGGTTCAATTCTTTGTCTCATGGATATGTTTTAATTCTCTATCCTGGAAAAACCCTTCCTTGGTAACCGGCGCATTTAGGTATTCTTCAAAATCTTTGTGGCTTAAAAGTTTAGACGTAGGTACTGCGCGGTTTTGCGCAGTTGGTTTGTTTGACATCTCAATCTTGTTGTAATGTTTACCAATACTATTCGAAAAAGGGTAGCTATTATGCTGATGTATTGCGAAAAAATACGTTCCCTTATTAGCCATATAGATATAAAAATTAGGTTTGTAATCTCCGGCATATTGCGGGTCATAGTATTCATTAATCTCTCGATCAAGTTCATTTTCGATGAGTGATATGAAATCCTTAAAGCTTCTTTCTTTTGTCGGGTACGGTGGCTTGTCTTTGGTCGCGTTAATTTGTTGTTTATTAGCAACAAAAACATATAGTGGAATATTCGCTTCGCTCATAAAAGGGTATGTTCCCGTTTTATCATGATATTCTTCGATCAAATTCCCATAATATTTTAGGTGTCTTAAACGAATGATGTCTGCGTCATTTTGAAACGCGGTATAGAATGTCATTTTGTCTAGTTGCACGGGCCCACCTGCGCATCCAGTTAGCAGTATAAAAGCTGTTAAAATTATGTATTTATGCATATCGACCTTTTTGTATAACGTGTTTGTTATGCTCGTGAAATATATTTTTATTTCCGAGAAATTTAGAATATTTACATTAAGTTTTTTTAGGCTCACTTTCCTATGCAGGGCAGGAAGTTCCATACTGTCGTTGATTGCGTATTATATATGGCTCTTAGCTTTCAGATGCGATTAAGTTAATTGGCTGGGTTTGGTGGGTGGCACAGCGCGCATATCGAATGCAGCTTCCCTAGATTGGGCGTAAATGGGCGCTGTGTTTTTAAACCGACTAGGTATCCGTGATGAGCACCCCAAAGTTATAAGGGTAGGCATAGTTACGTGCCTTAAGTTAAGGGCGCTCGTTAGATACAATAATTGGAGCTTGTGGGACAGTTTGGAAGCGAAAATTTATGCTTTAACAGTTTAGGGTAACTTTGCGGCGAGTACATCAGCCATCAAAATGTCGGGCGCTTGAGCTAACCATTCGTCGGCTTTGCCCAGTAAGGCTTTTGCTATATCTCCGTTTAAATGTGCTTTTCGTCCATCATCGTCGGCAAAGGTATCGAATATCCCGAAGCGGGTATCACTTAGTTTAAACGCAAACCAAGTAGTGGTGCCGGCTTCTTGATTAGCTAGATCTATGGCGCTTTTTAGTAAGGCCTCTACATCAGCTGCGTGCGATGGTTTGGCTTCTATATTGGCTAGGATGGCTTTGTTGGCTTGGCTCATGGTTATTCTCTGGTTATTCTCTGGTTGTGTTAAGGAGCGCCTACTATAGAGCTGGTGTCGATGGGCCGTGAGTGGCGAATTCGACATTCATGATGCATAATTCGCCAGCTAGTTGTACTTCAACAAAAAGAGCGGATATGAGCTGTCATACCCTGGTCATTATGGCCTTCGACCAAGCGTTACCATCGGGTTTGATGGGCATTGTAGACATGCTGTCTTTGGCTAACCTTAGTCAGCAACATTCGCCAGGTAACTCAAAGAGTCGTGCTGGGCACGTTAACAATAGCGAGCCTGGGTCTGAACCCGACCCTTGGCGGCCGAAGGTCATTATCGCAAGCGTCGGTGGTCAAGACATCGTGGATGGGCAAGGTCGAGCTTTCAAACCAGATTGTGCCCTTAGTGATATTGATCACTGCGACGGCGTTTTGATTCCGGGTTTTGTGCCGTGTGCCAATGGGCTACCGCCGCTTGACGTCACGGATGAGGCTTGTCGTACGTGGCTCCGGCGACAATATTATCAGGGGGCTCTGTTGGGCGGTTCGTGTAGTGGTGCATTCGTATTGGGCGAGGCAGGTTTATTGAATAAGCGGCGCTGCACTACCACTTGGTGGCTGCATTACGAATTTACTAGGCGCTTCGCTCACGCTAACGCAGCTTGGGGTAGTGCATTAGTTCAAGATGGGAGCATTATTACTTCCGGCGGGCCTCTATCGTGGGTTGATATTAGCTTAAGAATGATTCGCTCCTTGGCGGGAAATGACGCGGCCAATAGGGCGGCTGATTTTGCCGTAGTGGACGCGGTGCCAAATTCACAGGATAGGTATATTCCCCAGGGACATTTAATGTCGGCGGACCCATTCCTAATTGAAGCCGAACAAAAAGTGCGACAAAATTTGAGTCAGCCTTTAAGTACCGTCGAGCTTGCGTCAGCCTTGGCGGTGTCTGAGCGCACGCTACACCGTCGATTAAAACAACTTAGTGGTGAAGCACCAAAATTATTTATGGATCGTGTACGTATGGATATGGCAAAAACCTTGCTGCAAACGAGTAGTGAGCAAATCAATAGTATTGCTATGGCATTTGGATACTCAAATGAAACCGTGTTTAGGCGTTTGTTTCGTAAGCATGTTGGTATGAGTCCTACGGAGTTTCGGCGCTGGGAAGGGCAACGTCAAGAATAATTGAAGTTCTTGATATTTATGCATAAAACAGTCAATGCTAATATTTAACCCCGCGCTGCGCGATCTATTTGTCTTTGTTGAGGGTGTATTCGTTCAAGATAATTATTGTGGTTCAAAACGCGTGTATTTCAAATAGGATGATTATTCTTTGGATCTACAGATCTGTAGTGACGCACTAGATTTGGCCGTCCAGTTAGCGTGGTATTTCGTTACTTGAAAAAGTGCCTGCGTGTCCGGTGAGTGGAATGGACGCAATTAAAGGACACTTTTGACAGCTAGTTTTCTGATGTTATTGTTCGCGTTCATTAAATATAACCCATTAAATCAATGGCTTGTAGGGTTTTAAAAGGTCTTGGCATAGCTCTTGTAAGTGAATACTCCATTATCAATTATAACGAGTATGAATTATGTTAAAACGAATTTTCATCATCATATCCTTTGCCATATCAATCGTCGAATCTCTGGCTAGCGCAGGTGTGGTTTATGGTGGTAGCCCGTCTGTTGAGGAGTCAACAGTTAAAGGTTCAGTAGATAAACGTTCAGCGGAAAAATCTTCAGCAGGTAAACATCTTTCAGCTAAGATCCCGTCATCGGGAACAATGGATTTTAAAATTCCGCCTGGTAATGTGTTTATAGAAGGTGTGAAAAGCGACATTTTTCGTGCGGAATTGACAGCGACATGCCCCAAGAATAATTTAAAATGTACGTACTATATTGACAATCTAGCGCTAACAATAAATAAATCCGGTGAGCATTATGTTGTTTCGACGAATACTGCGTATAAGAAAAATAATTATAACGCTAAACTCGAATTCCATTATTTTATTCCAGAAAATAGCGCCACTAATATCGATTTGTCGGCTGGAAATTTACATATTAAAAATGTAACTAGCTGTTTAGGCGTAACACTTGCGGCGGGTAATATAAATATTGTTTCGGATAAGTCCTTAGTTTCAACGGTTGAATTAGAGGCGGCTGCCGGTAATACGCAGATTTCAGCGAATAATGCTGGGAATATGATTAATAATTCACGTACTAATTTAGTGGGATCAAAAAGTAATTGGCGAAATGGCACAGGGTCGTGTGATTTGCGAGCGAAGGTTAAAGCGGGAAATGTTGAAGTGAATCTGATTTAGGGTGTGGGTTAAACGTATGAAATATCGATTTATAAAGCGCCGAATCTAAATGTATCGATTTTGAAATCACAGGTTAAAAGCGCGATTTGAACAGTGCCGAATTTAAAAGTATCGATTTGAAAAGTGCCAAATAAAATGTACCGATAAGAATATTTGCTTAAAAATTATCAGCTAAAGAATTATCGCTAGAGAATTACCGCTAGAGAATTACCGCTAGAGAGGTTCTGTCTAGAAAAACACCGATTAAGAGTGCTGAATATAAGATATGATTAAAACAGTTTCGATTAAAATCGTGCTGATTTTGGAAATGCCAATTTAGGCTGTAAAGTGCCGATTTTGACTAAAAACGATATCTGTGTGGTTAATGCGGTGTTCGTTAAATCTGACATTATGAAAGATAAAGACGGCCTCTAAATTCGAATGTTTAATATCGAGTATTCGATTTAGAGGCGCCAGAGTAGTAGTTAAGATTCTTCTAAGTTTTAGTTAATTTATTCAGCGTTACAATCGTCTACAAAGCTCCATGACGCGTCACTCCCAGGAACGGTGTTGGCGTACCAATTGGCGACATACAATTTGTCCATATGAACCATTTGTTCTCCGGTATTCACATGCGTATTCTCACCGCCACTCCAATCTTTATGTAGCCAATTCGGGTAAACAGTTACACCGTCGCAAATGCTCGGCGTAGGCGTAGGCGTAGGCGTAGGGCTTTGACTTGGAGTTGGACTTGGACTTGGACTAGGAATATCAATGGCCTCAACCTGGAACCAATTTAAATTCCACCCGCCTTCCATAACGGCTATCGCGATACTATCTTCACCTGCGGGTATCTCTACCATATGTGTAACGGTTGCCCAGTTTTGCCAGCCGCCAGTATGCGCAATAGCAATCTCACCGTAGGTAAAGCCGCCGCCAGCTTGCTCTAGTTTAAGGCGCCCGGCATGACCTTCTGCAGCAATACGATAGTTAACGGCGTAGTTTCCAGTGCTGCTCTGGGGAAGGTCTAGATTCCATATCATCCAGTCGCCCGAGTCTAGCCATCCTACATTGTCGCCGCCCAAAACATCGTCTGTAGTCTCAGTTTGCACGCCTTGCATTTGTACAAAGTCTTCCGCTTCTATCAGCGTCAACTCAGGGCAGGCGCGCTCTGAGCAGTGAGGTATGCTAATACTAAATGAGTCGATACTAAGGCTTGAATTTATGGCACGCAAACGAAGTGTATGTCGTCCTTGGGGTATTTCGACTGAGCTTCCTACCTTATTAAACGCAAATAAATTACCCGAATTGGGCACATTTATCGTTTGATAAATCTCTCCCGTGTTGACGTTTTCTAGCTGAAGCGTTTTACCCCACGATAATGCACCTACCCGATAGAAGATGTCGTAAAGTACAGTTTTGGGGTTTGTTACTTCAAAGGTAAGTGTATCGTTATCAGCCATTATAATGGTGTCTGGGCGATCGGACGGGGCTTGATCAATGATCGCATCCGATATGCCTTCAGCAGAACAAAAATGTTCAGCTTGAAGATTCTGCGGCAGTTCTAATATGCTGCAGTCTCCTATGTTTTCAAATCGCTCATTCCAAGATAATAACGTCGACTTAAGGGCTAGACCATTTTCGGTATAGCTGCTCCATCCGCCTGTTACCATCGCGCCGGGCTCAAGCATGGCCGATGGGTTACCGGCCTGATCGGACACAGCGAAGTTGGCGTGGCTAATCTTCTGTTCAGCGAAGAAATCCATTAAGTCGTCAAAATGGGATGGGATACCTGGGCTGTTATCGAAAAAGAACCAGTCGGATGCGAAAACGGCTGCACCATCGTCCATAGCTTGCACTACATTCGATGTTTGCGCCGCAATAGTGTCGGTGTCGTTAATAAGAATACTAAAACCATACGACAAGTTCACGTCAGTAATTGGGTCTTGCGCGGCTATATCGGGGTTAGTAGAGAAGTTTGGCGTGCCGACAATAACTAAGTTGTCCGGATCTATTTCACGAAGTGCGGAAAGTACCGTTTCTTCGTAAGGTTTGATTTGTGTTGACCAATCAATCCCTACGCCGGGCGATGAGTAGATCTCATAAATAACATTGTTTAAATGCCCATACTCAGACGCCAGTGTACTAAAAAATAGAATGGCATCTTGCTCGGTGCCCGCGGCATCTTCACTAAACCAGGTGAATATCACGTACATATCATTTGCGATCGCAGCGTCTGCAGCGGCTCTGGCCAGCTCAAGATTACGTTGCGGATCGTTTATAAAGTTTGTCGAAGGAGAGAAGTCAGAGTTTGCAACAATGAATGCACGGACTAAGCTGGAATCCATATCTTCTTTTAGGAAGGCGATCGCACCTTCGTTGTAGAATTTCGCTCCTTCCTCGACATTACTGTAAAACAGGCTATTTCCCGCTATGGGGCGTTCTAGGCCGCCAACCAGGACCTTGTTGCCACTTACGGTTAGTGGAGCTACGTCGGCATAGCTTAAGCCGCAGGCACTAATAAGTCCTAAGCCCAGCATGGCTTGTTTTAGGCTTTTCCATACTATGGGTGTGGTGGTTGCGCTCTTCATAATCATTAAGACTCCGTGTTATCTATTATTATTAAAATTATCGAGTGTTCTATTAGTAATGCACAAATACACTACTCGCGACCAGCTTAACTAAGAGTGGTGAGGTAAATCGTCCATATGATTGCGTTATCAAATAGTGTTAAAAAAACGTTTAAGTGAATAGGCTTACGTAGTAACGCATACTTGAAGATTTATGACTAAAAGACTGGTTTTTGGTATGCCTGCGTAAATTTATTCGAACAAATGCACGGTATTTTGGTGTTTTCGGCCTAAAACGCCTTTTTTGTAAGTTAAGAGTAGAAATCTTGTGCCTGTTAAATTTTGGCGCGCTTGGTAAGGTGGAATCATATTAGTTGAGCCGATAAATGTGTCCGTGGCATTATGGTCATTCACCAACGGATAAGTATTGACGCTCGCTTGTGACTTGTGACTTGTGACTTGTGACTTGTGACCTGAGATTTGATCTGACCTGAAATAGATGATGGGTATAGATAGTCACCTTCAGGTATAGCGACAGCCGACACTATGGATATTGTATGAAACCTACTAAACCGCCTAGCAACGAAATAACAAGTGAATCCAATTTTATTTATGTCAATAAAACGGAAACAAAAATCTGTTACGAAGTGCCTTCAGATTCTAACCCTTATGTGAATAAAGCATCTTATATGTATGGCTATTCGAGCCTTGAATTGGTTAAACACAAGAGCTATGCCGAAACACTTTTACTGCTGTTCTCTGGGGAGTTGCCCAGTGTTGAAAAAACAGCATTAGTAGAACGGCTTTTTATCGCATTGATGAATCTTGGGCCACGTCATCCTGCAGTAAGGGCGGCCATGGTGGCCGGCGTTAGTAAAACAAACAGTGGAAACCTATTGCCGATTGGCTTGAATGTATTGAGTGGCGAACACAACGGCGCGCAAGAGGTCGAGGCGGCCGTTATTTTTATTCAGAAAAATTTTGGTGCAGATGCATCTAAGGTTGTGGCCGATACATTGTTAAATGAAGCTACAAGCATAGATAGGGACGAAGGTGAACTTCATCTCTATCCAGGTTTTGGCAATCAATACGGTTCGATTGATGAGCACTGTCGTAGTTTAGCCGAAGTTGTGTTTGGTGAATCTTCAGATAAAAGAACACCGTATATTCATTGGGTGAAAGGTCTTTGTCAGGCATTGGCACCGCATGATTTAGGTTTGTTAAAAACGGGTATGGCCGCGGCCGTAATGTGTGAACTGGGTATTCCTGCTCGCGAGGCTGGGTGTTTGTTTCAGTTAGCCTGTGCGCCCGGAATTGCCGCGCATGGGTTAGAGCAAACGCATAAACCTATAACGGCTATACCCATGTTAGATGACGCGCAGCATAAATATATACGTCGCAAAGATGATAAACCTTCGTGCCACGAAGGGCAGGAAGAACTATGAGCCACAGCTACTGGGACAAACGAAACACTACTATTTTTAATCATGTTGGGCACTGGCATGGCGAAGAAGTCGTGATTGAAGGGCATAAACTCTTTGAGGAATTAATGCCCTCGTCTTCGTATATGCAAGTATATTTGTTGAATGCGACAGGGCGGCTAGTCGACCGCAACGTTGCTGATTGGTTAGAAAAATTAAATATGGGGGTGAGTTACCCCGACGCGAGGATCTGGTGTAACCAAATTGCAGCTTACGCAGCGGACATGGGATGTAAGCCAGCTTCGGCTATTTGTGCCGCGCAATTAGCGGCCGATTCGCGCGCATACGGTGGTAGTTTTTCACGCTACAAAGGGATGACATCACTACAGGATATTTATGCTCGGTACCAGTTAAGCGGTGATTTTTCGAAAGCTTTAACACCGTATTTAAATCGAAATAACATACCGATAGTTGTAGGTTTTGCGCGCCCTATAGAGAAAAAAGACGAACGTTTGGAGCCGCTCGAAAAATTACAGAATGACCTCGGAATAGAGCGTGGTGTGTATTTGGAATTTGCGTTTAAACTTGCTGAATATATTTATAAACATTATAAATTACAATGGAACATCGGGGGTTATTCGGACGCATTCTTGCTGGATCAAAAATTCACGCCGGATGACGGTTATCGCATCGGTGTGGTTATCATTGCTGGAGGCGCAATTGGAGCCTATCGTAGTCAAGTTGGGCAGCATTGCGGGAATAGTTTCTTGCCGCAAAAATGCGATGATATTCGCTATAGCGGCCCGGCCCTGCGAGAGCTCCCGAAGTGATATATAGGGTACTGAATACTGAATACTAAATAGTGCTCGTAGTGGCGGGTTACGATGAGATCAGCGAGGGGGACGGTAAGCGAGATCCAATTGGCGCCCATCCACAAGTAGGTCTCTACTGCGCAGAGGCCTAAACGGCCATCTTCGTAGCGCTAGATCTAGTTACTTGCAATAAGCAGGCGCTGTATCTATAGCGCTAATCTGACAATATTTATCTTCGCTTGCGACGAGCCATTTATGGATGGCCACTAATTAAGTGGTACAGTTAAATAGACCGATACTTTTCGTTCTTCCAGAGGAAAGTCATTGGCAATACTGGTGTTGGTGGCCTCTCGAGCGTCAGTATTGAAAATGTTGTCAATACGTAGTGCTACTTGTGATTCAATCAATAGCTTTTCGAAATTAAAGTTGATATCTACTAGATTGTAATCATCAACGCCGTCACGGGTATCTTCGATTGCGCGATACCGGTCGCCGATATGCCGTATACCTGCAAATACACTTATATTGGGTGTGGGGTTATAGCTAGTCGTTAATTTAACCAGGGTGTGAGGTTCATCGATTACGGCATCGCCGTAGCTGTCCTTGCTATCTAGCCGCGACCAGGTGAACTTCAAATCAAATGCGGATTGGGGACGCCAATGCGCTTCAAATTCAACACCACGGCCGCGTTGTAAGCTAATGTTTTGTACTTGTTGTGCATCATCCTCTGGACGTGCTGCGGTTTCGATAATGTCATTTGCTTTATAGCGGTAAAAATTAATTTTACTCAATAGTTTTGCGCGTTCCGTGAAGTCAAAACTCAGTCCGAACTCATCCATTCTAAGTGTTTCTGGTTTTAAGTTGTCGTTTCCCAGCGTAGCGGGGTTATTCTTTGCGTATAGTTCGACGAACGATGGTGCACGGAACGCTGTTCCACTAAAGCTTTTGACCGCTAGCCAATCATTGGCATTCCAAATCACGCCGATTCTCGGGTTTGTGGTTTTACCAAAATCGCTTACGCGATCGCGACGTAAGCCTAAGGTGAATTGTAGGCTTTCAGAAATACTCCATTGATCTTGCAGTGATAAAAAATGTGTTTCGCGCTCTTGATCACCTAAATAAATGTATTCAGTGTCGCTAACATTGGTTAGTGTTCCGTCAACGGTAGCTTGGCTGCCATCGAGAATCCCAGGGCCAAAGTTTTTACTTTCGCTTGTTCTTAGGTCGATGGTTTCTATGCCAAGTTCCCAGCGTAAAGTGTGGCTACCGGAGGTAAATAAATGTTCAACGCGGAGTGATTGTTTAGTTGACTTTTGCGCTGGAGTGCCAATAAATCCATCTGTGAATTCGGTGATTCCCTGAGGTGCGACAAAATTAATATTGCCGTCTAGGCCAATGGGTAACGTTGTTCCTGCCGGGAATACGTGTAGAAAAGATTGAGTCGATTGATACTTAAAGTTGTAGTGGAGTTTTAGCTCGCCAGGTGCGCCAAGTGTATTTGCAAAATCATATGACAGGCCGGCCAAACTTTGCCTTGATTTTCCTGCGCCGCTGGGATCGAGTGCGAGTGCGACGCCCGCACCAAAACCAAAGTTTCTATTGTCCCAATGATAGGCGTTTAGATCGAAGTTACCCCAGGCCAAATGGCTATTCAGGGAATATATTTCATACTGGCTGCCAAAGGCGCTGGGCGCTTGGGACGCCTCTGTCACCAAGCCTTGATCGAAAATACTTTGTAAGTCACTTTCTATTATTCGGCTATCGTCGCCATCGGAGTGTTGATAGTTAAAGTCAACACTATAACGAAGTGCGTCAGTTTTAGCTGAAATTCGCAATCCGACATCACGCGTATTCCACGATGCTGCGCCAAGGTAAACGTTGTTGTCGTTGCGCTCGCCTTTATCGCTAACAAGGTTAATGACGCCGCCAAAGGCATCGGCACCATAAATAGCGGAGCCAGGGCCACGAACAACTTCGATTTGCTTTAGACCTTGCAGGGGTAGTCGCAAACCGCGCAAAGAGCCGCTATCTTGATGATTATTAAGGGGCTGACCATCAAGCATTATTTTAACTTGTTGTCCCCAGGTTCCAGCGATCCCACGAATGCTAAATTTTGTAGTAGCGATACCGGTTGTCGTTGGGCTGTTGTGAACACCTCCAACATAGCTGAGAATATCTGATAGTGTACGCGCACCCATGGCCTGCCACTCTTCTTGAGTGACAACAGTAACGGAGGCTGGTGCACGATCAAGGCCTTGCTCAAAACCCGAGGCCGCGCTTACAACTTTTAAACCCATGAGTTCTTCAAGGCTAAGTTGGAATAAAGGCTTGTCTTGATTGCTATGCGCAGCGTTACTCAGCAATGCAACAAACACTGAAATAGAACCAGTTATTGTCGAGATTGCTAAACGCTTTTTACACAAACCGCCAAAGGCTTTGTCGGACT
The DNA here is from genome assembly GCA_047638775.1 of Flavobacteriales bacterium. Taxonomy (GTDB): domain Bacteria; phylum Pseudomonadota; class Gammaproteobacteria; order Pseudomonadales; family Cellvibrionaceae; genus Agaribacterium. The sequence goes on from JBLIMQ010000023.1 coordinate 31,753, forward strand.
CAATTGATCCCAGTATTGGATACTTATAGTTCATTCAGGTTACGTGGCATGTAGAACATCTTTAGAGTATAGACTGTTCTACACAAAATTATTCACAAGACGAGACGATGAACGCATGATAACGCTATCGCAGTTAGGAGTATGATTTTTCCGTCTATCATTGAATTAATAGCGATGTCGTTATTTGTTATTTTATGGCGTGAATTATTGGGCGAGTATATTCATTATTTTAGCTTGTGCTTGTGCTTGTAGCTCAAAAATACCTCCAGTGTATACGTAGTAAGTGGAGGGTAAGTGTACCCGCATGGATACAGTGGGTAGCGACAAAAAAGGATAGAATGAAAAACATGGTTGTTTTTTATCTGAACCGTTTCCATTACGCAACGGCTTTGATAGCGATTGTGTTTACGGTATAGCAATTTTAGTGCTTTTAAAAACATCAAAACATCAAAACATTCAGAATGACTATATTGCACCCGTAAAGTGTTTTCGTTCTCGGGGTAGGTTGAGTCATTTATATTGCGACTTATCGTCGCGTCATCATAAATTGGTTTAGTTAAAATAAAAGAGCTAGACGTGGTTATGCCCACGTAAAGAAGTTGGTGGCGACCCCTACGAATCTGTCTGCAAGATTTTTAGTAAGTCGCACCACCGCCCTAAACAAACGTGGGCCGTTCAAGGTGTTGCGCAGAATGGGCAATACTTTTAGAGCCGATGGGCGATAAATATCGGATGGAATAATATGTGTAATTTATTGATTCCCTAGGCGATTAAAAATAAGCCATTGCTCTAAGTGAGATAACTAAAATTACTTTACCTGCGAGCCGATATGCCACCGTCAATAACTAAAGAGTGTCCAGTCACAAAACCGGCGCCAACGGTTGATAACCATAATACTGCTGATGCGATTTCTTCGCATTGACCCAAACGATTTAGCGGGTGGTGTTTAGATATATCCCTTCTAAAATCTTCATTTTGCAACACAGCATCATTTGCACCGGTGTGGACCCAGCCCGGGCATATTGAATTAACACGAATATTGTATTTAGCGTATTCAAGTGCGGCAGCTTCTGTCAAACCTATAACACCATGTTTGGCTGCGATATACGGGGACACACCGAAATCACTTGCGCCTACTCCCCACACAGAAGACATATTAACAATTGAGCAGCCGCTGGGTTTATCCTGTTTAAGAAATTGCTGCAATTGGTACTTCATTGATAACCATACGCCTTTTAAATTAACGTTAATCACATCGTCCCAGTCTCCTTCTTTTTGTTGATGTAATGGCGCAATTTCGCCACCAATGGCCGCATTATTAAAAGCAATATCTAACTGACCATGTAAGCTAACTACTGTGTTGATTAAACGTTTAGTGTCTTGATCTAATGATGAGTCTGCTTGGACAAAATTGACGGAAAAACCCTCTTCTTTTAGCATGAGTTCAGCCGCCTCGCCTTTTTCGTTACTACGTCCTGAAATAACGACTTTCGCGCCTTCTTGCGCAAACTTACGGGCTGTTTCTAACCCTATACCAGAAGTGCCACCGGTTATCAGTACTACTTTATTTTTAAAATCTGGCATTGAAATAATCTCCCTAAAAGAATTTAATGGTTAGTTCGTGCGAAAGAATATTTTATCCTTCCATTTTCACGTGTCGGAAAGTGCTGTCGGAAAGTGCTGTCGGTAAGTTGTGCCCGTAAGTTCTGCCGCGCTTGAACTTCTATTCGTATGAAAAGATGACCATAATATAGGCATCGTTAGCGAATATAACATGGATTAAATTCGAAGAGTCTCATCCAACGTAGTCGTGGAAGCTAGGCATGTATTCTCCTTTTACGGCAAGATATACAGAAATGTCAGAAGCATGTTGATTCTATCCGTTAAACAACGATGCCAGATTTTCACGCTAAAGAAAAGAGCTTTCAAGCAACGAAGAATTGCTGAAGTAATGTATTTTTGAAGCAATTGATTTCTAAACGATTGAATGAGTAAATCTGTGATAGCCGAGCGCTACAATGATGTGGAAACGTAGGGTTATCGATAAATATTTTGAACGGTGATGTGCTGAGGTTAGTTTGAGAGAACAACGATGACATGAAAAATGTCGGAGGGAGCAAAAAACTACGCTAAGAACAGAGTTCAGATGACAGTTAAGATGACAGTTAAGATGACAGTTAAGATGACAGTTAAGATGACAGTTAAGATGACAGTTCAGAAGAGCGTTCAGAAGAGCGTTCAGAAGAGCGTTCAGAAGAGCGTTCAGAAGAGCGTTCAGAAGAGCGTTCAGAAAAATTCAGTATCAGTACTGGTATTTGTATTGGCGGGTGAGTGAGAACACTCGCAGAGTATGAAAAAATTCACCGTCATATGTGGGCCTGCAGGTATTTAGGTGGAGCCCCTTGTAAGTGTTGTCGTAGTCAACAAAAAAGTAGGATAAGCGTCAAGAAGGCACAGTTGATTCCGCGGGCGAAAAAGTTGAATAGTGTTGATGCCAGTCCAGTCCAGTCCAGTATCGGTAGCGTAATCAAGTATCATTGACCGTGCGTTTCGTATCAGTACTTGCGAGCGCAGGACTGAAATTGGGCGCTAGATACTGTGGATGGTAAAAGGCATAGTGGTCCTAGGGTAACAATTTCTGAGCGGGCAGCGAACCATAGTGTAAGTGCAGATCAGTTGTAAAGGGCCGCAGAGGAGCTACTTAAGCCGTTTACAGTCTATTGATTTATCGATACCTAGGAGGGGGTGGCGCAACACAAGAGCCGTTTAACGCATTAAAACGTCGATCGAACGTAATTAAAAAAAATATGTGATTACCTGCGGTACGCTGAGTTTCTTTTAGAAACCTTTGGCTTCGCACCATTATTATTTGGGGCTATAAGGGTTTCATATTCTGATACAACTATTGAGGCTATCGTGAAAAATTCATCCTGTGTTGTTATGCTGATCGTACTCTGTACGCTTTCTGTCCCTTCGTTATCGGCTACCTGTGACGATGTATCGGGTACTTGGCGAAATGCATTAGGTTCCACACTTACGGTTAATAAAATAGAAAAAGGTGTAATGTCTGGGAGTTTTCAGCTTTCACCTAAGATTGATTCGTTTCAATACACGGTGGTTGGTGTTGTCAATACAAAAGCCAAAAGTGAGGAGCGTAGTAATGTGACGGCGGTTTCGTTTTCGGTACATTGGGATTTTTTGGGATCGGTTGGGAATTGGGTTGGTGTATGCCGTGGCTCAAAATCAAATTCAAAGCTTGAATTGATTGGGCATCAGGTCGTACCCAATGCAGGGCAGGTAAATGAACATGTCTATACCCATCAAGATGTTTTTTATCCTTCGACGGCGTCTTAACGAAAATTGTCGTGATTCGGCGGCTAGATTATAGCCGCCATAAACTATTCTCACTTAGGTGCGCGTAGCGGTTTGTTGTCAATAAACGTTATTCTAGTGCGGCTTACTTTACAACGCCTTTAACATTCGGGTAACGATAATCTAAACCTGGCTGTGACGATATAATGGAAGTCTCTTCCGTTTGTAGATTGAAAGCTCGTATATCTCCTATTGCATTGATGTCACTGAAGTTTTCAGTATAGGCATATAGGATATGGCTTTCATCAGCTGTCCATGCAGGGTACCAATATGCAGTGTTGCTATCGAATGGTGTAATGATTTTTTCGTTGGTTATCATCATCGTGTTTGTATCAATATCCGCATAGGCAATGACGGCATTTTGAAAAGTATTACCTGCTGAATTACCAATAACCTTCATATAAGCAATTTTATCTTCGCTGGGCGATATACTGACCTTATGTATGTACGTACTGGAGTCTAGGTTGAAGGCTTGATATGTGGGGTTGTTTTCACTTGGGCTAAGTAAGTGATAACTGAATCCAGCCGTAAAGCTCCAGCGTCGAACAAAAATTCGACCATCTTGTAATCCGCTATAGGAAAATTCACCAAAACTGGGTGAAGATATACGTGATGCATCGCCGATATCGGCATTAGGGTCGACGCGATAAACACTGCTTAGAAAGGGTGATAGGTTTTCCAAGCGGGTAAATATGATTTGATTTGTACCATCGCGTGTCCACATTGGATTCCAATTGGTATCGGCTGCAGTGGTGAGTTCTCTGAAACCAGTGCCATCGCTATTAATGACACATATTTTTGTTAACCAACTATTAACATTAAAGTCTTGGTAATCAAAAACTCTAAAAAAAGCAATCATGGACCCATCTGGTGAATAAACGGGTTTATAGTCATCAAACTCGGAATCAGTAAGAGTTAGAACATTGGCGTTAGATGAATTGCTTTCTACTATTTGGCTACTTGCGGCTGAAACCCATACTAGATTTTCGGGCTTGGAACCGAGTGTAACTTGTGTGGGGGTTCCAGATACGGGTACATTTACATTGTTTGGGGTAAATTGGTCGTTATTATTCCCGCTGCTACCGCCGCATCCGAGTAAAAGTATACAGAATGAGGCTAAGGCCGCTGAGCGTATAAAGTAATTCATATGAGCATCCGTGTTTGGTAGTGCCAATTGACACAGTGAGCCGACTTACATTAGCTGTTATTGGTTTACTAAAACATAAATGATAATCGAAGACAAGAGACATGCAATACGAAATGTCAGCGCAGAAAGGCTAGGACTGAAATATATATATTAATCAAGAAGCTAGTATTATTTATATGAAGGTGAAGAGCAGGCATGCGCCCCTGCGGGAGACGCCAATTTTGATAGGCAAGGAGTAAGTAATTGTTGAGTTAAGAGCCAGTAATTGATTTCCCGGTCAGATCCTTTGACTAGGAAACCAATTTAAAATTATCTACCAGTTTTGCAGTGGCTCGCTATCTAATTGGTAAATCCTAACCCAATCGTATTGAGTCGTCATGGGGTAAGCATTATTTGATTTATTTCCTCCAAAAAAGTTTTGAATTGAATCGTTCGGAATCCAAAAGTTCATCATCAGCTCCGTAAGGTCATCGGGAATTGGTGTCGGATTAATTTGCGGGTATTGACACGAAGGATTGCAATCTAATTGATCTTGACTAAGTGTTTTTACATGCACACCATCAATAAACCACTTAATGCTGTTTGGTGTCCACTCAATGGCAAATACGCGCCATGCATCAACAGGTCCCACATCAATTTTATGTTCCCAAGCACCCCACTGTCGGGTGGCATTCCAATCATTAGCGTTAAAACCATAAATTAAATTTGCTTGGAACTTATCAGGACGTCCGCCTTCGAGTTCAACATCAATCTCTTCCCATTCTCGAGGTGATCCTTCATTTCTATATGTAAATAGAGAGGAGATATATCCAGAGGCGATCTCTCTAGCGGGTGCTTTCATTCGTGTTTCGATTCGTCCGTATCGAATTCTTTTGTCTGGTCTTGTACGCAATTCACCACAGGAATAATTGTACGCGCCTTTCCAAGATTGATGATCGTCAGACCAACTAGAAGCAACATACTCGTTCCGGATGATTAAACTTAAAATTCCATTTTCGTTTTGTACTCCGTTATCCTGGAATCGACAATCGGATTCACCTCCTACGGCTCCATCGCCTTTGCGCCATACACTTTCGTCAAAGCTATCGAATCGCTCGTCAAGCTTTAAACTAAAGCCTGCGTATTGACCGGTATATCCCGCGTAAGCTTCTGGCGTACTTCCAGATGGAGAGCTTAATTGAACCGAGTTAAGGTTATAGCCGCCTCCTACTTGTAGTACACGCAATATATGTTCACCCGCGTTCAGGTCTACGACAGTGCTGGGAGAATTGCTCCAGTTTTGCCAGCCGCCTGTTCCACCGAAGGAAACTTCAGCAGAGTTTATATTTGTAGAGCCAGTGAATTGATATTGTATTATGCCGTTGCTCGGCGATGATATGTTAGATGTAATGTTGTAGCTGCCGCTTGTATTAACAATCACCGTATACTCAAGCCATTCACCTGGCTCGAACCAGCCAATGTTATAGCCGCCCGATGATGCTGCTTCAATATCCACACTTTCGGAACGAAACTGCCCACCTGTATTTTCAGAAGAAAAATCGTTATACGCAGAACCTTGGCCACCCAAGTCAAATTGCTCGGATTCTATTACGCCTGGAATACTAAAAGCGTTGCCGTTGTAGGGTGTATTTGCGCTTGAAATTGCAGCGCTCGTTAAAATAGCCGTTGCGATACAACCGCGTATTACATTTTTATATTTATGGCGTAGTTCTTTATTTTTATTCATTTTTATATTTACGTCGCTCAAAGTTTTTCTTTTTATTAGTCACGAGAGTTCTCGTGATTGTCTTTGGTTCATCCTTAAGTGATTTGCGGGGCCCTCGCAGAGTGCTTATCCATAAGACGCTTTTGCCTATAAGCGAAAAGTATTTAAAGCGATCTACCGGTAAATGTAAACGATGAGTGTGACGTTAAAATAATGGCAATAATTCATTAATCTTCTCAGTATATGTATATTTCTATTTGGAATAATGAAGTGCTGAGCAGGCGATATTTTATGAAGGAACTTGTAAGTTTTTCTAAGGTGAACGTTTCGGTTGTAGTTCTGCTGCAGGTATTGGGAACTGTTGGAGATGTTTTCGGGTTGTTTTCGGAATATATTGGGAATATTTTTTGACAAGCCAATGAACGTATTCTAAAACGCTAAGTTTAAAATTCTAAATGTCCTATTTTATTAACAGTTGCCTAAATATACGCGTTGACGTACCTGAGTTATTCTTCTTTATTGTGGCACCGGCCTCTAACGAATACCAGCGAACGTCGCGTAGTCTCTTTGTTTAGCGTATTATTATTTCTGGCGTAGGTATGTTTTGGCGATTTCAATGTTAGTTGTCAGGTGTTAACAATACTTAACAATCAAGTTTTTGGTGGAATTAACGATTTGTGCCATTTTGATAGGATCGTAAAAGCGCTACCGACAATTATGTCATTATGGAATAACTGCTGTCGTCAAAAGTTTTTAGTGTGAATTTCATTTGACGGTTCTTGTTCTAATTTTGTCTCACTCCCCTTAGTGTGCCAATTCAATGTGTACCACTTTCTTTTAGCGTATTGGTTTTAAAGTCGACAAACGCCGGTGTCTGTTTGTTTGGATTATCGGTTTATAGCGCGATAGATGTTGTTAATAGTGGTTATAAAGTGTTAATTGATATGAAATTATGTGAGCTATCTCACACCTATCTCACACCCATGTTGTGCATATTTGGTTGAGTTACCGGCTTAAGTCTTCTTAATAAGGCGCTGCAGCTAGGGACTATTTAGAATAAAGGGTTAAGTAAGGGATGTTTTATAGTGAAAGTCACGAGTCGCAAATGTGTATAAGGGGTAGATTAACATTTAAATCCCTAAATACAGGTATTGACTATATAAATGGTATTTAACTTTCTTTGATAGCTTATGCGCCAAATTTCTCACGGTGAAAATATAGGGTTGTTGATAGTTGGTGCTAGCAGCTGATAATAGTTAGTAGTAGTAGTAGTAGTAGTAGTAGTAGTAGTAGTAGAAGTTGATAGGTACCGCATGGCGCAGTGCCGTCGCAATGGTATAAAGCTTGTCGAATTCGGTTTTGACGTAAGATCGTTGAGTTTTAGGGGCTGGATATATAGGGACTATGTCGCATTATTTAATTTATGTATTGCCTTCTATCTATTATAGTATGGCGTTAAATAGAACGATTGGGTCTATGCCTTAATCGAACCGGTAAATGAGCGATAGTCGCTCAATACACTTTGGCCCAAACACGGGCTTATTGATAAAGTTGTGAGGATAAAGATGCAAGCACGGAAATTACTATCATTGTGTATTTTAGCTACTCTAGTTTCGTCCTGTTCGGACGCTAAAGAGCCAACAGTAAAAACTGAACTGGCAAGTGAGAACGGAAACGCGCAGTACTGTACTGTAGGCTCAGAAGCCTTAACACTTGATATAGGAAATATTACACTTGAGCGTGTTAGTGATATTCCTCTTAACTATGAAGGTTTTAATAATGTAGAGGGGCCTGTGTGGCATGATGGCGCACTGTATTATTCGAATATTGGTGCTCTCGCGCCAGACGAAAACGGCTTTGTCTTATCAAATCAAACAACTATATGGCGTTGGCAGCCCGGCCAAGCACCAAAAGTTTGGTTAGACGATACCATCGCTGGTACCAATGGTTTAGCCGTAGATTTTAATGGCAATTTAATTGCCGTTCGTCATAGTGATGGCAGTGTGTCCAAAATAGATTGGCAATCTAAAGAAGTTGAGCTGATTGCAGGCGAATATGAGGATAAGCGTTTCAATTCACCGAACGACCTTACCGTAGCGTTTGACGGGACGATTTATTTCACTGACCCAAACTGGGATACTCCCAGCAACGTTGATCGCGCTATTACCCAGGGGGGCGGCGCGCCGGGTACAGAGGAAGTTGGGCAACGTATTTATCGCGTTAATCCTGAAGGTCAACTTAATGCAACGGCAGCCACGGAACTTGTACCTGCGCTACGAGATAAACCTAATGGCATTATGTTAAGTCTTAATCAAAATCGTTTATTTGTTGCGGGCCTAAAAGGTTTGTGGTCCTTTACACTCGATCACGGGCATCTTTCAAATCCTAAACAAATTTTAACAACGGCTGTTGATGGCATGGGTAAAGATTGTGCGGGTAATCTTTATGTAACAACAACCCGAGAATTAGCGGAAAGAAAAGATGGCCAAGTTGTTGTTGTGCTTGATCGTAATGACGCTGAAGTGGGCCAAATCGAAGTGCCGGGTATTCATATTGTCACTAACGTAGCTTTTGGTGGTGACGACGGTAAGACGCTATTTATAACCGCTTTAACGGACCCTATGGACGGTGACGTTCCGAGAATGTGTGGTGCAAAAGAGTGTTTGCGTGCAGGTATTTATACGGCGTTGGTGAATGTTCCAGGCTTCCCTAACTAATAACTTCACAGATATAGTTGCAAGGATGCTGCGTTGACGTTGATGTCCGTGGCATTCTTGATGAGTGTGTAGAAAATATCAAATTTCTTACTCATAAATATACATGATAAAAATGCAGGGACACCCAGTGCGCCAAGCTAAGCTGGCGAAAAGATTGGAGGTGTAAGTCCTCTATTCGGTAAGGCGTAGCGAGCCGCCGAAGCCCCGAGTCATGGGCCGAAAGGGATAACCCCTAGGTTAAGCG
>JBLIMQ010000024.1:0-40130 GCA_047638775.1 Flavobacteriales bacterium
TCTGGTATCGTTCTATTTCGGTCAACTGTGTATAAATCATTAGCAATTTCCTTTGGTCAGAAAATGGCGTGGATTATACCAGTTGGCCATCTTCCTAAAAAATTGCACTTACAAGTTGAATTCAGGAATCCAATTAAGACAGTAACTCGAATTTAACAACAAAATATTATGGCGCGGCGCAAGGAGTATTATCAGTCAGAGACCGTAGACTCAAGCGCAAAACCCCATAACCAACGATTCCCGAAACAAGCGAGCCAATAAGGATACCTAATCGCTCGTCAAATAGAAGATTCACGCCCGTCTCTTCGAACGCTAGAGAACCAACAAAAAGACTCATAGTAAAGCCAATACCACACAACGCCGCAGTGCCATACATAGAAAACCACGTCATTGCTGCCGGATATTTAACTAAGCGTAATGCAACAAATATGGAGAAAATCTATGTCGTAACGCGCCACCTAAACCAAGATAAGTTACGCAAAGTATTGCACCCGAATGAAGTAGACTGACCGGCCAAGGGATTATCTTCAAGCAACATAAATTCCTTCGACAAATGAATTATTACTTACATACGGTTTATAGTAGCTCGTTAAACTCCATTCAGACATAAACTCCCAGAATAGAGTCTAGTGGCTGCGAGTTAAATTCGTTCCGCTTAAACTCTACTAGCGATCATGCTTTACGCAACTTAGGCTAACCTTTTTCCTTCAAGACTCTCTATCCTGCACTGCATTATGCAGCGCAGATTAATACTATAGTGTAATGACTACTGTAGCGAATAGCCTAGGTTATAACTCACCGGAATACCTCTTCCAATAACGGCACATACTTATCACCCTTCTTCAGATAAGCTGATCCATATATACAGCCATCTTTTTCATAATTATTGATAACCCATTGCTCACGTATAATCAGCAAAATAGCGCGAAACGACAAGTAACCCCTTATTATAAAAAACACCACACTAAAAATGGAGATTGCTAACACTAGCAATGACAGCTCATACTCTCCTGATGCTAACTGAAGAGCTAACCCGAGCATCAACATAACAGCAATCACAAGCTTAGGCACAAGGAGCATCAAATAGTGGGTTTTCATGCTCGATTTAGACAAAAAATGAAGATTCTTTAAAGCATGTCGATTTTCTTCAACGCGTATTCCATTAATATAGTTAGTCCATTTTTCTTTAGTAGACTCTACTATTAACTTTCCGTTCGTTTTCCATCCCTCAATCAACACCGAAACAACAATGGCATATACAAGATGAACCAGTAGAAAATAGGATAGAACGTATGCAAACTCAAACATAGCAACCAAGATAGCGACTATAAAACACAAAATATAGGAGAATACTGCAAGGCCACCGGCCTTAAAACTAATATAATTCATAATCATTCCTATCTACATTTAATACGGCTCAATACTAATTCAATCTAATATGAGCCAAACGTAAAACACGGCCTGCGAATAATTGTTAACAGGTCCGCTTGAGGCAGATCTAAAAATATGCAAAATAATTTCTTGGGTGTCACCGATAGAACTTAATTACTAAAAACATAATACTCAGACCTTAAACTAGACCTTAAACTCATCATGACTTTGCACTATCATTAATTAACCCAACAAGACGCTTACTCTATTCTCGTGAATTGGGCGGCTCCTTGCAATAAACGCTATACCATATTGGCCCAAAAACCGCCCAAGCACCTAATATAAATAACAAGATATAAAACCAATCAACGAGAGCTTTAGTTTTTTGTACGTCACCCACATATAGGATAGCGCCATACAACAAACATGCCGCTACAAAGCATGCCATACAACCCTTAAACCACTGCTGCCATTCGTAACGCGCGTACTCGAGGCCGAACAACTCCCGCTTTTTAGTACGCTCACTGCCAATAAACTTATAAGCTGCAAGATCATCGGCCCACTGAATAAGTGAGTGACCATATACTAGAGTAAAGCCCAAATAGATGGCCGCGAGGCCGTGGGCCGACTCTGCGACAGCACCACCGTACAGATCCAAAACGGTCACGCACAGTAAGGTCAAATCAATTACGGGTACAGTATATAAAAACACTTTCCCCAGACGGGGCATATTCAGAACATAACGCGCAAATAGCCCCAGAAATAAAACAAACCAAAAGCCAAGCTCACACCCAACGATTATGGTCAACAATACTTGCGGCCCCATAATCAATTTACAGCCGAATCAGAATATATATGCGCTAAAAACTGATTAACCAAGCGCATTCACTGCGGCATCATAGTTTGGCTCATTAGCCGTTTCGCCAACTTGCTCAGAGTAAATAACGCAACCATTGACATCAACTACAATTACACAACGAGACAGCAACCCAGTTAAAGGTCCAGTTGAAAATACTAAACCGTAGTCGCTGCCAAAATCGGAGCGAAAGCTTGAAGCCGCATCAACATTTGCGATACCTTCAGCGCCACAAAACCGACCGAGCGCAAAGGGCAGATCTGCCGACACACATAATACGGCGGTATTATCTAGCGATGCTGCTCGCTCATTGAAGGCGCGAACAGAACTCGCGCACGTTGGCGTATCAATAGAAGGGAAAATATTCAATATGAGATTTCTGCCCTTATAATCGCTTAGTTTCACTTCCGATAGGTCCAACTTCACCAAGGTGAAATCAGGTGCAGTTACTGATTCTGCAGGTAAATCACCGACTGTTTCGAAAGGGTTTCCCTTTAAAGTAATAGTTGCCATTATAGATTATAGCCTCACGTTATTTAATTTAAATTTACCACTTCGACGGATTTCGTATTTGCAACGAAATTCAAACATAGAAATGGATCTAATCATGACTTTAGCCGAGCTTCGCCTGAACAACAATATCTTCTTCGACCTAAATTCGAAGCAATATAGCCTTACAAAATACGCTACCTTGAGTGACTTCCCACTTAGACTCATTTTAAGTTAAGTGACTTAGGGGGTTATCGGACTCACTATCCCAGATACTATCCAGATACTATCTGACCCATTATTCTACTCTCGGAATTTACTTTATTTGAGCTTCCAACTTTTTCAACTCCGCCAGAACATCACTCATTTTCTCGTGAGTCTTCAAATCAATATCCAGCTTTTTGTCCATTGTATGGACAAGCGGCGCAATAGTATGCTCAATAGTAGAAGCCAATACTCTGAGCACCTTATCCAAACCGGGAACTGGCTGATTTATAACCTCAACCTCGACCTTCGGCGCAGATATACTCGGGAGCTCAATTTTCGGTAACTCACGCTTATCCGACAAACTTAACGAATGTAAACTTTTCGAAATTTTGGCCAAATTAACTGACATACTTTTTGCATAAACATCACTAGAGTGATCATTCTTAGCGTGATCTGAAATATCTCGCACACCAGAAACCAAGTCGATCAGCTGCGAAACTATTTTTGTTCCAGTGTCCGTATCTGATCCGCCAGCAGCTTTATCTCTCAAGAAGTTTGTTTTTATATCAACCCAACGAGCAGATTGCGTCTCCGTCATATTGCCGCGAAGTTCCGCTAACTTAAGTAAATTTTCTTCGGCACCGTCTGTCAGTAACTGCGCCTCACCTTGATAATGATCCGCAATCAACTGCATAAGCTCGTCATTGTTCATAATAGACGATATTTTTTCACCCATTTTATTCATATTACGATAACTACCTTGTAACTTAAATGGTGGTTCCGTTCTATAATTATCCGCCTGCGCGGCCGAATGAATATACTGTTGATTAATTTTTAGTATTACGTCACGAATCACAAATAACTTTTTGAATATATCGACTATCTCATTAACTTCTGCACCACTGTACTGATGACTTAGATCCGTCGTTGCTACATCTCTGCCTTCTGCAAGTTTTATAAAAAGATATACATCATTAATATCGCGCGTCGCTAACGGCGCCAATACGGCATTTGAAGTCAGACTATTTTCAATATAACTCAGTGCAAACGGCTCCTCCATTCCACCCAGAACGTCGCCTAGATTGTAGATGTCTGCGCGATTCGCCAACATATCAGGGATCTGAAAAACATCACCGGATTCAGTATAGGGGTTACCCGCCATAACTACACAAAATTTACGACCGCGCATATCGTATGTTTTTGATTCACCTTTAAATACGCCCTCAATTCGCCGCGTTCCATCACATAAGGAAATAAACTTTTGAAGAAATTCCGGATTAGTATGCTGTATATCATCCAAATACAGCATGACATTACTGCCCATCTCTAACGCTAAATTTATTTTATTCAGCTCTTGTCGCGCGGTTGCGTTGGGCGCTTGCTCAGGATCTAAAGATAAAACATCATGACCCAACGATGGGCAGTTTATCTTCATGAAAATCAAACCCAAACGACTAGCAACATACTCCATTAATGTTGTCTTACCGTAACCTGGCGGCGAGATCATCATCAACAAACCCATTAAGTCTGTACGCTTAGTATCACCCGCCGTTCCCATTTGCTTTGCAAGGTTATCGCCGATAATAGGCAAGTAAGCCTCATTGATAAGACGGTTTCGTACAAACGAGCTCAGCGGTCTCGCTTTGAATTCCTCTAAGCGCAAAATTTTACGCTCGTCATTTAGGGTTTTCTGCCGCACCTGCTGATAACGTCGATACGAAGGAACGAACTCATTATGATGTCGGTCGAGTGTTAAGAAAAACTCATCCAAAGCGAACGCCAAAGTTTGACTTTGAATTTTCGAGTGTTCGCCCATCAATCCTGTGACCGTCAACTCAAGATCCACCTCACTATTACGGCGATCGATGCGATCATCAGCATTTATCAACGCTGCGGCCTCTGGAATGTAACGATTCATACCTTCAATGTTTTTTGAATCGATTAAGGCGGACAACCAAGAACACGATAGACTCCAACGCTCGGCAGGCCATCCTTTCATTTTCTCTAGAGCAACTTGAAAACTCCGCCAACTTGTATCATTGAGTGAACGCTTTAACTCTTCAACTAATTGTCGAGCTTGCTTACTACCGATAAACTCCAAACGCTCGCGCCCCATCTCGTATACAAGATAGTCCGCGCAACGTCGAATACCGGCTTGACCAATTTCAATAGGGTGCAACAGGATAAATTCGTTTAGAGCAATAACAATTTCATCTACAAGCTGATCATGCGCTTGCTGGCTTGAAAAAACTTGACGCATTGTAGCAGCTGATCGTGCGCGCTCTTGCCAGGTATCAACACTTAATCGAAGATTTTCTAACTGCTCTGATATACGCTTTTTATTTGCCCAAAAGACTTGCGCTACGGCTCTCGAACAAGGATCGAAGCGTAATAGATCAGCCGAACTCATAGCCGGAAGTATGCACTGCAATATTTTAACGGCATCATGATCATGAATACCTTTTTCGTATCCTTCTTTATAGCGAGGCGCAACATAATCACGTACGAGCTTTTCCAATACGCTTACATCAATTAAGGCCTCAGACAATATCGGCATACTCAAATCATCGAGTCCAGCTTCAGCCGAGCGAAGAATACTGTCAACAAGGTACTCCGAACGATAAACCTCATCACTCTCCGACGCTAGATTCACAGACCAAAACGCCGATAACTCGCTGAGCTCGGGATTGTCGATTACGTCGAAATAATCAGTACCTGTCAGATGAAGATTTAGCGTATTGTTGCGTGGTAATAGGGTTAAATCTAATTCCTGAGTATTCACCAAAAAACGATGTCGCGGGCCAAGTTTAATTATAGAACCGCCGCCTTCATACAAATCACTTTTATCCCGCAACGAACGAAGACTCTGCTCTTTAAGCGACTTAAATTTTGCTTCGATGTCATCGGCCTTTACGCGTGATTCAAGCGTATGAAGCTGATTAATGAAATCACGAACTTTTAGCACCAATGCATCAGAAGCAAAATACGTATTGAGTTTTTCAGCATCATTAAATTTTTGACTTCGTTTTTCGATGCTACTGAGTATTCTTACGGCCGAATCTGAAATCGACTGCGCTCTGCGCTCGCGCTCATCAAGCAACTGCTGTTTTCTCGATTCGAAACTTTCGTATATTTCATCGCGTTTAACGCATATGTCCGAGATAAATTCATCGTGATCCGAGAACCGGCTCTCCAGCTCCTCCAATTGAACCAATAAACGTGACATTTGTTCATCACACGATTCTGGATCGACGGCCGAGCCAAGTGCATTCGTAATACTTTGTGAAAACAATTTGAACTGTGCCGAAAATTCTGCGATCGCCTCTGCAGCCCCGACATTTTTTTTCTTGTGTCCAGCGCTTGCCTTGCACTGATTTAACTTTGCATAGACTTCAGAAATGGAATCAATTATCTGTGTTCGAATCGTGGCATCATCAACTTTCAGGCTCGACAACAACTCAGAAAGCAAATCCAAACCACTAGCAGTCGCCACAACCCTATCGATAATGGGCTGCAGCTCACTAATGGTTTCAGACTTACCAAGATCAATATTGAAGTTGTCGATTTTATCGTAGTACGGTAGCAATGCCTCTGGGTTAGCCAGAAATGCAACTGTGCTTTGGCTTAGACGTTCTTGTGCATCAGTCAACTCATTAGACATTACGTCAATTGCCGCAACATCCATATAACGCAGCTCTTTTATTGTTGCCAATCTACCCGCGTGATTCCTTAAGCCGTCGAGTGCATTAACGTACTCTTCAGCGCTGTCCCAGCTCGCGTTACTTATAGCATTTACTTTCTCTTTATGACTAAGCTGAGTTTTCCGCAACTCCTCCTCAGATTGCTTACGAATACTTTCAACTTTAGCAAACTCATCAATTGCTAGCTCGGCTGTCGCCGAAATATCTCTCGATAATTGCGCAATGTCTTTAAGTTCCGGCAACTCTTCACTCTGATCATTCAACCAATAGTGCTCGTCAAATACTTTTAAAGATGCTCGACTCAAGGCTTCATAGACGCTGATAGATACACTTTGGTGTGCAATATCACGACATACACTAAAAAGATCAGACACACCGCGAACAAGTGACGAGTTTCCTATTCGACCAAGAACAGTCTTGCTGGCAGGTACATTACTCGCGTACTCGTCACTTACATAAGGTGTTTCCCAAATTTGCATCGGGTGTATTCGAGTAGGCTCCTCTTCTGCCGAGAATATCACCAGCTGGCCATTTTCAGATAACGCATAGCCATGCCCGAAAATTGGATTTTGCAGGTTTTTCTCTATGAGATTGTAAGCAAAAAGACCGACATCACCCTCTTCTGGTGCGTAAAATATATAGAGAACATCCTCTCCGTTTGGAGACTTAATACTACGTTTAAATCGTAACCCGGGAGGCTGCTCATCAAACGTTTTATATTCTCCATTTTGGAGGTAGTAGCCACCAGGGAATATAATTCCATGATCTTCAGGAAGCTGAATGCACGACACGCCAATTGCATCGATCCGTACTACTGTCTGGCGGACTACATTAAAAATGAAATAACGCCAATCTTGCTCCCTATAGGGCAAAACCTTAATTAGAATAAGGTCATGTAATTGCGCGTAATAGTATTCAGCATCATCAATAGATTGCGTTTTATCTTCTACAGTTTCACGATAGATACCAAAGCCATCTTCGGTATTATTTTCGACTTTAATTGTTAAGTCGCCATTAACTGTTTCGACAAAGACCTTATCCAAAATATTGACGTGAGCATGACGACCATGAACAACGTCATCGCGTGTACACTGCTGCCACTCAAAATCATATGCAGGCGGAAGCTGAATATCACGCTCACCACGATTATCAATGTACTCGACTTTTTTTCCGTCGGCCGACACAGCCCAACGAAAAACGCGAACATCCTCTAATCGTTCACCAATTTGAAAACCCATCAGGAGCTTTCCATCTTTTATCGTGGTTTCAATTAAACGCGCATGCTTGTAGTAACGATACAATTCAGAAAAATCTTGGGTAAAACGTGAATCACTAAGAAATGTATCAGCTGCATTTTGCTCTTGAAGCCCAAAGTCACCATTTTTTTCTTGAAGCACGAACAAAGAAAAAACATCTTCAATACATGTATCTTTCTTTAAACCTATAAATACATTGTAAGCAAATAGAAGATAGTCGCCCACCTGGACAATATCTCGTGCCACACAATTATTTTCTGTGCGCACCCGAACCCGCGCAGCCACCTTCATGTCACTTGCGCCAAACTCTTCTACGCGACGCGAATTTAAGACCTTAGTGTTCTGTTCAAGCTCGTCCGCATAAGATAGCAAGCGTTTCCGAATGAGTTCGTATGCTCCACCTTGAGCTACGGCCTCATCGACAGAATTCTCGTTACTTGTGTTACCCGCAGAATTATTATCTCCAGCCACCATGAAAGCTCCATTTTATTTAGACACAGATAGAAGTTTAGCTATTAAGGATAGTAGTGCAGCGCTATTGAATAGTACGTGTACCCCGCAACGTTATTCAACGCTTGTCGGCATTGTCGCCAGCCGACTCATCTAGAACAACCGGCTCTTTAGGTTTTTCATCACCAGCTGATCCTTCTGGATCAGCCTTACCTGAATCGGCTTTAAAAGTATCCATCACTCCGCTGCCCAAAAGGCCGACGAGCGCGCCGACGCCAGCACCAAAGACGACGCTACCTATCGCGCTGTCTGTGTTTTTTCCAGACAAGGCTCCCAAGGTTGCACCTATCGCAGATGCGATCAATACATCTTTTGACGAGCCAATTTTCTTAAAATCCATAACTAACACCCTAATGCGCTACTGATTACGCTCAAAAAATGGGCCTCATATGACCCATTCAAATCCTGCTAACTTTCAGAAACTTCTTTTGTAGCCGATTTAGCACCCGCTGACATAGACATCACTTGCGCCAGCAAGGCTTGAATCGTAGAACTTTTTCCGGCCAAACCATCAACCGCCTTACCAATAGATAAAGACTTAGCAAAGTTATCGAAGAAATGCGCTTCACCACCCACAATATCGATATGCGCTTTCTGCAACGCCGCCGCCAACACTTCGGCATTTTCTTTCGCAATATCTTTACCCGCTTCTATAGCCGCAATCGCTTCTTTGAAAGCCGTCTCTAGCGTCATCCTAAATTCTTCGTGCTCACGTGCTTCCACGCTCATCGTGCCCATGGCTTCGAACTTCTCTACCAAGCCGTCCGCTTCTGCTTTATATTGCTCGCGGGTTACTTCAGCTCCCGCCAAACCGATCTCACGAACTGCTGTCGCCTCGGATCCGCCTTTTAATGCAATAACGCTCGCTTCAGCTTCGCCCTTAGATGAAATAACACGCGCTTCGGCTAAGCCTTCTTTTTCTAAAGCATCCGCTTTCGCTTCTTGAACTTTGGCTTCGGCAAGACCCTGTGCAGCTTGGTCTGCTTGGCGGCCTTCCGCCATTTTCTTCATACCATCGGCTGTTTTTGCCGCGGCCTCTAGATCAGCTTGCGCCAAGGTTGTGATTTCAATCGCCTTATGTTTAGCCGCCTCTTCAGCAGCCTCGGCATCCTTAACGGTTTTAACTTTGGCTTCTTCCGCAATCGCTACAGCATCAAGCACCTTAATTTGTTTCGCTCGATCAGCTTCCGATACCTCACGAACTTCTTTAATTTTTTCCTCTTCAATCGCCACAGTTTTATCTACAACGATACGCTCGCGTATAACGTTGGCAATTTCTTTACGCTCAACCTCTACGGCTTTCTCTGCATCAATACGCTGCAACTCAACCTCACGTTCGCGAGCGACAATCTCTAGATCTCTTGCTCGGGTAACCTTCTCAATCTCAATAACTACAGCACGCTGTCTATTTTGTTCGGCAACTTCAATTTCACGCATTTGGTTTTCAGCCTGCACCTTAAGATCCTGATCAACCAGTAAGGTCGCCATCTCAGCCTTTTTCCGCTCCTCCTCCTGCACCCTCTTCGTTTCAGCTTCTTCTCGTGCACGAATCGTATCAACTTCTCGCTTCTGACGCGCTTCAGCATCGGCCTGTTGCCGCTCCAGTTCTAACATCGCCTCTATAGTTTCAACGTTCTTTTTCTTTATCGCGAGCTCTTCATCGCGTTCAAACATATTTGTTTTTACATTTTGCGTCGCTGTCAGCTCAGTGATTTTACGAATGCCTTCTGCATCGAGTATGTTCGCAGGATCTAACGCTGACTTGGACGTTTGCTCTAAATAATCAATCGCGACATCTTCCAAAGCATAACCATTCAAGTCATCACCGATCACTTCAATTATTTTATCTCGAAACTGCTGACGATCCTCGAAAAGTTTTACAAAATCAATTTGCTTTCCGACGGTTTTTAACGCTTCTGAAAATTTCGCATTAAAGAGTTCATGTACTGCATTTTTATCCGATGCACGGTTTGCACCTAAAGATTTAGCGACTTTCAATACATCCTCTGGTGTTTCATTAACACGCAGGTAGAATGCAACCGTAATATCGGCACGCATATTGTCAGCACAAATCAAACCTTCTTTACCACGTCGATCGACTTCCATAGTTATCAACGATATTCGCATTAGTTCTTTCTTATGGATAACAGGAAGAATCCACGACCCCGTAAAAAACACCTTAGGCTTCGCACTCATGTCATTTTTTATCAGCGCGACACCCTGCTCGACCTTTACGTAAAACGCTTTAAAAAGCGCCATTAAACCCAACAAAAATACGAACGCTATTCCAACGCTCGTTAAAATAGCCATAAATCCCGGCAAATGTTCTGACATTTTTTTCTCCTTAAAATACGATTAATTAAATTCCGCTAAGTTCTTTTTCTGAAATCACTTTATAAATATTTTTTTCTTTTACATATTCTAACAATATAACTTTGTCGCCGCGTTTAAAGACTTCTTCGTTAAAGCTACGAACCTTAACAATCAGACCCGCGCCACCGTCTTCGAACACGGCCTCACCAAAACTTGCATCAACGCGGCCTGTTCGAACGATCGCAGCCTGACCTAATATTTCTTTAACATACTCTTGATTCGCTGCCTTAAATATTGGCCGTAACGGCTTAATAAAGCGCGCAGTAACAAGAGCCGCAACATACGTAACACCCACAAACACAGGGATTGACACTAGCAACTTAAGAATATCACCAGGAACATAAGGATAAACAATATAGACCACAAAGAAGCTAAATAACCATCCTATCAATGCTATTAAAGACAAAACAATTGTTAACGGAACGCCATTTAGGCCCAACTTTAGTAACAAGCCCGCCATCACACTCAATGAATCAAGATCGGAGCCCTCGCCCATATCGCCTTCAATCATAAAATCTAAAACCTCGATCTCCACCATACCTAAGACCGCCAACACCCAATAGAGCACCATAAAAAACAACAGGCAGGTGAATATGACCGTAGGGAATGACGAACAAATTTGATAGAAAGGATCCATCTCTTCACTTAAAAATATGGCAAACATAGCTGACAATCTCCGGCCTCCGTTGCATGGAATTTCTACGAAGAATTAGGGTTAGATTTGCATATTACCCGCAATGTAATGACGAGCAACACTTTAATACTAACCCCAAGCCTCCCACTAACGTTATTTACTATTTATTTTTGTTTTTAATTCTCGCTAATACAGCTGCAGCATTATTATCTTGCTGGCCAATACCGGCTGCCTCCAACTTATCCTGAAGCGAGTTTTCCGCAAGATCGTCCGACAACTCCGCGGCAGCGCTCATCTGCGCGGATTTTAAGGCCTGCCGCTCCTTGATTCTCTCGAGTGAATCCATGGCTGTACGCATCTTGGAATCTGAGCCACTGTGTCTTTCTGCAACGGCCATTTGAGCACGCTGCACATTCTCAGTCGCTTTAACCGTATCAACCTGCTGCTTTAAGCGCTTAATGTTTTGCTCTGCAACCGAAATGGCCGCACGCAATTCTTTCACACTCACGGAGAAATCACGAGCGGATGTTTGCTCACTCGCCACCTGCGCTTCTATGTCGGCAATTTTCTGCGCAACTTCAAGCGCCAAGGCCTCCTCACCCTGCTCAAGCGCTTTCTCAGCATAACCTTCATACTCGGCCTGACTGATCTGCAGCTTCGACACCTTCTCTTCGGCTAGCTTTTGCCTTGCCAGAATGGCCGCTAGTGAATCCTTTGACAGCCTCAACTCTTCCGAAGCTTCACGCACCTCTTGATCCAGTATTCTTAAAGCCTGACCACCAACAATAGCCTCGCCAGCCTCATTAACTCCACCACGTAATGCCGTTAACATTTTTGCCCAAACATTCATAATACACCTCTTATATTTTCGTTTAAGCCTGCGACCCGACAGACGACTTTAGTAACCGGCTATATGCCTCGGTAACCTGAATAACATTCGATGCCAAAGTTTCAATTTCAAAAATAATATTCGGCATGATCGACGTTGCACTTAAGGCACCAAACATATGATAGTAATCCCGACCATCCGCTAGCGTATCTAAACTGATAGTGGATAAGGGGAAATACTTGTGCGTACGCAAAATCGTGTCATTAAAGGCTGCCACGTCACTCACCTCATCTTTAGACCAAAGAACGGCCTCTGCGATAATTTGCTCGCCAGCAACCGTAATAAATACCGGCAGATCGCCATACTCATACATAATTACGTGCAACGTCTGTTCAACACCATCAATTAACTCTATCCCTGCAACGCCATCAATAAACATAGGCTCATTCAAAAGGGCACTATAAAGACTCTCATTCGTCCAACGAACACCTACTTCTTGCATATTACGCTCTCCATTTCCAACCACCGATTGCGTGAGCACTTCAACATCTGACTCACGCAGTAATTTTTCATAACTCGACAAAAGCTTTGCATGCTGCGGCAACACCCAAACTTCCTTCTTGATCAAACCCATATCCCGAAGGCGCTGGCGATATTCTCGCTGATAATGTGCAGATGATTTTGCTTTCATGGACTTAGAGTAACTCCTTACATGTAATAAGTAAACATTTATTACATGTAAGCCAATTAACTTACATGTAATAGGCCTATACAGTAACTGATCCCCACATAAATACACAGCTCTTAAGCCAAAAGTTTTGAGCGCACCTAGCGCCAGGCAAACACAATAACGGCGCAATAAAAGCGCAAGTTGACTCAAACAACTAAAAACTAAGCGACGAGCAAAGAAATACGTAACGAGACGAATCAGGCAGCAAGGAGATACTCACGCCGAAGACAAAACGGGGAACACTAAAGCAAGTGAAAAGAAGGCGATGCAAAATGAAGAGGAGAGCAAAGAAAAGGAAAGAAAAGGAAAGAAAAGGCGGATTAGCAGACGTAATACCAATAGACTCTAGACAGAGAGAAACTTACTCGACGCCAAATCAAAAGGCGCCGGAAGCCTACCAACTAGAGCAGCAAACCTTTTAGGGCATCATCCTTCTTAACCAGTGAATGGATGGATTGGATTCTTCGAATCGTACGTGAACGGCCACGTATTAGCAGCGTCTCGCTGGTTGCCATATCGCCGTTGCGGGTAATACCATCCAGCAGGTCACCCTTAGTAATACCGGTAGCGGCAAAAACTACATTATCACTTTTGGCCATATCCTCTAACACCATGATCCGCCCCGGTACAACGCCCATTTCCTTGCAGCGCGACAACTCAACGGCATCCATTTTTTTATTCTCAGCCGTATCACCCTTCGCCTCACTGCGTAACATTAAGCGCGCTTGCATATCTCCACCTAAAGCGCGAATAACCGCAGCTGATATAACACCCTCTGGCGCACCGCCCACGCAATACATCATATCCACATCACTATCGGGCATACAGGCCAATATAGAAGCCGCAACATCACCATCCGGCAAGGAGAACACCTTACAACCTAAACTGTGCACCATAGCGATCATCTCATCGTGACGCGGCTTAGCCAGGGTTACCACAGTAATATCACAGAGCAGCTTACCGAGACTCTCGGCAACAGAGTGAATGTTGTCACTTAATGAGCGACTCAAATCAATAGCGCCGCGCGCCTGCGGACCCACCACCAACTTTTCCATGTACATATCTGGAGCACTTAAAAAACTGCCCTTTTCACCGGCCGCTAATACTGCCACCGCATTGGACTGACCCATGGCGGTCATACGTGTACCCTCAATAGGATCTACAGCGATATCAACACAGAACTCGTCGGCGCAATTAAGGATTTGAGCCCGCTTACCGACTTTTTCGCCAATATACAGCATTGGCGCCTCGTCGATTTCACCTTCACCTATAACAACTTCGCCGGATATATCCATCTTATTAAGCATTATGCGCATTGACTCCACAGCCGCACCGTCGGCGACATTTTTATCTCCTCGTCCAAGCCACTTATACGCTGCCAGTGCGGCGGCTTCGGTAACACGAGAAAAATCAAAGGCGAGCTCACGCTTCATAGTTACTACTCTTTCGTTAAAGTTTAGGCCGCGCATTATAGGGTATTAAATAAGGCTAGAGAGCTTTATTCGTATCGCACGATAAGAGCCAATTAGCATAAATCAACCTAACCTAGATAGACAGAGATTAACCCCCATTCAAACAGCCGTTATCCAGCCGGCTGCACTCACGCACTCAATAGTTAACGCCCATCCACAAATAGGACCCCGTCGTGGAAAAACCCATACAATTATACTCACGTCACCAGATGCTGCAGCCTGCAATAAACAAACCCCAGCATCTAGCACCGCAACCCACCCGCTTTATCCTGCCTTGCAATGAGCCATTTGCGGACAAGCATTCCCTGACTGCCAATACAGAAGCAATGGAACAGAAAGACTAGGGTAGTTAAAAATTCACAGCATAAACCCCAATATCTTTCCTATACTCACTAGATAGTCGTGAACTCAAGTTTCACGCCGCCCCGTCGTTATACTTGACTATCGACAAGTTAGGCTATCGACAGACCTAGTTACCGACTTCCGCCGTTACGAGGATAGAACAATGCTATTTGGCTCTAGCCAGAAAATCCAAGCGCTCGAAAAAACCAATAGCGCTCAAGCTCAAAAAATTAGCCAACTCGAAGAGGCACTAGAAACACTTAGCGCCGAGAACCTAACACTTAGCGCGCAACTTAACGAGAGCCAATCAAGCGCTTCGCGTGAAAAAGTGGTCTCCCACCAATGGCTTAACTCTGCTGACATGATTACCTCAATTCGAGAGGAAATTGCGGATGCCGCCAATTGTTTAGTCTCCAATCGGGACCAATTCCAAGACTCACAAAGCCAATTTAACGACATACTTAAATTACTCTCTACAACCGTTGAAGACAGCTCGGTTATTAGTCAAGATACAGATAACGTATCAGGCGCGATTGGCGACTTAAAATCTGTAACAGAAGGCATTAACGGCTTCATCACTCTAATCCAAGGTATCTCAGAGCAAACGAACTTACTCGCACTTAATGCTGCCATTGAAGCCGCTCGCGCAGGCGAACAGGGACGGGGGTTTGCGGTTGTTGCTGATGAAGTTCGCGCGTTAGCAAAGCGCTCAGCCGAAGCCACAACTGAAATCGCCACACTAATCACGCAAATTAACGATGGCATGGACGGCGTTGTCGCGGGCATAAAAAATGTTGGCGACAAAAGCATTAACGTACGCGAAAATTCCCAGAGCATTCAATCCACTACTCAAAATATCGTAACGCTATCGAAAGACATGTATCAGGTTATTACAGACGCCACCGATGACGGCTTTATTCAGACAGTCAAAATGGATCATATCGTCTGGAAAACTGAAATATATAAGGCCATATTAGGCTTAAACTCAAAAACCCAGCGTGACTTTGCTGATCACACCATGTGTCGACTCGGACAGTGGTATTACCAAGGCGAGGGCTCACAAAAATATTCATCCCTTTCGCACTTTCGCACACTAGAAACACCCCATTGCGCTGTACACCAAAGTGGCATCGCAGCACTTGAAGCCTGCCAAGCCGAAGATGACAACGCAATGGAGAATCACTTAAGTAAAATGGAAAAATCAAGCCAGGATGTTCTTGATATACTCAGCACGCTATCGCAAGAAATGAAAGCTCAGCGCTAATGCCTTCATCGAACTTAAACAAACGCTAACCGTTACCAACATGACGCGCCTAATACTCAGAGCGATGATTGGTATACACACTATTATCACTGGCAATTTATGCCTGCGCACGCATAGCGTGCAGGCCCTTAAATTTCCACTGCCCACTATTCCAGCGCAATACCGATATTACTCCACGCACAATCTCATCCGAACTTATTGCAACCCAAATACCTATTAGACCGTACTCGAACGTCACACCCAATAGCCATGCAAGGGGCAAGGTAAAAAACCACATAATGCTAAAACCTACAATGGATATAAATTTCGCATCACCGGAAGCTTTTAGGCACGCCCCTGCAACCAGATTTAGTATGCGCCCAGTTTCGCAAAACAAAGCGATGGCAATAACTTTTCGGCCCAAGTCAATGATCTCGACATTATCGGTAAAAACACCTATAACATGCTCAGCATTAAAGTAGAGCAGCGCGATCATTCCCATAACAGAATAGCAACCAATTTTTAAACCCTGCAACAACTGTTTATGGGCTTTTTCAAATAAGCCTGCACCAATAAAATGCGCAACTTTGAGCTGAACGCCGGTACTTAAGGCCACGCTAAACATCACAATAAAATACAAGCAATTAAATGTGTATATACGTGTAGCCAAAGCTAGCTCGCCCAAGCCCACAACAATGGCGACAATAATCAACTGGGTAAAATGCCACGAAAGAGGCTCCAATACAGACGGCAATGCTATTCGTAGTACGGGCCGAAGCTGTTCACGGAATTCTGAAAACTGCATTTTAAAATCCGGTATAAGCTTCTCGCGCCACACCAAAATAACGAGTGAAAATACCAGACTTAAAAGCCAAGCCAGACACGAGCCATAAGCGACACCCCTAACACCCATTTCAGGGAGACCAAAAGCACCAGTAACGAATAAGGTATTAAATACAATATTCGAAATCATCATGACTATCGTACTAATCATATTCCAGAAGGTTTTTCCGCGGGCGGCCAACACAGAAGCCACTGCATAACGCATGGCCAGAAACTGCACACCAAAACCGAGACAAAACAGGTAATCACTGGAGATTACATACATATCACCACGCAAACCCATTAGTTGTGCCGATAGACCCGAAAGCAGTATAAACAGGCAAGCCACCACCAAACCAATCACTGCCGCAAAACTAAAATACGCGCCCACCATCTTGGCTACTCGCCCGCCCTCGCCCGCCCCCAATAACTGGGCGATTACGCTCGAACCTGCTTGACTTAAGGTCATGAAAAGCGTCCCACCTAAACCAACAACTGGCAGGATTGCGCCAATTGAAGCCGCATGCGTATCCGATACCCAACTTAAAAACCAAGCATCCATCGCACTAATTAAGAAAACACAGGAAAGGTCGATAAAAATCGGCCAGGTAATCCTCATTAAGCTTTTATTTAATACGCTCTGTGACATAACAATTTGACCGGGCTACATGGACCTAACGCATTAAAATACAGACCCAAGCTATAGTTTATAAAGGCCGACACTATAACCATTAGACATGCAAAGAGCCTATGGGATAAGGTCTCATTAATATATCCAAAACTATCATTCGGTAAATTTTAGTTTTATACGTACATGACAAACCACACTAATAAACAGTAGGAGATCGACCTTAATGTAAACCATCTAATGATTTCGCACACAAGCAAGAAAACAAACCGTTTATCGAAGGTTCATTAACAATGTCGATACGTCATTCACACGATGAGGTTGGTATATGAAGCTACAAGCCTATATACGCATTTAGAAATGCTGACTGCGAACATACTTATTCGTTGCACCGCCCATTCACCCGCCTCTTCACCCATTTGTCGATTCATCCACCGCTCACAGTCACATGCCGCGTTAACAGTGAAGATCACACCTGATGCCAAGATCAAAGTCAAAGATGCAAAATATTCTGGCGACGGTAACTTAATAGCGCCACATTGACTCTTATATATCTCGCCACATTTAAAAAATTAAGCGATATACGCAACCGAAAATCATCAGAACTACTCGACACGCGCCCTGAAAAGGCCTTGTTATTTTGTAAAAAACTATCGAAGAGATAACGGCTATAAAATGACGCGCTAGCGACAAACCTATAACGACAAAGATGGATAAAATAGAACTTAATTCGAAAACTACACTATCTACAGACCTTACAGACCTTACAGACCTTACAGACCTAATCGAAAAAACGTCAACACGCAATAGGAAAGATGACGCACCAACTTCACATAACCCCGCCTAATGCGTGCTCGATGCACGATCTTCAAATGCTTGAGTAGCCTCCTCGATCGGGTCGCCAAAAACCATCGTGTTTTTATCTTTTATAATCTGATTAAAGTCCTCCTTTGCATCACGTTTATCTCGCTTAGAAAGCTTATTCCACTCATCTTTGGTATAGCCAAAATACTGCGGACCACAACTCGAGACAATCAAACAGGCCATAATAATGAGCCCAGAAACTAATCGATTTTTTATCATTAAATACGTTCATCCATTTGCGAATAATCTTGCGTTAACACGAGTATAAAGACCCCACACGCTATCTACAGAGCGATCCTTTTCAATACGAAGAATCTAATCAAGTACTTTACACTACGTTAGATCATAATTCCTAAACTTGAATCCGTATCCTAAAATCGCGAACCTGCTCAAAAGTAATGCATAAACGCCCTCTTAACTCGCCTAAAAACCCATCAATCACAGAAGGTAAAACGTAGCGTTTACGGTTTTTTTAGAACAAAGCGTTCCTGTTGTTTCGGTGCGCTTAGATGATTTTCAACTAAGCTTTACGTATAGCCTAAGCCCTGTAGTACAGCAGCCTGTGAAACCTTCACTGATCCCGACACGCCCCATTAGCGACAGCTTTGACCGCCAGAACCTAGCGATATTACGCAAACGTTTTTTGGCGATTAACAACGATCGTCTTGGCCGTATGCGCCAAGCACTTAACTCTCGACATCAGCTAATTCTAGATGCGCTCCCGATGTTGTTTCATTGCAACCATCCGATGATGCCCGGCTTCGTTTCGCGTGATACTCCGTGTAAATTAAGCCAGTTCAAGCCCAGCAAACTCGACATAGAGCATAGCCGTAAAATAGCCCGCAGCTTTACCCTGCATTACGAGCCTGACGTTCCCGAACAGATTCTTGGTATTTATGTCATGGGCAGTGTTGGAACGATCGCACAAAGTGAACGTAGCGACATTGATGTTTGGCTGTGCCATCAGCCAGATTTAAGCTATCAACGCCTCCAACTACTACAAAAAAAGTGCGACAAGATTACAGATTGGGCCGAAACACAGCACCTAGAAGCCCATTTTTTTCTAATGAACGATGAGGCCTTTCGCGAAGGAAAGTTAAGTTCACTCGATGAAGAATCCAGTGGCTCGGCACAACGCTTATTACTACTCGACGAATTTTATCGTTCGGCAATTTTTTTAGCCGGTAATACGCCGCTATGGTGGTACGTTCCGACCGCTGAAGAAAACAACTTTCAAGCACACAGCAAAGTACTACAAACCCAACGCTTTCTACCGGAGCAAGAAGTCCTTAACTTTGGAGGTGTAGCGCATATTTCCGGTGGCGAGTTTATCGGCGCGGGCATATGGCAGCTGTATAAAGCGATTGAATCACCCTATAAATCCGTACTCAAGCTTCTTCTACTCGAAAGCTATGTCGATGAATACCCCGACATCTATCCTTTATCGTTAGAATATAAAAGCCGTATTTACTCGGGTGAAATGAATATTGATGCGCTTGATAGTTACGCCATGATCTATCAGCGCATAGAACGCTATCTTATATCCAAAAATGCCTTAAAGCGCCTCGAGCTTGCGCGACGCTGCTTCTATTTCAAAGTCCATCGGCGACTATCCCGCTCAAGTTCAAGCACACACCGTCAATGGCAACGAGACTTACTAAGCGAATTTGTCAAAGATTGGGGCTGGAGTCACCAAGAACTGGTTCACCTCGATAGCCGTGCTAATTGGAAGGCCAAACAGGTAAATAGTGAGCGCGCACTACTGGTGAACGAACTAAACCACAGCTATCAGTTCTTGCTCGACTTTGCGGAACACGATGTCGATGAGCGCGCAATTAGCAGTGAAGAACTCACCGTGTTAGGCCGAAAGCTACAAGCCGCATTCGAACGCAGGCCCGGAAAAATCGAATGGATTAACCCCAATATATCAAAGGATCTATCGGAAGATGCTGTGATAATTAGCCAGCACGCCGACCAAGAGAACAACGGTTTAGTGTGGACGTTAAGCGCTCAAAACGACGCAAGAAGTCCTTTAAAGCTGTCCTCAAACGTAAGCGAGCTATTACTCTGGGCTTTTTACAACCAGATCATCGACATGCAAACGCCAGTTGAACTTCGCAGCCCTAATACCAGTAACTCTAATACCGGCAGCTCTAATATTGGTAAATCTAATTCTAGCAATTCTAATATTAGCAACAACGCCTTTCAGCTGACGTATGCCGAGCTGCGAAAATTACTAAACGTCTTCGATCAGTGGTTACCGCAGGGACAAGACAGCCCCCAGCACGAAAACTTTTTAGAAGCCGCTCACCCAACTCAAGCACTCATATTGCTCAACGTAGCCTACTCACCTGCACCTGAACTAAGCCAACAAGGACTGCAACGACTAAGTGATAAAACTGACGCTCTACGTTATGGCGGATACGAAGAAAACCTTGTCGTAAGTGCCGATGTCATTTCACAAAATAGCTGGAAGGAAATTCACACCCGTCATTTCCATGGCGAGACTGCACTATTGTTGGCTTTAGAGGAATACTTACAACTGTGCCTACCAGGCACACATCAAGCACCACCGGAGCTGCGTATAGAGTGTATCAATAATGAACACTCAGCCACCATTGGCCATCGCGTACGCGAATGGTTTACACAAATAACCCAGTGCTTTTACGGCAAGCAACAAGTGCATGCGCGCTATCTATTTCAACTATCCAACCGGTTTTATTGCCTACAATTTAAAGGGATGCGCCCCCGCTTTACCGCATTCACCACTGAAGAAGCGTTATGTGAATCACTCGCTAGCGAGCAAAAAGAATTCAGCCCCATCGTGGTAGATAGCCGAGCACTGCGAACTACAGCTCTTCCCTTAATCGCCAATAAAGTTCGCCGCAACTCCATGAACATATTTTTCCGACGGTTTGACTTTGGCATGGAGATTTACATTACCGATGAGAAGGGTTCACTCACCTACGAACGTTATCCAGGCCTAAGTAATTTCAACCCACTGGTCCCCTTGCATGGGTTTATTCGCGCAATTACCAACCGACAAGCGCGCATTCAACCCGAAATTCTCGCAGATTTTGGCGTACTACCCGTCTACTTCTATGAAGTGGCCTATCGCCCAGGCGAGTCCATGCACGCCGTACAGAAACAAGTGCCGCAACGCGTTAAAAACTCCGCCGCTTTCGAAATCAAAGCCATAACGCACATTGATACTGATCAGCGTATTCGCTACAGCTTTGTCTGCGAAGAACAAGAATTCGCTTACGAGAGCTTTGGTGATCAGCTATATTTAGTTGTCGCTCAGTATGTGTTATCCCGCCGTAAAGCACGTGAAAACTACCCAATATACCTTAGTGATCTCGACTTAAGCCTCTGTGTAAATGAGATCGGTAAGGGTAATGGCTTGCAGTTAAGTCACTATCTTAAAATTCGCAGCTTTCTAGAATTCAAACTAAACCAAGCCATCGGTATTTTGCTTCGTGCCTAAAATACCTGAACATGGCGATTCAAGTCGTAGCACGGTATACTCAGCCCTAAAGTGTACTGATAGAATAACGTAATCATGGCAAGTAAAAACTCCCGCTTAATTCTCCTCATTCTATTGACCTGTACAAGCCTTATGGCTTGCGGTCAACGTGGCCCGTTAAAGCTTCCTGGCGAAGACGAGAAAAGCTCTAAGCTTTAAACACTCAGCGGTTTCCAATGCAAACTGCAACATACTATTGTCTATTAATCGGCGACGCGCTAAGCGCGCCCTCTTGGTGAACACAGAACATGCAACACTTCAGTAGAATAAATGGATCGCTTTACATCGAAAACGTCGACCTTAATGCTATCGCAGAATCTTACGGCAGCCCTTGCTTTGCCTATAGCCGCGCCGCCATAGAAGCCGCCTATTCCAGCTACGCCAATGCGCTTGGCGACTATCCTGGCAAAATTTGCTACGCCGTAAAAGCCAACTCCAATATCGCTATATTGCAAGTCTTAGCGAAATTAGGCTCGGGCTTCGACATCGTATCTGAAGGTGAATTACGCCGCGTTTTAAAAGCCGGCGGACAACCCGAAAAAATCATATTCTCAGGTGTCGGTAAAACCGAACAGGAAATGCGCTTCGCACTTGCACAGAATATCGCCTGCTTCAATGTTGAATCCGAGCCCGAGCTCGAAGTTTTAAATCGCGTAGCCCTCGATATGGGTTTAGTAGCGCCGATTTCGCTTCGCGTTAACCCCGATGTGGATGCAAAAACGCATCCTTACATATCGACAGGCTTAAAAGAAAATAAATTTGGTATCGATATCGAACGTGCGCCTCAGGTTTACGTACGCGCACAAAAACTTGCTGGGATTAACATCTCTGGCGTTGATTGTCATATCGGCTCACAGCTTACTGAAAAAGCGCCATTTTTAGATGCCCTTGAACGCGTACTCAAACTTATTGATACACTCAAAGAAAACGATATTGAGTTAAAGCACATCGACCTAGGTGGCGGACTTGGCATTTGTTATAAAGATGAAGTTATTCCCGATGCAGGTGTCTTAATTAACGACATCATCGCGCAAATATCCGGTCGCGGTTTAGAGCTAGTACTCGAACCGGGCCGCTCAATTGTCGGAAATGCCGGGGTTATGCTGACAGAGGTTATCTATTTAAAACCAACAGAGCATAGGAATTTCGCAATCGTTGATGCAGCAATGAATGACAACATCCGTCCGGCGCTATATCAAGCGTGGCAGAATGTGGTTTGCGTGAACGATACCAAAGCTGAAGAAAAGTCTTGGGATTTAGTCGGGCCTATTTGTGAAACTGGCGACTTTATTGCTAAAGACCGATCTTTAGCACTTGAAACCGGAACACGTTTGGCCATGCACTCAAGTGGCGCCTACTGTTTTGCCATGAGCTCAAACTATAATAGTCGTGGCCGAGCCGCCGAAGTCCTGATCGATGGTGACCAGCACAGTTTAATTCGTCGTCGTGAAAGTTTCGACGACCTTATTGCAAACGAGTCGCTACTTAGCGAGGCGAGAGATTAATCCCATGCGTTTACGCTTCACAAAAATGCACGGCCTAGGTAATGACTTTGTCATGCTCGACGCCGTTAGCCAGAAACTGAACGTTACTGAAGCACTGATTCGCAAATTGGCCAATCGTAATTTCGGTATCGGTTGCGATCAGGTTTTAGTGGTAGAAACACCGCGCAAGCCGAACGTCGACTTTCGCTACCGTATATTTAATGCCGATGGCAGCGAAGTTGAAAACTGCGGCAATGGAGCGCGCTGTTTTGCTGTTTTTGCACGTCAACGTGGCTTAACCAGTAAAACTTCAATCGCCGTAGAAACCTGCGGTGGTGACATGATACTGACGGTTCACGAAGATAATAGCGTCACCGTAAACATGGGCGTACCTAACTTCGAACCGGCAAGTATCCCCTTTACGGCCGAAGCCCGAGAACCGCAATACAGTTTAGAGCTTAATAAGCAAACGCTCGACATTAGTGCTCTGTCTGTAGGCAATCCACACGCAGTACACTTTGTTGATGATCTAGCGAGTTTTCCGGTAACCGAAATCGGCCCTCAGGTCGAAATACACTCGCGTTTTCCGCAAAAGGTAAACGCAGGGTTTATTCAAATCGTGTCACGCAACGAAGCGCGTGTACGTGTTTTTGAACGGGGAGTAGGAGAAACTATTGCCTGTGGTACAGGCGCCTGTGCCGCCATCGCCGCTGGCCGGCAACTAGGGTTACTCGACGAAACCGTTGCTGTTCACTTAGGCGGTGGAACGCTCACTATTTCGTGGGCTGGAGGCAGTAGCGACCTCATGATGACTGGCCCCACGGCTACAGTTTTTCACGGACAAATTAACATCTAGAATCAGGGCGATGCTGCTACTTTTACTGTTACCACCAGCAATAGCATCGCCTGTAATTATTTTATCACAATACTAAAAATTGATTAGCTAACAGGATCGTGAAGCCTATGAGCACTGAATTAAACGCACAAGACGTTGCCGAATTCCTTGCCAGCAATCCGAATTTTTTTGACGAAAATCGTGATTTGCTTATCGACATGAAAATACCGCACGAGTCTGGAACAGCCGTGTCGCTGGTAGAAAAACAAGTCACCGTTATGCGAGAACGCAATAACGATCTACGCGGTCGCCTGAGCCAACTTATCGAAAACGCACGCGAAAACGATCGCCTATTTTTACATTCACGAAAACTCGTTTTAGCATTTCTTGACTGCCAAAATTATCGTCAACTTGTTGATGCATTACACCAAAGTTTTGAATTGAATTTTAAAGTTCAAACAACAAGCTTGATATTATTTAATGCTCCACCACTGACGGGCGTCCGCAGTACAACTATGACCGAAGCCCAACACCACCTAGGGAAATACCTAAAAGCGCAGCAAACCGTGGGAGGAGGACTCGACGAGCAAGAACGTCAATTTTTATTCGGTGATAAAGCAGTCGACATTGGTTCCGCCGCACTTGCCGTGCTATCACACGGCGAAATACATGGCGTACTTGCCGTGGGTAACGAAGACCCTAGCTATTATAGTTCGAGTATGGGAACAATTTTCCTGTCGTATATTGGCGAAGTTCTCAGCCGAAACCTGCAGCGTTTAAACCAAGCACGCTAGCCTAAGATGGGCTTGGTCCTAACACGACCCTAACTAGTGCCCATCCATAAATCGGTATCTGTCGCCGATAAGTTTATGAATGGATGCGAACCTGAATGTACTATCGAATAAAGGCTTTCAAAACACATGCCGACAGACAATAAACAGTGGCACGACTATTTGGAGGCTTTCTTCCTTTACTTGCGAGTAGAAAAACATTATTCGCCACATACGCTATCGGCATACAGCCGCGACCTAAACGAACTTAAGCAATATTGCGAAGCCCACGAAATACTTCACCCTGGTGACGTAAGCCCTTCACATATTCGAAAAATCCTACATAAAAAACGCCAAGCATCTCTCTCGGCAAAAACTATTCAACGCTGGCTCTCTAGTGCAAATGCTTTTTTCCGCTACGGCAATCGTATGCGTTGGTTCGAAACAAAGCCAACGCTCGGTTTGAGAGCACCCAAGGCTGAAAAACATTTGCCGAAAACCCTAGACGTCGACGAACTCAGTAAGCTCGTCGATACACCCTCACAGAAGCCTTTAGACATACGTGACCACTGCATGCTAGAGCTCACCTATTCTTCCGGCTTACGCCTGTCTGAATTAATCGGCCTGAATATTAGTGATATAGATATTTCGGACAAGCTGCTGCGCGCACGCGGCAAGGGAAATAAAGAACGACTACTGCCTATCGGCCGTCATGCCATAAATGCTTTAAATACATGGCTAAAGATACGTTTAGATTTTTCGATCGATAGTGATCACCTAGAAGCCGTTTTCATTAGTCAACGCGGCAAACGTATTAGCCCTCGCAGCGTGCAAAAACGTTTTGACCAGTATGCTCAACGTCAGGGACTTGACCAACACTTACACCCACATAAATTACGGCATTCGTTTGCGAGTCATATGCTTGAATCCAGCGGAGATCTGAGAGCTATACAAGAATTATTAGGTCACGCTGACCTATCAACAACACAAATTTACACGCATTTGGATTTTCAACATTTAGCCAAGGTTTACGATAAAGCACACCCTCGCGCGCACAAAAAAAAGGAGCCTTGATCCACCGATTTCAGTACATCAAATAAGTACATCAAGTTAGGTGCATCGAGTAAGTGCATCAAGCTAGGCGCATCAAATTAGCGGTATCAAGATACTTTCTTTTTCTGTGCGTCAAATACTGAGATCTAAATAGGTTGGCTGCCATAAGACGATTGAGGTTTTTTGGGGGGATCAGCTACTACATTTTTATCTATGGCGTGAATCGTACCGCCACCGGCTAAGAACTGCTCAACTTCCGACTGGATACGTTGACGTTCAACTTCTTTATTATCTCGCTCGTCCGCCGAAACTAAATAGTTAGCCTCCACTTTGGGTTCACTAAACTCCGTGTTTACACTCATATTCACTTCCGCTCTTTTATTAGCTATCGCTCTTTTGTAGTTGTTAGCGCAGGCCAACAATCTGCATAACAATCTGCATAACAATCTGCATAACGTGTCGGCGGTTGCGGCTAATACCTTAGGAAATTTCTTTAAGGCTCACAATTAGGGCATCAATGCGCTAACGATAAAAAAGTTTCCTGTCAGAACTTATAGTTTAAAAATCAGCACTTTGCGTAAGTTTATATAACCCAAGCCTTAGTCGAATTTTTTATAAAAACCCCGTTCTTATAACAAGTCTTAAATTTCGGCGGCGGGATTATCAGCCAAGCCGTAATCAATCAAGTAATGAGCTACCCCGTCTTGATAGTTAGTGCTCGCCAACTTAAATTCAGAAAGATGTGTTTTTAACGCTGATTGCGCGTTTTCCATTACCACAGGATGCCCGACCAGATCCAACATATCAGCATCATTCATCGCATCACCAAAAGCCATAACATGACTCGCATGAGACTCCAGTCGCCCTAACACCTCTTTTAATGCTCGCCCCTTTGATACATTTTTATGCATAATTTCTAAAAGATCGTCCTTCGACGATACGATATTGACACAGTCGCCCAGTCGAACCACAAGCTCAGCCTTAAAGTCAGCCAAGTCATTTGGGTCTCCAATGAATAACAATTTAGAAACTGCGCTTAAATCCTCATCGACAAAGCGTGTTACGCGGTAACAAAATTGTGATTGTTGATGGTGCGCTAACAACCGCTCATTCTCCTCTTCAGCCAACCAATCAGTAGCGCGGTAAAGGTTACGATGTAAATCGTAGGAGCGGCTTATGGCTATCGCTTGATTAACAACATCGAGCGGTAAAGTTTGGTCGTGCTTTAAATTACCATCGCCATCGTGAACCTGCGCCCCGTTAGAGGAAATTAGATTAATACCACCGCCTAAGTTACGCGCGATATAGGCAACATCGTGGTAGTGCCTCCCCGTAGCAATAACAAAGTGGTAACCCTTGGCAATTAAGCTTCTTAGGGTATTTAACGAAAATGATGACACCTGATGATTTTCATCAAGCAAGGTACCATCAAGGTCAGAAACAATTACTCTGATCAAAACTCTACTCCAAAGTTAGAACGTTTAATTAACGTACATGACAGCCATTATGGCTTTTACAGTGTGATTTCGATCCTATTACCTTCCGGATCGAGCATTAGACTTTCAAAATAACCGTCGCCGGTTGTTCGAGGGCCGCTTAAAAGTTGACAGTTTTCCAGTAGTAATTGATCGCTCAACTCTATCACCTTTTCACGTGAACCTACTGAAAAGCCCAAGTGCGATAAACCTACAACCTGATTTTGTCCAATATCGCTTTCGGGCATATTTGGTCGCGTCATCAGCTCTAAACGCGAGCCTTCATTAGAAACCGATGTTAGAAAATACGACGTGAATTGCTTCTTGGCATTATGATATTTATCACCCGCAATAAACCCGAAGCGCTTGCAGTAGAAATTTTTCATACTCTCCAGATCCTCAACCCACACGGCCACATGCTCTAATTTCATCACTCCTAACTCCTAACTCCTAACTCCTAACTCCTAACTCCTAACTCCGCCTATTTAACTAAAGCGTATGCCACTTAAACCTGTGCGCCCCAAGGCTATGCGACTTACAGCATATTTCACTTGAGACTAGTATCACCAAGCGCTTAGAATAAGTAAAACTTGTTATTTTATTAAGTGTCATTAAATTTTTCTATGAAGATCAATTCAAAACTGATTTCCCACCTCCCGTATTTGGCTGAAGTTGCCAAACACAAAAGCTTTACCAAGGCTGCAATTACGCTTAATTTAACGCAGGCCGCCGTCAGCTACCAGATCAAACAACTGGAGGAAAAACTCGAAACTTCGTTGATAATACGTGGATTCTCGCAGGAACTTCGTCTAACTCGCTCAGGTGAAATATTAGTTGATGAGTATCGCTACTGCGCCAAACGTCTAAACCTTGCTTTTGAGCAACTCGCCCACAAGGAACTCAGTGGCGAACTTAGGCTTAGCGCTCCAGTCGATTTTGGCAGTTTACTGATGCCCAAAGTTATGGCCAAAATGAAGCAGTTAGCGCCAAAGCTAGTCGTAAATTTACATACCAGCGACCATATTGTTGATTTAGAACGCTCGGGCTGGGAAATGGCCATTCGTGTAAACAATCGCCAAGGTGTTCAGGACAGTCAGCCCATTTACTGTAATTCAATGAGCTTAGTTGCCAGTTCGGCCTACTTCAATGAGCGCGGGCGACCAAAAACTATCGATACCTTCGACCAACATACGCTACTGACGCGCGCAGGCTCCAAATACCGAGCGTGGTCCCAGCTAATGAATCAGTCCTCACTCGAGTTCGAGAACTGTAAACACCGTATTACCCTAGGTAATTCCTTTGCTATTCGCGAGGGCGCAAAAGAAGGTTTAGGTATTGGTATATTGCCGGGTTTTATCGTAGAGCGTGATATTAACGACGGTACATTACACCACCTGTTTCCCGACTTGAGCCAAAGCCTAATTGGAGAATTCTATATTGCACACATAGATGCACCACAGATGGATTCTTACGAGATACTTCTACGTCAGGCGTTTAAAGAGGTTTACGGGCTATTTTCTGTAAAAACATAAGTTCTACACAAATATAAGCTCTGTAAAACATATGCGCCGCAAAACATAACAAGAAGATGAATATAGGAGGAATGACAAAATCTAGCCGAGCAGAAAGTTCGACCAAATATATACGTCCCGCGCTAGAGTAGCGATAGGACGATTCACAAAACAGTTTAGATAGCCATATTTGAACGGCTTTCGTTAGACAAGCCTTGTATAGAGGGCTATAGAATAAGGAGCTTTGTTGAAACAGCTAAATTAAAGAACTTAACTGCAGAACTTAACTACAGAACTTAACTACAGAACTTAACTACAGAACTTAACTACAGAACTTAACTACAGAACTTGTCTAAAGAACCTAATTCAAGAACCTAATTTAAGAACTTAACTAAATAGCTTCGCTGCCAGTTTCACCCGTACGGATACGAATAACTTCTTCACATGGTGTTACAAATATTTTGCCATCCCCGATTTTTCCGGTTTGCGCGGCACTTGTAATGGCTTCAATCGCGGCGTCGACAACATCATCATTAACCGCTAGCTCCAGTTTAACTTTCGGTAAAAAATCGATAACGTATTCTGCGCCACGATATAGTTCAGTGTGACCTTTCTGGCGACCAAAACCTTTGACTTCGGTAACGGTCATACCCTGAACACCGATCTCAGAAAGCGAGTTACGAACATCATCTAGCTTGAAGGGCTTAATTACGGCAGTTATTAGTTTCATGCATGCACCTGAAATATATCGTCATTATCGTTTTTGTGGTGGGCCATTTTGGTGCCCTTGGGCGCAAGTGTAATCGCTTGCTCGCACAGCGTAAATAGGGGAATAACCTAAAAGCCTCAGTCGCGGCCTTTGGTTCCTAGCTCTACAAGTAAAGCACAAGAGTGTATTGACCGTATTCCGGTGCGTCTAAGCACTTTTCATCCCATTCATCAGATACCGAGCAGAAACGTCCAAAAAACCGCTAATGTCCTAAATATAAGCGAGTTTTGATTAAACCCACCAAATCACAGACATAAAAAAACCGAGGCAAGCCTCGGTTTTTTAGTATTGCTTGAAACTAAGAGCCTTTCGTAAACTCTGGGTATGCTTCCATACCACATTCGCTCAAATCAACACCTTCATACTCTTCTTCTTCGGTTACACGGATGCCCATAACTAATTTTAGGACAGTCCATACAGCGAGAGAAGAAAGGAATACCCAAGTAAAGATCGTTACTGCACCGATGATCTGACCTGAGAAAGAAGAAGCTTCGTTAGTAATTGGCACTAGAAGTAGACCTAAAAGACCAACAACACCGTGAACCGAGATAGCTCCGACGGGATCATCAATTTTTAATTTATCTAGACCAAGGATACTAAATACAACCA
The DNA here is from genome assembly GCA_047638775.1 of Flavobacteriales bacterium. Classification (GTDB taxonomy): domain Bacteria; phylum Pseudomonadota; class Gammaproteobacteria; order Pseudomonadales; family Cellvibrionaceae; genus Agaribacterium. Next base: position 30,360 of record JBLIMQ010000024.1, read on the forward strand.
ACACACCACCTAACGCACCAAACAATGTCGCTTGCGCAGCTGTCGGTGTTGAAGGCTCAGCCGTAATCGCTACAAGACCTGCAAGTGCGCCGTTTAGGGCCATTGTAAGATCTGCTTTACCAAATAAAACACGGGCAACGATAAGCGCAGCAACTAAACCACCAGCCGCAGCCGCATTAGTGTTCATAAAGACAACCGCAACAGCGTTTGCACTTTCCATACTTGCAGTAGCCAATACAGAACCACCGTTAAAGCCAAACCAACCCATCCATAAGATGAATGTTCCTAATGTTGCTAATGGAAGGTTCGCACCAGGAATCGCATTAACTTCACCGTTTTTACCATACTTCCCTTTACGTGCGCCTAGTATCAATACACCCGCAAGCGCTGCAGCAGCACCAGACATGTGAACAATACCCGAACCTGCAAAGTCAGACCAACCGTAGTCAGAAAGCTTGTACAAACCAAATACAGCTTTATCGCCCCAAGTCCAACCACCTTCGAGTGGGTATATCAAGCCGGTCATGACAACCGCGAACGCTAGGAAAGCAAAAAGCTTCATACGCTCAGCAACCGCACCTGACACAATAGACATAGCCGTTGCTACGAATACAACTTGGAAGAAGAAGTCAGCTGAAGGTGCGTAAGTATCACCCTCTGCAGCGCCATCACCAACGATGCCAGAAAGAAAAGGAACGGCACCGTGAAGACCACCTTCACCGCCGTACATAATCCAGTAGCCACATACAAAGTACATGATGCAAGCTATCGCGTACAATGCGATATTTTTTGTAAGAATTTCAGTGGTATTTTTTGAACGGACCAAGCCAGCTTCGAGCATTGCGAAACCAGCCGCCATCCACATTACAAGTGCGCCACAGACCAAGAAGTAAAACGTGTCTAAAGCGTACTGCAGTTCAGAAATTGAGTTTTCCATAGCAGTTCTCCGGGAATATTGTTTTTAAGTTATTTACAGAGCTTCGTCGCCGGTTTCGCCGGTGCGAATTCGGATCACTTGCTCTAGGCTAGAGACAAATATTTTGCCATCGCCAATTTTGCCGCTATGCGCTGCTTTAGTAATTGATTCAACTACGGAATCAACTTGGTCGTCAGCAATCGCGACTTCTAATTTAGTTTTAGGAAGAAAATCTACTACGTACTCAGCGCCACGGTACAACTCGGTGTGACCCTTCTGACGACCAAAACCTTTAACTTCGGTAACGGTGATCCCTTGAACGCCAATCTCAGACAGTGCTTCGCGCACAGCGTCGAGTTTGAACGGTTTGATAACAGCCGTAATCAATTTCATTGATTAAATCCTCTTTTATAGTGCTGATGGTTATTGCGCAGAAACTACTGCGAAAAAGCCACTAAGGCGAAAGCTTTAGTGGCTTTGGATGCAAAATTTACTTAATTGGCAAGCTGTAAGAAACAACTACGTTGATATCGTCATCAACGGCATCGTCATCGTCATCGATATTCTGGCTAACGGTGAACGACAAGTTATCGTTGTAGGCATAGCTCAAGTCCAAATGCATGCTTTCAGTGGTTGTTGGGCCATCTAGGACATCAGTATTACCTGTGTGTTTGCCAAGAGTTGCGCCAAATTTACCCGCTGAGTAACCTAAGGTGAAGTAACGATAAGTTTCGTCGCCGCCGTTATTAGCGATATTTTCGTACCAAGAAAAACTAACGGGACCAACACCAACAGTAGTAATGAGCTCAGTCAAATCAGCAATCGTGTCTTCTTGGCTGCTAGTACCGTCTTCGTTTGTGCCCGTTGGGTACAGGTAGTTCCAAATACTTACATCGTAAGTAACAGAACCTAGCTCGCCACCAAAACCAGCAAATAGGTCGTATTCAGTACCACCAGAGGTGTCACCAGAAGAAACCCATACGCCCGTGTAGAAACCGCCCGTTGTATATTGAATGTCACCAGAAACGGCTGGAGTTCCTTGGCCAAGATCAATACCACGCCATAAATAGCTAGATGCTACGCCGGCTGATGCGCTAACGTCAGCGCTTGCTACTGGTGCATAAGCGCCTACTGCCATAACCGCTGCTGCTACTGAACCTGCTAATAATTTTTTAGAAAATTTCATGTGCTTACTCCAAAGAAACTGTTTTTAGTATGTTGTGTGTCGATGCGCTTAAAGATTGCCTCGACGTTATCAAGTTGCGAGTTTTATATTGCAGTGAATGGGCCAACTATATTTTTCTGTTTAAAAACAACAACATAAATAACAAGATGACCAAAACCGGCATCACAACCGTCGGATACGAATCAAATTGGTGCATCAATTGATGTCACTTTTGATGCGACCGCACCATATAGGGGCGGAGCTATGTCAATGAAAGGAATTAGCCGTCACATGCACGTAAAAAGCAGGTGTATTTATGAAATGAACGATTTAAGTGCAGCTTTTGAGTGCGAAATAAGGGCACACGACGGTAATTATTAAGGTAGGCACTGAGAGACGAACGAAAATGCACTCACTATAACCAGAAAATGCGATTAAGCGCATTCCACCTACAGTGAGTGACTATATTTGCTGGCGGTGCAGGTTTACGGTATTGGCTAATGATAGAGAGTACCGTATGCCATCAATCTACGATTTGCATACAACTAACCCTACTACTAGCCATACCACTGGCCATGCGACTAAACCGTGAGAAATTTGCGTACTTCGGCTTCGTTCATATCGGCAATGTCTCCACCCAATACAATTTCACCACGATCCATTACGGAGTATTTGTCGCCCAGATCACGCGCGAATTCAAAGTACTGCTCAACAAGCAATATAGCCATTTCACCTTGTTGCTTTAAAATAGTAATCACTTTGTGAATGTCTTTGATAATTGAAGGCTGAATACCTTCTGTAGGCTCGTCAAGGATCAATAGCCTTGGCTTCATTATCAAGGCCCGTGCTATCGATAACTGCTGTTGCTGCCCCCCTGACAAGTCGCCACCGCGACGCCCCAACATCTTGCGCAAGACAGGAAAGAGGTCAAAAATTTCATCTGGTATTTTACGCTCACTGCGTGGCAAAACAGCAAAGCCGGTCTTCATATTTTCGAGGACCGTTAACTGTGAAAATATTTGCCGCCCTTGAGGCACATAAGCAATGCCGCCCTGAGCACGCTCTGCGGCTGATAGACGAGAAATATCACACCCTTCCCAAGTTACCGTACCCGTTTTGGCTAAGTGGCGACCGCTAATAGACTGCATTAGGCTGGTTTTACCTACACCATTGCGGCCCAGCACGCAGGTAATTTCACCTTTTTGGGCCGTTAACGATACATTGCTTAAGGCTTGGCTAGCACCATAATATAAATTGATGTTTTCTGCTTTTAACATAACTTTGTTCTTCCTATCGCCCTAAGTACACTTCAACAACACGTGGATCGGCCGAGACTTTATCGAGCGAACCTTCGGCCAAAACACTGCCTTCATGCAGAACCGTTACGCGGCAATCCAGCGCACGGACAAAATCCATATCATGCTCAACAACAATTACCGAGTGATTTTTACTGATCTCTTTTAGCAGCTTGGCTGTTTCCATGGTTTCCACATCAGTCATGCCGCCGGCAGGTTCATCAACCAACAAAACTTCTGGCTCTTGAATTAACAACATGCCAATTTCCAACCACTGTTTTTGACCGTGACTTAGATTTTTAGCTAGGGCTTCACGCTTACCACTCAAGCCAATGAGCTGCATAATAGAGTCGATTCGCTCGCATTGCTCCTTGGTATTTTTAAACCATAAGGTTTGCCAAACGCCCCTATTTCCTGCAATCGAAAGATCTAGATTTTCCCAAATGGTCAAGCTATCAATGACGGTCGGTTTTTGAAATTTTCGCCCGATTCCCATGTTGGCGATATCCGCCTCGTCGTGACGCGTTAGATCAATATTGTCTTTAAATCGAACTTCACCTTCATCAGGTTTAGTTTTTCCCGTAATAATATCCATCATGGTGCTTTTACCGGCACCATTAGGTCCGATAATCGCGCGTAACTCACCAGGGGCAATATCTAAAGACAAATTATTAATGGCCTTAAAACCATCAAAAGTTTTGGTCACACCGTTTAAATACAAAATACTTTGAACGTTCGTTTTTGTCTCGGTCATGATTGCACCTTGGCATTATCGCTGTTGCTGGCATCACTGCCATTAACAGAATCATCAAGACCCTGTAATTTTTTTTGTTTGCGCTTTGCCATAAACTCTTCTACAAAACCGACTAGGCCTCGCGGTAAAAGCGTTGTCGATAAAACAAATAAAGCGCCCAATACAAACAACCAAATTTCCGGAAAAATACCGGTAAATATGGTTTTAGCGTAATTAACTAATACCGCACCGATAATCGCACCGTAAAGTGTATTACGTCCGCCAAGCGCGACCCATATAACAACTTCAATTGAATTTATAGGGCTAAACTCACTGGGATTGATAGCGCCGATCTGCGGAACATAAAGCGCACCCGCTAAACCGGCAATCAGCGCTGACAATATAAAAACGAAAAGTTTATAATGCTCAACGCGATAACCTAGAAAACGTGAGCGACTTTCCGCGTCGCGAATTGCCACAAGTACCCGCCCAAATTTACTCTGTGTTACGAATCGTGCTAACACATATGACAAACACAGCGATATCGCCGTAGCAAACAATAATGTCGCGCGCGTAGCATCGCTTTGAATATCAAAACCCAAAATTTCTTTAAAGTCAGTTAAACCATTATTACCGCCAAAACCAAAATCATTCATGAAAAAGGCTTGCAGCAATACATAGGTCAAGGCTTGTGTGATAATCGAAAGATAGACTCCCGTAACACGCGAACGAAACGCTAACCAACCAAACAAAAAGGCCAATATACTGGGCACGACAAATACCATTAACAAGGCAAAACTAAAGCTATCAAAACCTTGCCAGTACCACGGCAGCTCACTCCAATTGAGAAATACCATGAAGTCAGGAAGTTCGGCATTACCATAAACGCCACGATCACCAATTTGACGCATTAAGTACATGCCAATGGCATAGCCACCCAAAGCAAAGAAAGCACCGTGGCCCAAACTAAGAATACCGCAGTAACCCCAAACTAAATCGAGCGATAAAGCCAACATGGCATAACATAAGTACTTACCAATTAAGGTCACTGTATAAGTGGATACGTGAAAGATCGAGCCTTCAGGCAACAGTAGATTAGACAAAGGGGCTAAAATCCCCACGGCTAATATTGTGGCAAGAAGATAACGCCCCACCAAATCGTTTTTTAACAACGTATAGATCAAAGAATTTTTTAACATTAGGCGCACCTTAATCGTCGACAAACCGACCTTTTAACGCGAATAAACCGCGAGGCCGCCATTGAATGAATAGAATTATAAATATAAGAACAAGTATTTTCCCTACTACCGCTCCGGCATAAGGTTCTAAAAACTTGTTCAATATGCCTAAGGTCATCGCACCAAAAAATGTTCCGAGTAGATTACCTACGCCGCCAAATACAACAACCATAAACGAGTCGACAATATAACTTTGTCCTAGATTAGGACCAACATTGGTGATTTGACTTAAGGCAACTCCTGCGATTCCTGCGATACCGGAACCCAATCCAAATGTCATTGCGTCGACCCAATTTGAACGAATCCCCATCGACGTGGCCATCGCTCTATCCTGAGTAACCGCGCGCATCTGCAATCCCATCAGTGTTTTCTTTAATACCAACGCAAGTAACGCTAAAACTAAGAGACTAAAGATGAAAATATAAATTCGATTGTAGGTAATAGAAAGAGCACCGTTAATCGCAAAAAAACCACTCATAAACTCTGGGGAAATAACCGGAACATTATTCGCCTCATACATACGAACAATCTGCTGCAATATAAGACTGACACCAAAAGTTGCTAACAAGGTATCTAATGGTCGACCATAAAGGTGGCGAATGATTGTGCGCTCGATCAAAACACCGACACTACCGGAAACAATGAATGCCGCCGGAACAGCAAACAATAAAGACCATTCAATCATTGACGGGAACATTTGTTGAATCGCAAAAGTGGTATACGCACCCAACATAATCATTTCACCATGGGCCATATTGATCACGCCCATAACACCGAAGGTAATGGCAAGACCAATCGCAGCTAATAGTAGAACGCTGCCCATACTCATACCAAATATTACATTTTCAAAAAACTGAAATAGACCTAACTTACTGTTAACAGTACGCAACTCCTTTAACGCCAGCTCAACCAATTCCGTATCGGCCTCTAGATAGTTCCCCTCATCATCTTTTTCGACGAGTTTATTTAACTCACCGACCGCTTCCGGCTCGACCGATGAGGCAAGTACCATAACGGCTTCGTGTCGCAATTTTGTATCGTTAGCCGCTATATCTATTCGCGCGACCACTAGGTCAATAATCGCCTTAACGCTTTCGCTTTTCTCGTTTTCCGATCTCAACACCAACATCTCGCGCAAAGCGGGGTCTGGCTTTTTCAATAAGTTCATTGCCGAACTTAATCGTAATTTTCTATCTTCGGACGTCAACTCAAGAACCGCAATAGCCGCACGTAGACTTCTACGAACCTTATTGCTAATTCGAACCTTCTTGATTTCAGACTTTTCAAAAGCACCTAAGTCTTGTCGAGCGACGATATCATGCAAATAAAACTGTTCATCAATCTCTTTCGAGACAACAATTCGACCATCAGATTTTAGCACGTATAGAGCGCCATCCAACATGGATTTTAAGGTTGGAAGGACTCGTTCATCAGAGACTTCCGAAAGCTTTTCGACCGCCTGTATTTTCGCCTTAAAGGATTTCGCATTGAGATCACTTAACAGTGAATCAAAACTTTGCGCATAGGCAAAGTTGGAAATAATATAAAGCATTGCGAGCCAGGCTGTTTTTTTAATAATTTTCATTGTATGCCTGTATAAGTTAAATATTTGCACCGGATTAAAGTGAAGATCACTCTAAGTTGCTATAACAACAGTAAATCTAGAACAGTAAATCTAGAACTGTAATTTTTGAACAGTAAATCTAGAACAGTAAATCTAGAACAATAGCTTTAAAATATAGATTCAGAACAATACATTGGGAACCGTATATTTTCTTTAGAAGCGCTCTACATTAACTGTTCACGTAGTTTAGGGTAAAAAAAATCCGCGCGATAAAGGCATTAAAGCGCGGATACTTACTGCATTCACAGCATCATAAAACAGCAGAAAGCGTTATTTTGCTGCGTCACCGTAGTTTTGACCAGAGCATTTCTTAGTCACGGTATTGTAGTTACCACAGTTGATTTTTGGATCTTGCCAATCAGAGATAAGAACAGAGCTTTCTTTAACAAAATCCGTCCATGCATCACCAGCAACTTCTTCAGTCTGCGATACAATTTCAAATTGACCATCTTCTTGGATTTCGCCAATAAGAACAGGCTTTGTAAAATGATGATTCGCAAGAACTTTAGCGATGCCGCCCGTTAAGTTAGGCACTTCGATACCGTACATATTGGCACGCACTTTATCAACGTCTGTAGATTTAGATTTCTCTACAGCTTTAACCCATGCGCTAAAGCCAATATACGTCGCTTCCATTGGATCGTTCGTAACTTCATCTTTCTTACCAGTGTACGCATGCCATTTTGCGATAAACTCATCGTTCACTTTCGCTTCTGCGCTTTGGAAATAGTTCCATGCAGCAAGGTGACCTACTAATGGTTTGGTATCAAAACCTGCTAGCTCTTCTTCACCAACAGAGAACGCAATAACAGGAATATCTTCAGCGGAGATACCTTGGTTCGCAAGTTCCTTATAGAAAGGAATGTTTGCATCGCCGTTTACCGTTGAAACAACTGCCGTTTTCTTACCCGATGAACCAAAGGTTTTAATTTCTGATACGCGAGTCGTCCACTCAGAGAAACCGAAAGGGGTGTAGTTAACGCTAATGTCTTCTTCTTTAACGCCTTTACTTAGCAAGTAAGATTTAAGAATTTTATTGGTTGTTTGTGGGTAGACGTAATCTGTTCCCTCAAGAACCCAACGTTTAACACTTTCTTCTTCCATCAAGTAATCAACAGCGGGAATAGCTTGTTGGTTAGGCGCCGCGCCCGTGTAGAAAACATTCCTTGAACTTTCTTCGCCTTCGTACTGCACAGGGTAGAACAACAAGCCGTTTAGTTCTTCTACTACAGGAAGAACAAACTTACGTGAAACTGAAGTCCAACAACCGAAAATGACGTCTACTTCGTCTTGCGCTAATAGTTTACGTGCATCTTCACCAAATTTTGGCCACTTTGATTCTGGATCGACAACTACAGCTTCTAATTTTTTACCGAGTAATCCGCCTTTTTTGTTTTGCTCTTCAACCAACATCAAAACAGTGTCTTTCAACGTTGTTTCACTAATCGCCATGGTGCCCGTTAGTGAATGTAGAACACCAATTTTAATTGTGTCAGCAGCTTGAGCGGTATAGGCGCCTAAACTTAGTGCTGCTACACCAAGAGTTAGTCCCGCTTTTTTTACTATGTTCTTCATTATGGTCTCCAAAATTTCAGATATATTTTTTTATGAATGTTTCTGTACATTGGATAAGGCATTAATGGTGCCAAGAAAAAACAAACGACACAAAATAACTATTAAGCGCTTGTTAAATAAGGTTTTTTTAAGAACACCGTTAATCGTAACGTTGTGACACGCTTAAATTAACTTGAGGTAAGCACTAGAACTGTGCAGGGTTGATTTTAGGTGGTGCGATTATGGTGCACCGCAAAATAAACACGGCAGAATATTTCTGGATGATTTTGAAGAATGCTGGAGAATTAGCCGGATACAATTATTTTTATCGTAATAAAACATGATTAGAAAACGCTCATTCTAGCCCGCAGTAAGCTCAATTACGCAAAAGAACACACTGAAAAAAACATGCGAAAAGCCTTTAAACAGTGAGCCTGCGAGCATCATTGAACCAACAAATGTATACCGCAAACGATTGCGCCCAAAGAAAAAATCATTTGTAGGCTTACCGCTAGACGCTGGGCTTTGCCCTCGACATAACGCAGCGACATGCCAATTAAAGCCCCCAACGATGTCATCGCTAATGCGACTCCCGCACTGAAAAAGAGCACATAACTCAGCGCTATCGCTGGATGATCTATTTTGGTTAGAGGCAACAACGCCAAGAATGGTGCAGAGCCCGCGACGCCATGTACCAAACCAACAAGCGGCGCACTATGCTGGGGAAGACTGCTTTTTATCCTCGCGTGATTATGTAAGGAATGGCGCATGAAAAGACGCCACAGAGGAAAGACGCCCAGAGCAATCAACAGATAGGCCACACTATTTTCGGCTAACTGGCTAAAGGTATCCGGTCGCGCGACACCCAAAAATAAAACCATTACAGCCACAAGTAATAAGGCTGTACCATGACCCAAAGCCCAGCGTGCACCGAACCACCGATACGACTTCCCACCGCGAGTCGAATCGGTGTTTAAACCGGCTACAGCCGCCAAATGATCGGGGTCGAAGGCGTGAACCACTCCCAGACCAAGCCCCACAGAAAAAAATGTAGAAACCTGAACTAAATCCATGAGTCATTACGTATGCAACTAAATGCGATTGACGACATTTACGCCAAAAGCCCGGCTTCTTGAACGTACTGTATAATCGTCTCCACGCCCGTACCATCCTTCAGGTTCGAAAATACAAAAGGACGGCCTTTTCGCATACGTTTTGCGTCGCGATCCATTACACCCAGATCAGC
>JBLIMQ010000025.1:0-39927 GCA_047638775.1 Flavobacteriales bacterium
GAAGTTGAAGTTGAAGTTGAAGTTGAAGTTGAAGGAACTGTAGTAGAAGTTGAAGAAGCTGCAACAGAAGTCAAAGAAGCTGTAGTAGAAGTCGAAGAGGTTGAAGACGCTGTAACAGAAATCGAAGAAGGTAACGCTGCCGAGTAACTTGTGCCAAGGCACTCCATATATTGGTCGTGCCTTGACGATAAAACAGATCCACGCCTAGTACTGCAATATTAGTACTGCAATATTAGTACTGCAATATTAGTACTGCAATATTAGTACTGCAATATTAGTACTGCAATATTAGTACTGCAATATTAGTACTGCAATATTAGTACTGCAACATTAGTACTGCAATACAAGTGCTGCTGTACTAATCTGGTATCAGTACGGTGCATTACAACCGTACTAGCTACCCAAAGAATGACGAAAAAGCCTTAACCTTTAAATTTAAATTCCGCTAAGCCTGGCGTTTCTACGCGCACCTTAAAAATCGACCCTGAATTTGGATACTGCTCTAACTCATCTTCAGGTCGCGCGCCAACGGTCGTAATAAACAAAGTGCGCATATCGTCACCGCCAAATGCAACCATTGTTGGACATTTAGCCGGCACTGCAATCTCTTGAACAATATTCCCCTGTGGGTCAATCCGTACGATTCTCGAGCCCTCATAAAGTGCCGACCAATAATAACCGTCAATATCTACTGACGCGCCATCAGGACGACCGTTCCCGAAAGGAAATTCGCAAAACGTTCGGCGGTTACTCGCTTCACCGCTGTCGATATCGTAATCGCACGCATAGATAATATGTTTGGGGGTATCCGAATAGTAAAGTGTTTTGTTATCCGGGCTAAATGCAGTGCCGTTTGAGGTCAGTAAATCGTCTGCAAGTTTAGACGCCTTCAAATTCACATCTAATGACCAAAGGTTCGCACCGTCATAATCTTTAGGCGGATAGTAACTACCGGCTAAGAAACGACCATGAGCATCGCAACGCCCATCATTAAAGCGTGATTTATCTAAATCGGCTTCTGGGTCACAGATTGGTGTTAACGCAGCATTCCAAGATTCTAGAAAGTGAAATCCGCTTTTCATCGCAACGACAAATCCCTCATCCTCCCTAAACGAAAAACACCCTATCTCCTCATCGAATTGCAAAAAATCATGCTCGCCACTCTCATAATCCAGTCGATGAAGCTGCATGCTATTGATGTCAATCCAATACAAACACTGCTCTTCCACATTCCAACGCGGGCACTCACCAAGTTTTGCTTGGATTTTAAATGCGATTTCGACCTGGCTCATAAGCTTTCTACTTTTAATTATTAAAAATGTCGAGTCGGACCTTACACTCCCAGTCAAATTTATTGACTGGGAAACGATACGGCCGCACTAAACTCGCAATTTGAGATTAAGAAAACGCTAAGTGTAAAGATTCACCGACGGGACTTCAATTACAGATGCTTTGAGCGAGGAAAATGAAGTGATAATTGAGACGCGCAGCAATGCGCAAGATCGATCTGAAAAGCTGTGTGTAAACGCTGCAACAAATCCTGTCACAGCGAACTCACAGATTGTTTACGTCCAGTAAACGTTTATGCGGCTCTATCCGTACTCCCTGCCCAATTCCATTTGCTTTCATCCTTTGAGCGGTAAGTGTAATGGCGCCTTAACCTTCATGCCAGATGAAATGAACCATGCGTCATGTGCGATATATCCTACAAAGCTAACCAACTTTCCGCTGGGCTCAACTCAACTTACGCTAATCTAGTGTAACTACGTTAACTGAGTGCGGGTTTTTAACTGACTACTTTGACTTTGCACAATGTGCTGTATAAGCGCCTCTTGGGTCGGTGCATCCATACCGTAAAAATCAGCCCGGCAATAGAAGTGCTTGCCATCCGATAATCGTCGATCACACGAAACCATCACACCATTTGCCATAATGGTTGCTTTTGATGGATACAAAACCAACTCCATGCCAACATGTGCACCAACGGCAAACCCCGTTTCGTGATGAAACGCTATACCACACGCACTCAGATTCACTTCTTGCACCCTATGAGCCACTCGTTCAAGTAGGTCCTGCTCCATCACAAGAACACGTGAAACACGCTCAATCTTTTGATTCATGAGCGCCAATAATTCAGCCACAGCTGGATTTTTCTCTTCAAGTATCCGCAATAAGCGTTCGATTTTTTCATCCTGCTGAGATACCAAGTCAAGTACGCTACGAGCCGTTTCAACGGGCTCAGCGCTCATAGCATCGTCGCCTAAGACTTGCACATTAAGACCCACTAGCTCATTAATGCGGAAAAAACGCCTACGCTCTCTATCCATCGTTAAAATATCTCGTCTGGCTCTAGGTTAAATAAATACTGAGGCTCCAAGTTCAATTCCCGTAAGATGTCCTGACCCTCGCTATCGTCTTTTAATACATTAAGATCATCTTCGCTGAGCTCATCCTCCAAGCCCTGCTTGATTAATATTTCTACACGTCGATTTCGAATTCGGTTTTCAGTTGAATTATTCGGTACTAGAGGCTGCGTATCCGAATAGCCACTAACCTGAAACCTACGTGAAGATAAATCGCCTCCTTTCATCAGCTCATGCGCAACAGAAACCGCCCTAGACGAACTCAACTCCCAGTTGGAACGGAAGCGCGCGGTATTAATGGGTAGGTCATCTGTATGCCCCTGCACCTCAATGTGACCACTTTTTAAGGCCAATACGGACTTCACTTCACGCATGATATCTTTGTAGGCGGCTGACATTTCCGCCGAACCCGAGATAAACGAACCTTTTTCGCGAATACGAATAATGATTAGACGGCCTCGAGTTTCTAGCTCAACTTCGCCGGCTGTAATCTGGTCGTTCAAGGCTTCAGCCAATTCATAGGCATCTTGACGCGTATTGTCTAACAACTCTTCAAGCCGCTGCTTCACTTGGACTTTAACTCCGCCCTCTAAACCTTCAGTGCCCTGTTCAATGGTATAGGCTTCCGAACACTCAAAATCTAACGTCATTTCTTCGAGGTCAGCCGTTTTTTGCCAAATTTCGTTAATGGGTGTTGGGTCTGGTGTGCCAGGACTAAACTCTTGCGCTATGATGCTGGTACCCTTTGGGATATTCGTGACGTTCAATTGCGTTTGTACACCAAACGCTTGCGCCATCGAACCGGCAAGACGCTTAAATTTCATCGCGTCCATTTCTGAAAACGACAGCAGCAATACGAAAAAACACATCAAGAGCGACATTAAGTCTGCAAATGTCCCCATCCATGCCGGTAAACCGGGTGCGCAGTCGCAGCCACCTTCTTCGTCGTCATCACTCATTGATCATTATCCATAATAGAGGCTGAAGCAAAAGCGCACATAGCGTTATTCCGCGATCTCTACGGTCCGTTTACCTTCAGGTAGGTAGGTACGTAACATGCCATCTATAACGCGAGGATTCTGCCCGGCTTGTATCGCCAATAGTGCGTCGATCACTAGGGATTTCGATATGGCCTCTTCCGCCGCGCGCAGTTTGAGCTTATCGGCAATAGGTTGCGCAATGGCGTTAGCAATTATCGCACCATAGAGTGTAGTTAACAGCGCTACCGCCATTGCAGGACCAATTGCTTTCGGGTCATCCATGTTCGAAAGCATAGCAACCAGACCAACTAAGGTTCCAATCATGCCCATAGCTGGCGCAACTTCGGCTAGACCACCAAATATTGAGGAGCCAATGTTATGCCGGTCAACAGCCTGATTTTTGTCTTTCGACAGCATCGCCTTTACGACGTCTGGGTCATGGCCATCAACCAAGAGTTGAATCCCACGCTGCAAGAAATCACTGCTAACTTCTTTCCCCTCAAGCGACAACAAACCACCTTTACGTGCCTCGTCCGCCAAGGCGACAATTTCTTCGATCAAGTCATTCGGGTCGGGTAATTTATACTTAAAAGCTTTTACTGCGACTTTGGTCGCACCCAAAAACTGCCCCAAACCATATTTAGCCATTACCGCAAAGAGTGAGCCACCGATAACAATCACGGCCGATGGAGCATTGGCAAACATACTCAGCTCGCCACTCATTAACATGGCGACGATTATCAGCGCCATTGTGCCCAGCAAGCCGACCAGTGTTGCTAAATCCACGAACAAACCCTCAAGAAGTGAAAGTAATTAAAAAACGATGTCTTTAAAGTCTAGCTGCTAAGTTGCGACTCTGCGTAGCAAGTCACGTGATTGCAATCACAATCACTACCGTAATCACCTGCCAGCCAACATTTTTAACGTTGATCTAGTGTTATCGGCTAAAGTGCTACGCTCTTGAGATAAAGGCAATTGACCCCCCTTGCGAGCTCCGGTACTGTTGCCACCCAAACAGTACGAGGTGCACAGTGTCTAAACCGGTTAGCGTTAAAAATTTTGAAAAAAACCTAGAGCAACTTGAAATAATAGTTGATGACCTGGAATCTGGAGAGCTTAGTCTTGAGGAGGCATTGAAGCAGTTTGAGCAAGGCGTGAAAATGACTCAGGCCTGCCAGCAAGCGCTTACTAGCGCCGAACAGCGTGTAACAGAATTGGTAGAGAAGAACGGTGTCATTAGCCTGCAAGATTTTGACGAAGAAACCGAAGCATGAGTTCAACGCAAAACGGCACAATAACGCTCGAAGACTTTATTCGGCATTGCCAAGAGCGCAGCACTTATCTTCTAGAAACCGCACTTGAGCCTTTTCAAAATAACGACTCTAGCCTTCATCAAGCGATGCGTTATAGCTGCCTAAATGGCGGCAAACGCATACGCCCAATTCTGGTTTTCGCCAGCGCTCAAGCGTGTGGACTCAAGCTTCCGTTCGAGCCAAATATGCCAAGCCCCTGCGATGCACTCGCAGGTGCAATTGAATGCATTCACACCTACAGTCTTATTCACGATGATTTGCCGGCCATGGATGATGATGAACTTCGTCGCGGCAAGCCGACCTGCCATATAGCCTTTGACGAAGCCACGGCTATCCTCACTGGCGACGCACTCCAGTGCTTGGCAATGGAACTGGCGGCCTATGCCCCGGAACTCAATGCCGAGCAAGCACGCAGTGCACTGCAACTACTGAGTCGCGCCTCGGGTGCGCTGGGCATGGTATTAGGCCAAGCTATCGACTTAGCCCACGTTGATAAAACCTTGTCGGCTCAGGCGCTTGAATCTATGCATGCCTATAAAACTGGCGCGTTAATCGAGTGCGCAGTTGCGTTAGGTGCGTTAGCAGCCAATGCAACCGACGAACAATCATCTGCCCTAGGCCGCTACAGCACCGCCATCGGACTAGCCTTTCAGGTTCAGGACGACATCCTTGACGTAACCAGCTCTACTGACACCTTAGGCAAGCCTCAAGGTGCAGATGCTGCATTAAACAAGCCCACGTATGTCAGTATACTTGGCCTAGAAGGCGCGAAATCCAAAGCTCAGGAACTACTGGTCGAGGCTCGTGAATCACTTGCAGGTTTTGGTGATAGCGCGAATACCCTGCGTGACTTAGCGGTTTACATAATCGAACGTAATCACTGACTCGCTCAAGGCTGAAATCCGGTAAACTAGCATTACTTTTCGACCTAATTACGATTAAAGGCCCGCTGAATGCCTGCGAACAACGAAGAATTTTTAAATCAAGTAAAATGGAACGACGACGGCCTTATCTGCGCTATTGCTCAAGATAGCGTCAGTGGTAAAATATTGATGTTGGCGTGGATGAATCGTGAAGCATTAAAACTAACCAATGAAAGCCGCACAGCGGTCTACTGGTCTCGCTCACGTCAAGCCTTGTGGAAAAAAGGCGAAAGCTCGGGATTCACACAAAACGTGATCACGATCAAACTCGATTGCGACGGCGATGCTATTGTACTCGAAATCGAACAAAAGGGCGGAATTGCTTGCCATACAGGACGTGAATCCTGTTTTTATCGTCGCTTAGATAATAACGAATGGCATGTTACTGATGCCGTGTTAAAAGATCCAAAGGATATTTACTCATGAACGAAGTGCTTGATGCGCTAAACCGTGTATTGCAACAACGTAAAGCCGAGGGAAACCCCAATGACTCTTACGTCGCGCAACTCCATAATAAAGGTTTAAACAAAATATTAGAAAAGGTTGGCGAAGAAGCAACCGAAACGATTATTGCCGCCAAAGATGCCGAGCGCTCAGGTAATACCGATCTATTAGTGTGCGAAACAGCCGATCTTTGGTTTCATTCTCTGGTAATGCTTTCGCATTTAGACTGCGACGCCAACGATGTACTCGAAGAGCTAACTCGCCGTTTCGACCTTTCAGGTATTGACGAAAAAGCGTCACGCTAAGATATACATTTTCACCCTGCAAATAGACTAAACATTGCAGGGTACATATTTAATACACATATAATTCGATACAACAGGTGATATTATGGGTTTAGGCGGCATTAGTATTTGGCAATTATTAATTATATTGGCAATCGTTTTATTGTTGTTTGGAACAAAGCGACTTAAGAATTTAGGCGGTGACCTTGGCGGGGCCATCAAAGGCTTCAAAAAAGCGATGGATAACGAAGACAAAAATGCCGCTAATGCCGACGCAGATGCCAGCACTGACGGCGATAACAAAAGTGTTGAGCAGCAAGACGACGCGATTGCAAGTAACGCTACCGACAAGTCTGCAAGCAATGCTGCAAACAAACAAAGCAGCGAGAGTAAGTAAGCCCGAATGAGCTTTGCCGAGTTTTTTGTTGTTATCGTAGTGGGGCTTTTAGTCATTGGCCCCCAACGCCTGCCAGAAGCTATTCGTACGGGCATGCTATGGTTTGGCAAAATCAAACGTGCCGTAAACGATACTCGCGCTGAACTGGAACAACAACTCGGCGTTGATGAAATACGACGCGAACTGCACAATGATCGTGTACTCGATTCACTAAAAGCCTTAGAGCAAACACGTGATGATATTCAAAGCGGCTTACAAAAAGAAAGTCATGATATTAAAGCCAGCTTTGACAGCAGTCTCAAAAACACCATCGGAAAATTCGACAGTGTAATTGATACGCCATCCGAGCCGCACGCCCCAAACTATAGTGAAAGTGATGCACGGCTTGTCGACTATGAGGCGCCGTCAGAATATAACCCAACGGCCTCGCCCATTGGTACGCAAGATATTGCACCAGACGAAACGCTCGAGTCCGAACTATTCGAACAAGAAATGGCCGCACCTAAGGCACACGAAAGCGCTAGAGCAGAAATTAGTGCCGATAGTGACGGTAATAGTGACGGCAATAGTAACTCCAATAGTACTAATACTGACAAACCAGCGAAGCCCGCAGCGGAATGACATTCAAACAACGTAGTGCCGAATCAGATCAAGGCCAACCCTTAGTCGAACATCTAATTGAGCTACGCTCTTGTGTACTGCGCTCGCTACTCGCGGTACTGATTATTTTCTTAGCACTATTTAGTTTCGCGAATGAAATTTACGAATTTATCGCCGAACCCTTGCAACGTTTTTTACCTGAAAACAATACAATGATCGCAACAGACGTTGCGTCGCCCTTTCTAACACCGTTCAAGCTCACATTGTATGCTGCGGTTTATTTTGCAGTGCCCTATATTTTGTATCAGATATGGGCATTTGTCGGACCGGCATTATATTCGCGCGAAAAACGTATTGCAGTCCCCATACTTGGCTCGGCCATTGTGCTCTTTTATGCCGGCACCGCCTTTGCGTACTTTGTTGTATTTCCCTTGGTATTTCAGTTCTTAGTTTCAATTGCACCTGCCAGCGTTGCGGTGATGACAGATATTAGTAAGTATTTAAGTTTTGTCGTTAAGCTGTTTTTCGCCTTTGGCATTGCGTTCGAAATCCCCATTGCCACCATTTTATTGATTTACGCCGGCGTTATATCGCCAAAGGATCTCGCCAAAAAACGTCCTTACATTATTGTTGGATGCTTTGTTTTAGGCATGTTCATGACACCTCCTGACATGGTATCGCAATTATTACTGGCTATTCCTATGTGGATATTGTTTGAAGGTGGCTTGTTTTTTGGCGCAATATTAATAAAAAACAAGAACAAAGACGCCGAAGCATCTGAAAAAGAGCCAGAATAAGCATCCGAATACGTCTTTCTGAAATACGTAACTTTGATGTTATTCCTTCCGCTCATTCATCTTAAATTCAGCGTCACAGCTCTATACTGCCCTCAGCCTATTAAGACTTTCACCTACGCTGAGTGTGCCATATGTCGATCAAAAAACTTTTTATTCTTGCTGGAATTGCTCTAGCCTTAAGCGCCTGTCACGATGACAGCTACGTTCATGCCGTCGGTTCCGATGACGGCTACGTTCATGCTGATGATCAGTACCCGCCCGTTCTAGAGCAATTCGATATTACAGATTCTTATGGTATCGACAGCGAGTTTGATGACGATATCGAGTTACATATCAGCCCATTTAATAATGGCGGGGAGTTTGAATTGCGCTGGGATGTAGATTATCCCTATTCGTACCGCACACGTTTAATGATCAACGACCACAACTCGCCAAGTAATGCATTGATTTTATCATCCGATGTCTGCGGCGACGGACGCGAATGTGGCAACTACAGTCATCAATACTGTAATTACTCAGAGTTCTTTGAAATTGGTTGTGGCACGCCAGAAAGGGATACTTGGCAGGGCTGGAAGGATGTATCGGAATTTGTTTTTGATGTACCGGAATCGGCGTACTTAGTTTTAGAAGTATGTGATACCTCCGACAACTATTGTGATTACCGAAGTCGACGTGTGGTATTCGAATAAATGCAGGAACAATGACATAACTAGTGACGGGTTATTTATCGAAAATAACCACTAATAAAGCTATTAATGAGGTTATAAATAAAGCGACAAATGGAAGTATCGTCAAAGCTATCAAACGAACTATCGAAAAGTCTATTTGTGGGACTGTTTTCGACGCTATCGATGAAGCTATTTGTAAAACTATTTGTGAAATTCGGACTTAAGGTGTTTAGCGTCCCGCTGGAGAACAATCGACAAGTAGTGGTCTTGCGAAAGAGTTTCATGCGTTTCAAAGTGTTCGCTCAAGACCGTGATCTGCTCGATACGGTCAATGCGAAAAGTCCGATAATCGTTACGTAAATTACACCAACATAGTAGCGTCCAAACACTACCCCAAAAGAACAAGCCCAACGGCCACACACGGCGCTCACTGGGGCAACCCTTAGCGTCAACATAAGCGATTAGTAAGATGCTCTTAGCTTTAATTGCCTGCCGTAATAAAGGCCCTTGCTCAGTTTTACGCTCCTGAGAAGAAAAGGCCGGCACGGTTAAGGGCAAAGAATCATCAAGCTCTTTCAATTCCTGAGGCAAAACACCCAGAATTTTATTCAGCGCACTGTTGGCCGAGGACGCCAACTGCTCATCGCTCCACGCTCTGACCATGCGAACGCCTAACAATAAGGCTTCGACCTCATCAGCATTAAACATCAATGGCGGCATGTCAAAGCCGCGCAATAATCGATAACCAACGCCGGCCTCACCCTCTATCGGTATACCACCCGCTTCAAGCTTTTGAATATCCCTATAAATTGTTCGCACCGAAACGTCGAGTTTATCGGCCATTTGTTGAGCTGTGAACACCGTGCGCCGCTTGCGTAACAAGTTGATGATTTTTAGCAGACGTTCTGTTTGCTTCATATTCGCTTCAAGGTCAATTTACTCTCGATACTGCGACTGAAATAACGTCACACCATATTCACAACACTACATTTACACACCATCATCACAGTACTTTATAGCGCTTAACGCCTCAACAAAGCCACAGAGTTTTACTCCAACCTTCCCTAGGTGTACGCCTCATAAGTCACGTCCCCTATGGCTTGCCCTCCTAAGCTTCAGCCATCTCAGGATACACCTGACTCAAAATGTCGGATTCCGTACTTTGCAAACCCTCACCGTCTATATCATTTAGAAAGTCTAGAATATCGTCGAGCTGCATCAGGCTTTCAGCGCGCTTCGCGGCAAGTGGTGACGACCAGTATATGCAATCTAGCCAATCACCATTGGTAACCTTTGATAGCGAGCGATAAACAAAGCCTTCCGCGGCTAGCAAGTGCTCGTCTAGGCGACGGCTCTTTTCTAGAAATTTCTCGATATCAATACCTTCTTTGGTCCGAAATTGATACGTTTTTAACGTAAATTCACTCATTTCCTGTTCCTTAATATTTGATTAGTATAAGGCCTCGCAAGCCCTGTCGTTAAGCGAGGGAACAGCGTAACAACAGCCTACTGACAACAGTGTGTCAGCAGGCTTGAACACCAAGCTATAAATTATTTGCACATTCTTTGACGGAATTCGATAAAGCGCGATATTGCTACCGCGTTACGATGAATTAGGACTAAACTTAACAAGCCAAGGACAAACTGACGAAGGCTTGACGATGATTCCTCTGTACCCCGAAATAAAACCTTATAAGCAACATGAGTTGCCTGTCGACGACCTACACACACTATATATTGAAGAATGTGGCGACCCAGAAGGTCTGCCTATTCTATTTGTTCATGGTGGGCCGGGGGCCGGATTTAGTCGTGACGATCGCCGCTTCTTTGATCCAGAAAAATACCGCATAATTCTCTTTGATCAACGGGGCTCGGGACACTCAAAGCCTCATGCTGAGCTGAAGCAGAATAGTACTGACGAACTCGTTGATGATATTGAAAAAATACGTGAGTTCTTCGATATTGAAAAATGGAGTTTATTCGGTGGTTCTTGGGGTTCAACACTCAGCCTACTGTATGCTCAAGCGCATCCTCACCGCGTAAATGGACTGATTCTTCGTGGTATATTTTTATGTCGAGAGCAGGACATACATTGGTTTTATCAAGCCGGTGCCGATCGTATTTTTCCGGATTACTGGAAGGCGTTTTGTGCCGCCATACCAACAAACGAGCGCGATGACATGCTTGGCGCATACTATAAGCGCCTAACTGGCGACAACGAACTCGCCAAAATGGGAGCGGCAAAATCATGGTCCACATGGGAGGGCCATTGCGCCACATTACGCCCCAACCCAGATATTGTAGCCAATTATAGCAATCCGCATGCAGCGCTATCTATCGCGCGTATAGAGTCACATTATTTCATCAATAAGACCTTTATTGATGAAAACCAGATTATCGAAAACGCACACAAATTGGAAGGTATTCCCGGCACGATCATTCATGGCCGCTACGACATGGTTTGCCCTCTCGACAATGCCACCGCTTTATACGACGTTTGGCCGGATTCAGAACTACAAATTGTACGCGATGCCGGACATTCATCTCATGAGCCAAGTATTGCCGATGCTTTAGTCAAAGCAACAAATGCACTTGCGCTCGTACTGAGCGGCGATGGTGAGCATAGCTCCTAATCATCCGGCGTTGTTGTACGCCAACACAACTCAAAGCAAGCTCCACCGAGTGTGGACTTGCCCAGATCGATATCACCATGATGCCAATGCATAATGCGCCTCACCAAAGCCAAACCTAGGCCATGGCCACGCGTACCGCTGGCCGTACTTGGGCTTCGGTAAAAAGCTTGAAAAACCTTCTCTCGCTCGGCCTCACTAACACCATCACCGTCATCGCACACAGCGATACGACAATAAGTGTCACAACATTCCACTTCGACTAAAACACGATTACGGCGATATTTTTTTGCGTTTTCTAAAACGTTATGCAGGCATCGCTCCATTAAATACCAGTCACATTCGACCTCATGATTTTCAGATAACGCGTTTACGTCACTGTACGCTTGCATATCATTACGTTCGATCAGTGCTTTAATCAACTCACACACATCGCCACGTTGAAAATTTATTTGATTGGCCGCACTATCGAGTTTCGCGTAGTGCAGAAACTCGCTAATCAAGCCTTCCATTTCAGCAACATCCTGTCTAATATCGACAAGAGGCGTAAGAATTTTTGATGAATAATCTCCCGTAGAAACACCGTCCAATAAAGTTTCATCTAGTAAAGTATTTTCTATTAGTGATTTTTCTGACTGAATGTTTTCCGCTTGTGATTCCTCCATTGCAGCCAAAGAAAACTTCATTCGAGCTAAGGGAGTACGCAATTCGTGCGAGATTGCATGCGTCATTTCTTGTTGCGTTGAGATTAGCTCGGCGATACGTTTTTTCATTTCAAAAAAAGCACGAGCCAGAGGATAAACCGTTGAATGGCTACCCACTAAAGTAAAATCCTTCAGCGTGGTTGCATCACGGGAGTCCGGATCAAAACTCTTACTATCAAAGGCCAACGCCTCTACTTGAAGACGCTTTAGATCACGTGTTAATGGAAGCACCCATAAATAGACCAATAAGCCGATAGAGCCGTAAAATAAAAAAAGCAACAAACGGAAAAACCAACTATTACGTGGTTCTTCAACATTAAGTCGAAAACACAATACGTAGAAACTTTTACCAATCCGTAAATAATGTCGAGCCTGATTATGGTCGTGATCGATACGTATAAATTCGCCTGCGTACAATTTCGTATAGATTGACGACGAAGCAAAGTCCCCCAACACCAAAACTTCGAAAGCATCAGTAGAATAATTTAGGTTTTCCGTTAGTGCCGACAATAATTCGGTGTAGGTATTCGACGAAGTCTCACCGACATTACTCTTAGCTCTATCTACACCAACAAGTGCGGCGACCAGAACTTGCATTACTTCATTTTGTGTTTGAGAGTGTTCATCGGGTGCATACGCTTGCCACAGCTTTTCTGTGGCCCAACCTACCACTAAAATCGAACAGACGATAAGCGCATAAAGACTGATAAATGCTCTATTCATACGATATAGAATCTGCGTAAGAAACGAGGCAAGAAGCTATATATGACCCGATGTATGACCCAATATATGACATGATGTGAAAACGCACGCACGTTGGCATCACGCACTCTCTTCCCAGACATCAGCGACCAAAAGGTATCCTTGGCCCCAAATTGTTTTTATCTTTTCAGGCGTATCAGGGTTATCTCCCAGTTTTTTTCGCAACTGAGAGACTCGCACATCAATAGTTCGATCCAGGCCATCGTATGGACGATGATAAATTTTATTGAATAGATATTCTCTACTGAGTACTTCCCCAGACTTTTCGACCAAGGCACAAAGTAAGTCAAACTCATGACTAGTAAGACCAATCTCTCGGTTGCAGACCGTCACTTTACGCGCAGGTAAGTCAATATTTAGAGAACCAACGCATAAGCTTGCTTTGGGTGCATCGTTAAAACTTTTACTACGCCGTAAAAGTGCTTTAATCCGAGCTAAAAGTACCTTTGGCTCGGCCGGTTTAGTAACGTAGTCGTCAGCCCCAAACTCAAAACCCAACACCTGATCCATGTCTGAATCACGTGCCGTCAACATTAATATTGGACCTAAAAAACTTTCACGCGCGTCTTTACAAATAGCCAAACCATCTTTACCTGGCAACATTAAATCTAAAATAACAACATCGGGGTTTAAATCCGTAATGAGCCGATTGACTTTCGCCCCATGCCCCTCCACAACCACATCAAAATCGTTTTTTTGAAGAAACTCACGTACAAGATTCGCTAGCCGATCATCGTCTTCGGCCAAGAGAATTAACGCCATAACACATGCCCTTTTTTTAGTCGACGGCTAATTAACACGCCTCTATTTTAATTTAGAAAGATTATTCCCGTGGCTGCATTAGAGCTATTAGTTGTTAAATTCACTCTAAAAAAAGCTCCAAGGATTCCGCCGCCGCTTTCTGTATTTCACTTGGTCGTGCAAGACCTCAAACGACTGTGTTACCAATAGATTTTTATTGCGCACTTCACGCAACTGGAAGTCTACATCAGCTCCCGTAATAATCTCCACACGATGCTCACCACGATTTTCATCCTCCCAACAGCGTAACGGCAACTGTTTACTACTTTGAAATAAACATATTGAGCGTAGTCGATCGGAATGCCATGTAATTTCTAGCGTGTCGGCACACGTTTCCTCTTTTTCGGATAAAACACATAAACGTGGCTTTACCGAGAACTGTAAGCCACTGTCGGTTTGCGAAAAAGCATAAGGGGAAAACAAAATCGCAGCTGAAAATAACACTCCAATCAATACCCGGATTAAAGCTAATGTTAGAACTGGGCTTAAAGTAGGGCTTAAAGTAGGATTTAAGAAAAAGACCACGACGAATGTCGTAACGCGACTCAAAAAACTTGGCGTATTCAGAGGCTTAAAAATGATAAAGCCCCCCGATGTAATAGGTTTGCGTACTTGCACGCTCAATAATGGGGCTATTTGTGATCTGATCACTTAATTGGCGATAATAATACGAAGCCTGAATCGACCAGTTATGATTAATATCATAAGACCACTGAATCTTGGCAAAAGGCGAAATACCGGCATCTGGCCTATAACGTAATTCGTCGTATTCGGTTTCGTTCGCACTAACCCCATAGTAATACGCTAAAAGATTTGAGCTTTGCCAGCTAAAACCACTGCTTAGACTTAGTCGACTACTACCCCAAGCCCCTACATACGCTGCTGCAACACGAGCACTAGTACCTTGATGGCCAACACTAACATCACGCAATAGTTGAGCATTCATTGACCAAGAATCACCCCCAATACCGTACTCAACTCCGCCATACACCGTAGTATTGCGTGATGTTAATCGGGCCAAATCTAACTCAGGCTTATTCTCGACAATGGGAGGTGGCTCAATTGGAGGGGACTCAATGGGAGGAGCTCCAGTAACAGGGCTTTCATCGCCACTAAGCCCGCCATCTTCAGAGGGAGTGGCTACAGATGAAGGTGTAAATGCGTCACTAAAGCTGCTTCCTCCGCCACCGAGCGACACATTGCCAATACTCCAGCGCTTAAAATACATTTGCTCGTAACTTGGACTAACGATTAAACTCAATTGTTGGCTGGAGCGTTCTAACAAAGTATACCCGCCACTAAAACCATCAAGAAAAAAACGTTTTCCGTAATAACTCAATTTTGGTATTAGCACTATTGGGATTGCATCACCATTAACGACCGGATTGGTATGCTCCCCATATCCGAAGCCCAAACTGAGCTCCCAGCGACCCTGTTCCACGCAACGATCATTTGACTCTTTACAGACGTCGTTATCGGCAGCAACGGCCTTACCTGCAACCATGCTACCGATACTACCGATACTACCGCAGACAAACAGGACTAACCCTTTAATGCTAGCCCTACGGTAAGCATTGCTGCAAAGACTAGATATGACTGAAAATAATTTCAAAATGCCACAACACCCATAAACCACCCGAAAATTCACTCGACAAATACCGCACGCATTTATGCGCAAATGCTATTATGACCGTCCCATTTTTATACGTCTGTAAAAATTTGTGACGCGTCTAATCGCTTGAAACCTCTTAATGCGTGAAAGCTCTAAATTTTGGAATCTATTAATTAACAAAGCCTATGAAAATACTCATTCAGAGAGTCCTAGAAGCGTCCGTCACGGTAGATAACGATTGCGTTGGTCAGATAGAGCAAGGCTTATTGGCTCTAATCGGCATAGAAAAACACGACGACGAAAAGATATTACAAAAAATGGCGGCCAAGCTGTGCCAATACCGAGTATTCGCAGACAATGAAGGTAAAATGAACCTCAATGTTATGGACGTCGGTGGAGGGATATTGGCCATTTCACAGTTCACGCTTGCTGCTGATACGGGTAAAGGCTTACGACCGAGCTTTTCCTCAGCAGCAAGCCCAGACAACGCTAAAATACTTTACCATCAGTTTATTCACATACTAGAGTCAAAACACGCGCCGCTCGCTACGGGAATTTTCGCCGCGGATATGAAAGTCTCACTTATTAATAACGGCCCAGTCACATTTTTGTTGCAAGCCTAATGACTCAAACGGAGCCACTCCGTAAAAGAACACCCCCGATCACACATGCTCCACAAAGATCAAGCCCACCTAGAACCTAGAACCTAGAAAACAGGAGCCTACACCACTGATTAAACTTGCAGGAAGTAGTAGCCGTTAATTACCTGACATCACCACTCGATTCCGACCACTTCGCTTCGCTTCATATAAAGCAATATCCGCACATTTGATCAACTCATCCGCCGAACTCTCTGTAGAGGGAATGAACGAACAGACACCAATACTCACCGTCACCACAGGTAAAACAGATGAGGAATTATGTGGAATGCCTAAGTCTTCAACAGCCGCTTGCAGTTTGGTCGCAAACTCCAAGCCGTTGGTGGTCGTAGGCAATAAGACTGAGAATTCTTCCCCGCCATAACGCGCCAAAATATCGGCCGGGCGCCGCACTACATTCGCTAAAGATGCCGCTAAAGTTTTCAAACACTCATCACCTTGCGCATGACCATAGTGGTCGTTATATTCTTTAAATTTGTCGATATCAATCATCATTAACGTTAATGACGAGGATGTTCGCAGCCCAAGTGACCACTCACGGCTAAGCGCCATATCAAATGCGCGTCGGTTCGCCACCCCAGTAAGCGCATCCGTGAGCGACAGGCATTCGAGCTGTTTGTTAACCTCATTCAGGTTTTTAGTACGCTCAACAACTTTGGATTCCAAGTGCTGATAAGCTCGACCTAGCTCGCTGCGGTCGGCCGCGATAAGGTATACAGGGAAGCCCAGACCAAAAACAAACGTCAGCAAGGAGACAAACGACTCTTCTGGGTTCCCACCATTAAAAGGTCCTACACCTTGCACTGTAATAAATGTCAGCACCAAAGATACAGCCAGAACAAAAATGCCCGCTCGGGCAATGCCTTGACGTAAACTGACAAGAACACCAACAGCCATCAATAAGTACACTGAACTTGGTGTAAACAGTAAGCAACTACTAACAATGACGATAAACCCTATAATTGCCCAACCCTGCTCCTGCCTTGATGGGCCACACAGAACCTGCTGCTTTGCTGCCACATAACACATCGCTATCGGCACTATGACAAAATATCCATGAAAGTCCGCAACTACACCGATAAGCCACAATTTTGGTAGGCCAAGTAGAAACACAGAATGATCAAAATTAACATAGCCTGTCGCACTGTACAGAGCCGTCAGCAGACTGATATTTATAACACACGGAAAGAGTATGACCTTGAATACAAATAACAAGACCTTGGACGTGGACGTTAAACCGCCAGTTCCGACATAACGTTGATATAGATTATGCGCATACAAAGCCTGTACACGCGTATTAACTGTCGCAGCTAACCCTCCAGTAATAATGGCTTGCGACCATGGAAATGCGGCGTTGAAATCCAGTAGATAAGGCGTATTTACGGCAAACGAACCAAACCATATTGCAGGCCAAACTTGCCGTCCCCAGACAATACACGCAGCCAAAGCAACGCCAGAAGGCAACCAGATTAGCGTTAACGCCCCTTCTCCTAAACCCGCAAAACGAATACCTATCCAGCCACTAGTGAAGTAAAGAGCAAACACCGCGACTTGACGTAATAATCGGCGTAATAATCCATTCATAACTCACCTTGATAGAAACACGTAAACGGCAAAATACGATCATCGTCTTTGCCTTCTATATTATTATGCTACGGATGGAATGAAATACCTGATTGCTGTACCACCGATAGCTCTATACAGCTAATAGCTTAATGCACAGAGCCACATATTAAAGCAGCTCGAGCACTAAATATGGGACGAGGTTAAAGACGATAATAGCGAGCTTATATAAACCCATACCGGCATAATGAATGGTATCGAACGATGCTCTACTAATCTTATAAACAATTATATGTGTCTTATATACAAAATCATGAGCGAGCGTAAACACAACAAACCACACCACACCACAATCAACGCTACGTTTATTACGGCGCACCAACCGAAAAAACTTTGTAATAATTCGAGATTCATATTCGCCCCTCATCACATTGTGATTTTCGATAAACGCTAACGCATATCGATGGTAGGCTACAGTATAGTTTATAATCAGAGGGCCAATTGACGATTTAAGGTGTTTTGCCAGAGGGCAATATGCCGCGTAAGTACAGTTATATTAAAATGCAAAGGTGCTTGTGCCAATATGCGCCCCCATGAAACATATTAATAAAGTGGGCTAAGGCCGAGGAGTTTGCTAAGATTGCGAAAATAACTCCAAGCGGTTTATAGCCACACCTAAAAACGATAACAAATCCTGAGGACACCTAATGGATCCAGTTTCAGCAACTTTTACCACTTTTGGCGTAGTCACCCTATTATCTAGCTGGGTATACCTACTTATCCTCTCCTTTCGAGAAGATTTCAATTGGGGTTTGACCACCTTATTCGCTCCCCCGGCATCCTACCTATATGCTTTATTCGCTCTTGATAAAGCCGGATCAGCCATAAGTCTTGCTATGATTGGCTGTGTTCTGATTTTTATAGGCTGGTAAGCAACTAGAACTATGCAACTTAACTGTGACATCGGGGAAGGTTTTGACGAGGTCGACATCGCGGTTATGCCCCTTATCGATATGGCGAATATCGCCTGCGGGGGCCATGTCGGCGACATCCACAGCATGCGTAAAACCTTAACACTTGCAAAACACCACAGTATTCGTGTTGGCGCACACCCAAGCTACCCAGATCGACAAAACTTTGGCCGCAAAAGCCTTGATATTACAACAGCAGAGCTTAGTGTAAGCCTTACGCAGCAGCTCGATAATTTTTGCCAGCACTGCAACGATTTGTCTATCGAACCCAGCTATATCAAGCCCCATGGCGCTCTATACAACGACTGCCTAAAACACCCCAATACATTAAAATGTGTACTTCAGCTCGCACAAAAGTTTCAATTGCCACTTATGCTGCAAGCCCTTCCCGATACGCGAGCTATGCGAACAGCAGCAAACACGTATAACGTCGAACTCATTTTTGAAGCCTTTGCCGACCGGCGCTACCAAGATAACGGCTTGTTGGTTTCCCGTAGCGAGGCATTAGCGCTTATCGAAAATATAGACGACATCGCCGAGCAAGCTATAGAGCTGAAAAACAACGCCCGTGTGCGCAGCATAAGTCAAAACTGGCTTACGATTGACGCTAATAGTTTATGCGTACACGGTGATTGTGCTTTGGCCATCGAGGCCGTAAAGAGGATCCGCCGTGTTTTCGCTTGAATCTATAGCCGAAGACGCTGTGAGAATAGAGCTTAACAATTGCAATGAAAACGATACACCACAAATAATTGCCCGACTAAAACATGCAATAGAGCAGCATATCCCCAATGCCGTTAGTGATTATCTACCCGCTTACAACACCCTAACGCTAATCACCCGCTTTCCACGGGTACTGCCGCAAGATTTAATACACGACATTCGCACTAAAATACTCGGCTCATTACTCACGGATAACTTATTTACTCCAGCCAGAACACTGTACATTCCTGCATTCTATGATCACGCTACTGGCCCCGATTTAGAGCGGGTCGCACATTATAACAATACGGATATACAGAATGTTATTACACAGCACAGTACACAGACCTTTCAAGTCTACGCCATAGGGTTTAGTCCAGGCTTTGCGTATTTGGGCTACCTGCCAAATAATCTCACATGCCCTCGCTTAGATAAGCCACGACCATTTGTTGCTAAAGGCTCGCTCGGTATTGCCGGACGGCAAACTGGAGTCTACCCAAAAGATTCACCCGGCGGCTGGAATATCATCGGGCGCAGTCCATTTGTTTTTTTCAAACCAAACGAAGAAAAAGCCGAACACATATGCCCGCTCAGCATTGGCGATGGCGTTCAATTCCAAGCCGTATCTCAGCGAGAATTCATACGCTTAGGCGGGCAACTCTAAATGCCCACACCAACCAAGCAACACATTAAAGACTCGCAAGCAGCGCTTACATTAATTAAAACAGGCGCCTGCTGTACCATTCAAGATAGTGGACGAAGAGGTTTACAGGAACTCGGCATTAGTCACGGTGGAGCAGCCGATCTACCCGCTTTTTTTTGGGCGAATAGACTCATCGGAAACTCGCCCAACGACGCCTGTTTAGAAATACTATTCGGCGGGTTTAAAGCGGTATTTTCCCAAAATACATGCATTGCTATTACTGGAGCTCACACGGATGTATTCATAAATAACACCTTAGCGGCTCGATGGTCTATATTACAAATTAGAACTGGCGATACACTTGAAATAAAAACGCCGCGAGCGGGCTTAATTAATTACGTATCCATCGCAGGGGGCTTTCAGTGTCAACCCATACTCGGCAGCAGAAGCACCATTATTCGTGACGGCATTGGGCCAAACAATGGTCTAGCCTTACAAAACAACCAAGATGTATATTATTTACAACTTGAACAAGTACAGCTTAAGCAATTACTGATTGAGGAAAGTCAACTTAGCCAGAGTCAGTTTAAAAAAAATCGACTCACGCAAAGAGACCCAACGAGTATTCCGCGTAAATTCATCCCAAGCTATACAGAAGAACTCTGCCTAGGGTTAATTCCAAGCCAACAAAACAATAACTTTGATCACAATGCCAAAGCCGTATTTTTTGATTCCGTTTTTGAAATCAGTCCGCAGAGCAACCGCATGGGCTATCAATTAAAAGGCGCATCTATAAAAACCGGTACAGTGAACTTATTATCTGAAGGGATTGCCCAAGGTGCTGTTCAGATACCACCGGACGGGCAGCCGATAATATTATTGAGTGATCATCAAAGCTTGGGGGGTTATCCGAAAATAGGGAATATTTCACGACTAGATTGTTTTCGATTAAGTCAGCGACGAGCAGGCGAAAAAGTGCGATTCCGGCCTACAACCCTTATAGCTGCGCAGGAAAAACTGGCGAAACTCTATCGTTTTTTTAACTTTCAGCTATAAAGGTTAAAGACATTTAAAGTACTATTTAAAGTACTATTTAAAGTACCACTTAACACTCACTGTTTACTTACTTTAAAAACGTCTACTTATTCAAATTTTTATTATCTTTCATCCACTGATAAAGCGCATCTTTTGACATCGGTTTCGCGTATAAAAAACCTTGTATCTCATCACAATCCAATTTTTTCAATAAGTCCAGTTCAGAGTTTTTTTCAACGCCCTCAGCAATCACCTTAATTTCTAAAGTATTTGCTAGCTGGATAATCATTTCGACTATTTCTCGGCCACTCTCCTCGTTAGACGTGCGCACAAAACTCTGATCTATTTTTAAACGATCAAGTGGCATTTTCTGCAGCTGACTTAACGAAGAAAAACCTGTACCGAAATCATCTATCGATAAAGTAAAACCGAGCTCTTTAACTTTGTTCAATATATTCAAGGCAGCATCAGCATCTTGCATAGCCATAGATTCAGTAATTTCCAAGTCGATGTACTGTGCCTCTACATCACTTTCCGCAACAACGCGAGACAACATGGGTAAAAAATCTGAGTGACGTAATTGAGCCGCAGACACATTTATTGACATATGTGTACTCGTCCAACCATTTGCATGAATCGCTTTAAGCTCGGCCATGGCGGTACGCAACACCCACTCGCCCATACGAACAATCAAACCCGACTGCTCGGCTATGGAAATAAATTTATCGGGAAAAATTATATTTCCATCATTGTCGCGCCAGCGCAACAAGGCCTCAAAGCCAGAAATACTATTATCGGATAAATTAAATTTTGGTTGATATACCAAAAACAGCTGTTTGTTTTCGAAAGCCGCTCGTAAATTTTTAAGAATACCTAATCGGCCGCGAGCCAACTCCAATATTTCCGGCTGGTAAAAAATTGCTTCTCCGCGATTTTCAGATTTTGCAACTTTCAAAATAACCGTCGCGTGTTTCAGCGCATTCTGAGCTTCCCCGCCGATCTCTTTAAGTGGAATAACACCTGCTGTAACCGACAATATTTGCTGGTGGTTCTCGACATCAAAAGCCCTATTAAAAGGCTCTACAACTTCTTGTAATCCCAGCGCACTCGACTCAGCTAAAATAGCGTAAGCATCACCTGCAACACGCGCAATACAAGCCGAATTAGAGAAGCATTCACGTACTCGATCCGCTACAGCTTTAAGAAGTTCGTCACCATACTCTTGACCTAAGGCCAGATTGATTTCAGCAAAGTTATCAATATCCAAGACCGCTAAAGAGTAATCTTGTTCACGCCCAGAATCTAATATTTCCTGCACTTTTTCATTAAGTAGGTTTCGATTACCTAAGTGGGTCAACTGATCTTCGTAAGCAAAACCACGCAAGCGCTCCACAAGTTCTAGATTATCGGCACAAACAGAAATATTACTGACAAATAGCTCAAGCAAGTCTTTATCAACCTCTCGAATAGCATCTGCACTAGCGACATAACAGCTCATATCGCCACGTTCAGAACTTCCCAAGTAAAGGGCAATGCCGGTCTTGGTATACACATTGCATTTATTATCTAAACTTTCTATTAGAGTTTTTCTTGCGATATCCTCTGTCATATCGGTAAGAGGGTGATCTATAAGCGCGCAGTAATGGCCGGCAGCTGCAATAATTTCTGTTTTTTGTGTGCATCCAACATCACCGGTTCTGCGGACACAAATAAGCCCCTCGGGGGGCACGGATAAAAGCGCTGACAATTGAAAAATCACACCTTGCGCAAACTCATGTAGACCTTTTTTTGTCATCAACTCTGAGCTGGCTTTAACGATCATGTTCAAGCCAACTTTTCCGGCCTCGATCATTTTAATTTGTTGATACGAACGAACCGCTGTTGTTAACGAGGCATAGAGTTTATTTTGGGTAAGTTCCGATTTTAGTTTGTAGTCATTAATATCGTAATCACGAATTACCTCAATTTCAGGCGCTTGGTTTGGCTGCCCCGTACGCAAGATAATTCGGGAGTCATGAATATTAAGTTCCTCTCGAATCACGGCAACCAAGTCTAAGCCCGCATTGGGAGTTTCCATGACAACATCGAGTAAAATTACTGCAATATCACTTTCAGCCTTCAATACCCGCAGAGCTTCCTCTGCTGAGGCCGCATGCAAAAACTCAATCCGACGTCCCATAATTTTGGTATTACGTAGCGCAAAAGACGTGGCAGAATGCACATCTTTTTCATCGTCGGTTATTAATATTCGCCATACCGGAGGCTTAGTTTTTACGGTCTCTTTCGATTCGTCCTTAGAGGATTCACCTAAAAACGACATCATATCGCTATCACTCATACCGCTTCGCCACCCTCATCGTCTTGTTGAATATAATCCGGTTCATCATCATTTTTTTGCAATGGCGCTTCAATTGGTAGGATTATTGTAAAACGTGTACCAATACCCACTTCGGACTCCACTTCAATCGTGCCGCCCAAAATTCCCGTCACTAAGTTATGTACAATGTGCATACCTAAGCCATTACCACCTTCACCGAGCTTAGTAGTGAAGAAGGGATCAAAAATCCTCGAAATATTTTCCTCCGGGATACCCACGCCATCATCACCAATCGATAAACAACAGTGCTCTTCGTCTGTCATACTGGCAAGCACACTCACATGCCCTTTGTCACTCCCGTCAAAGGCGTGAATGAGGGTGTTGTTTAATAGGTTCGTAACTATTTGCCCTAGCGGACCCGGGTAGCCGTCCAGAAAAAGGCCTTCTTTACATTCAATGTAGATTATATACGGTGTGTGCTTAAATGCAGGAGATACAGTTAAACGAGTTTCAATCAGCATATTACGTAAATCAAATATGCGACGCTGTGCACTCGTTCTGTCCATAGCAACTTGCTTAAAGCTGCTAACCAATTCGGACGCGCGCTCCAGACTCCCAACAACAAGCCGGCTGCCTTCATCCATATCGCTCAAATATTCTTCCAGTGCGCTTTTCGTCATTCCACCTTCCATTAACGCGGTTATACTCCTAGTACTATCGTAGAGCGAAGAGGCTACCGTTAAACCATTCCCTATAGGCGTATTCAACTCGTGAGCCACACCGGCAACCAATGCGCCCAGAGCCGCTAACTTTTCGGACTGAACAAGATTACCCTGAGCTTTTTTGAGCTGTTCGACTGTAGAATTTAGTTCATCATTCACGTCGCTTAAATCGGTTGTTCGTTCTTGCACACGAACTTCTAGGGTCGAGAATGAGCTCTCCAATGAGCCCCGCATTTTTTCTAGTTGCTCAGACAAAGCCCCAAACTCATCATCTTTAAGCGTTGGGATTGAGCTCTTCAAATCTCCGTCGGCAATATTCATAGCCGCTGATTCTAGTTTTCGCAGAGGGCTAATGACTCGCTTACGTAGAAAGACGCCAACAAGAACGATTGAAAAGATTAATTGAAATATCAAGATAGTTAATAACAGGCGACTCTCATTCTCGGCCCGAAGACGTGCATTCGTTAAGCTGTAGGTTAAGTGGACTTTACCCAGCATTTCCCCTTCATAGATGATATTCCGAGACAGCTTGATAGTTTCCGCTTCACTATCCGCATTGGGATTTTCATGCGAAATAAAGTGCTCGTCATTAAGTGTACGAACATTTATGGATAACACAGAGGGGTCGATACTCACTGAGTTAATTAGAGGTTCGCCTAAATCAGCGGCGATATTCCAAAGGGGCATGGTCATGCCGGCCTGCAATAACTCGACATAGTTGGTCGCAGCAACATTACTATCATGCTCAACGGTACGATCAAAATTTTCTTTAATTAGAAAAAAACCGGTTAACGCGGCCGGTATCGCTATTGAAGCGGCCACAACCAACACCAAGATTTTTTCTAGACTGACGTAGCGCTTTCTAGTATTGGACACGCGAATCTCATTCCTGTCAGGTCAATAAGTTATTTTTCCCTCAATAAACTATAGTCCAGAATCGGGTAAGAGCTCAACGTAATCATAAGATTTTGCGGGAAGCCAACGATTGTATTGGACGATTCGTATTAGCGACAGTGAAAGAGTAAAGTAAACGGAGATAAGTGCGGGCCAGCTAACATTTGCTACCAAAAATCACACTTCTTCGCGACACAATAAGCCGTAAGATGTCAGGGCGCACTAGCGACCGAGGAAGATATAGCTTCACTACTGTAAGAAGCACCAACCCTCATCGCCCTTATTAGTATAGTTCTGGAACACAGAGGTTCCAGATCGATGCATTTATATAAATTAAATCGTAATACGATAGGCCATGGACCACATAGAGTCCATTTCCATCTGCACACCATTAACGTTTTGTTTTATTGGCAAACTATACTCAAAATCGAACTCATGCCCACTAACCGGCTCGGCCGTGAAACCTGCATTAAAATCGACAAAACGACCACCGTAGTTGTCTGGATCTGCCGTATGAACCGGGCCCATGATGTTTTTGTCTATCCCATCGATACTTCCACGGTGACTCGCCTGTAGGCCAGCCGAAGCGCTAAATACCGGAGTAAACTGATAGGACAGCTCGCCTGATAGAGATTCCTCATTCCCTAGCCGATAATCTTCAGCGTTATCGTTTAGGTATATACGTGCTTGCAATTCAACGTCCCAGCTCCACTTGGCCGCAATACCGCTATAACGTAAACCTGGCTCAAAACCATAACTACCCGACCCCAGCTGCATCGAATACGGTAAACGTACTTCAGGGCGCATATTCATCGGGCTCAATATAGCGCCTTCCTCGTCGACAGAACCCGTAGGCAAGCTCAACCCTACGTTCAGCACTACAGAATTTTCGCCCGCAATTAAACTCCATAAGCCGGCAAGTTTCAGATCGCCGAAGCCCGAAGACTCGGTTGAAAACGCTCCTAACTCAGTTGTTCCCATCCCACCTTGATACGTTAATAGCTCCATATCCTTACGAATATAATTCAGCATAGCCATAACGGTAAAGCGTGAGTTAAAACCATACATTACACCCAACATATCCATGGAGTTTTCCATATCTTGCGGCACAATGCGTAATGTCGGCGGCATACCGGGCATACCAGCAAAACGGTTGGTAACACTGGTAGCCATCTCATCGTCAGAAATAGAATCAGAGCCCTGTAAATTTCCTGACATTGACATAGACATATGGCGATACGTAAACATCCATTCGCCCGCTTCGTGCACATGGCCCGCAACACTTGAATTTGAATGCTCCGAATGTGAGTGGCCTTGATGACCCTTATTCTCTTGTGGGGCACGACCTTGAGAGGCCGAGACTTGAGACTCTTGATGATCATCGGCAAAAGTATATGGGGCAAGAGCGAAAGGGGCGGCTAATAACGCCGCTAGCGTAAGTGTTCGTTTCATAGTTCCTCGATGAATAGAGCGTAAAGTAGTTTGCTGGGGGTATTCTCCACTTAATTCTACCCTCTAGATCACCCTAACCAAATGTGGCAAAATGTCGCACCTAAACTCAAGTTTGGCTCTTTGTTGATTCGCATCGGTCTTAATAGCAAAAACCTCTAGAATTACGCCCAGTAAGCACAAAAAAAGCAGTTGCCAGCAGAAGAATACTGTCTATTATTTAGTCATGAGGAATTGGAAACGTGATTAAAGATTATTGGACTTACCCTAGAGTGCTCTACACGCAGTACTTAGGGATCGTCACAGGTGATGAACTGATTCAATCATCATTGCAAAAAAGTGGTGACTCCCGATTTGACTCGATAGATTATTTGATCGGGGATTGGTCGCAAGTCGATAGAACGGAAATTTCAGCCGAGCATGTCAAAGAACTCATAGCCTGCCTCAATGCTATATCTCGCATTTGCCCAAAAGCACGCAATGCTTCTATTGTAAAACGCAATGATACTGGCCTAGCCCTAGTCGCATGGTATCGACACTTGGGCTCCGAGTTACCGTGGACCATCGATATATTTCACGCTATCGATGAAGCTTTTGATAACTACAACCTCAATATTAATATGCTAGAACTGCCTCCCGAGACAATAGAGACACACCCTATCTCATTAAAAACAAACATCACTACAGACACGCTAGCTAGCTAGCACAGCCCTAGCCCTAGCCCTAGCCCTACAAATTTAATCCGATAGAACTAGCGCCACTACTTTGGAACGAAAACCTAGAAACAATCACACTTAAACTACCCATCTTATCCCTAGTAATCAAGCCTTAACCTGGCCAACAAAAACTAACGACCAATGTGAACAATGACATTCCGACTGCCGGCAACGCGGCGGTGCTCCCATAGGTAAACCCCCTGCCAAGTCCCCAATGTTAAGCTGCCCGCCATAATTGGAATCGACACGCTTGTTGCGGTCAAAGTTGACTTAATATGGGCGGGCATATCATCATCGCCTTCTAGCGTGTGGGTATATAATGAATCACCTTCAGGCACCAATCTATTGAACCAAGCCTCCAAATCATGCCGAGCAGAAGGATCATAGTTTTCCTGGATAAGTAAGCTAGCTGACGTGTGCTGTATGAATAAGGTGCATAAGCCTTCATTAAAACCCGCTTGGTTAACTAAGGCATTGAGTTGCGATGTAAAAGCATGTAAGCCCTGACTGGGCACATTAACGGTAAGTGTTTTAATCATATTAAACCTCAAGTTAAAACAGGAGTTTACTATGCTTTAGGCGATGCATTAGGTCGATAAGGGATTCTCATGGTCAGAGTGAAGGCTCACTCAATCTAAGACTGTTCGCTCGATTTGTGGCTCTGTCAGCAAAAACTCTCAGAACCTTAACGTTGCAGTACCTTGCAACTGATCAGTCGCGTAGAAGTTCTTCAAAAAGCCCCTTAAAGAGACTCACTAACAATTTCGCTAATAGCTTTCCTGCCAACTACGAGCGCTCCATCAGCGTCCGAATCAACATAGTCCATACCCACTTCGAAGGAAGCACCTAGCTGCTTTTCTTAGTCTTAGTCTTAGTCTTAGTCTTAGTCTTAGTCTTAGTCTTAGTCTTAGTCTTAGTCTTAGTCTTAGTCTTAGTCTTAGTCTTAGTCTTAGTCTTAGTAACTGTTTCGATAAAGCCTCGAATGAACAAGCCCGCCACCAATTCCCTCAACATCTTAAAGCTAGCCATGACGAAGTATTTAGAATACCTCGTGACCCGCCTGTTAGCCGTCGAACATGCTCGTATTTTTAGTGTCCCATTTTAAGGTGTACATGAAAGACTCATCCAAATCCGATCTAAATTGAGGCTAAATTCAGCACAGCGATTTATGCAAATCGAATCAAATAAACAAACCGTACACTTGGGTAAAGTATTTCACCCCTCCCCACTGCCGCTTAACACAAGCTACTGCAGATCAATCACTTAGCGCTACCGCGCGCACAGAGGAGTATAGACGATGGGGTCAGCATCAAACATTACTGAGAGATTAAATTATGTCACAAGCATTGGCTGTACCCACTCAATCCCGACGCCACGAACTCGATTGGCTACGTGTGCTGGCGTTCGCATTGCTCATTTTTTATCACATTGGAATGCTTTACGTCGCGGATTGGGGCTGGCATATCAAAAGCCCTCACCAAAGTGAATGGCTTCAAAATTTGATGCTGTTAACCAACCAATGGCGCATGTCATTGCTCTTTTTAATTAGTGCCTGTGCGGTGGCGTTTATCTTGCCACGCATGACGGTATGGCGGTTTTACTGGACGCGCCATACACGCCTATTTTTACCCTTAATGTTCGGTATGGCCGTTGTAATAGCGCCACAAGTTTATGTTGAGTACATTACATCCAATCCCAGCGGGTACAAACTACTTCTCCTTCTGGCTAGCCTATTTGCACCCAACGGTCAAAGTAGTAGAAGAGTTCAATACCGTTGCTGGAACAAATCTTGTCCCGAACCATTTATGGTTTTTAATGTACATTTTCACGTACTCAATTGTTGCCTGGGCACTCTATCACCTCACCGGCTTATTAGGTTTTCGCCTGCGTATTATGAATATTGTAAACGCTTTGCCCTGCATTTTGGCCATCGTGCTTATTCCAATTTTCTTAAATGCTCTTTACGGCCAATTTCTCTATCCGCTCTTTCCACAACCAAATGCTTTTTTAGGCGATTTTTACAATCACGCACGCTCATTCACGGCATTCTGCATCGGTATTATTTTAGTGAATAACCTGCAGTTCTGGGCCGCGATTAAACGCTGGCGCTGGACCGCGTTAGTTACAGCCATATGTACTTACGCGGTTACCCTGCACTTGTTTCACGGCGGAAGCCTTATTGAAAACTCTAGCGAAAATGGCTTGGTAAAGTCGTTGGAAAGCTTAGTATGGCAAATTAACGCATGGGTTTGGATTCTGGCTGTGATCGGCTGGTCACAACAGTTATTGAACAAGGGGAACGCTGTGCTCAGTTATTTAAACAAAGGTGTCTACTGCTACTATATATTGCACCAGACTATCATCATCGTTTGTGCCTATACCTTGGGTCGTTTCGAATTTGGTCCCGTAATTGAGCCTCTCGTCATCATAGTTTTATCCTTTGGCGGCTGTCTACTCGGTTATGAGTTACTCAAACGCATACCCGGCAAGGCTAGCCTTTGGTATTAATACCCCATCAAAGCTAAGCTCAAATCGAACCATACCAGCCGATCTATTACTGAAGCAACAATGCCTTGGGCTTGCCCGCTAACAGGTAAAAATACGCAGTTGACACCCTCACACATCCACTGAGTCGGCACCTAATTAACGCGTAACATTAACGCCAAGACTAGATTATCGAATACGTAGAAACCAAACACATGTAAACCAAGGCAAACCAAGTCGACAAACGATGCACTTAGCTGCAACACAAGACTCAGTGCGTCACTAGCGCATCACGTTCTCAAGAAAATCTACGCATACACCTTCACCACTTCGTTTACACTAAGGTCACGTATTTCAACCACACTAAAAAATTAGCGCCGCACTGCGCATAATCAATATCACTAGGTCTTATGTATAATTTTTTTGAAAGCTTACTTAACCCTTTTCCAAAAGAAAAGATTGGTACACCACCCAGTACATTATTTGGCTTTTGCCGCTTCTACGCCAAGGGCTCTGAGCGCTTGCTCATTCTAATTGCAATCGTCTCAGCCATCACTGCCGTGCTCGAAATTCTGCTTTTTAGCTTTGTTGGCACCATTGTCGACTGGCTTAACCAGTTTGAGCCGCAGATGTTTTTTCAAGAAAATAAAACTCAGCTCATACTTATGAGCATTGTCGCACTCGTATTATTACCGCTAGCCGCTTTTT
Source organism: Flavobacteriales bacterium (assembly GCA_047638775.1). GTDB lineage: Bacteria > Pseudomonadota > Gammaproteobacteria > Pseudomonadales > Cellvibrionaceae > Agaribacterium. The sequence goes on from JBLIMQ010000025.1 coordinate 30,142, forward strand.
TACGCGCAACGCTCATGCACCAAGGAATACTATCGAATTTCCCAATGTCCGTTCGCTGGCAAGCACATGGCTATCTATTGCGACAGAGTATGGAGTTCTATCAAGATGAATTCGCTGGTCGTCTTGCCAACAAGGTAATGCAAACGGCCTTAGCCGTGCGCGAATCGATTACCAAAACCATGGACGTGATGGTCTACGTAGCTGTTACATTTGTAAGCTCTATTGCCCTAACACTAACTCTTGATTGGCGACTAAGCTTACCTTTCTTAGCTTGGCTTGCTGTTTACTGCACAACGCTACGGTATTTTCTACCTCGCCTGCGCGACATATCTCAGAAACAAGCTGACGCACGTTCATTAATGACAGGACGAATCGTCGATACCTACACCAATATTGCCACGGTAAAATTATTTTCTCATACACAACGCGAGTCGAGTTACGCGCGTGAGAGCATGGAAGAGTTTTTAGCGACGACCTACCCACAAATGCGTCTGGCGACGTCATTAACCAGCATTATTTGGATCGTAAATTGCACACTTATATTTTCAGTGGCACTGCTATCCATTCTATTGTGGACACAGTCTTGGCCATTTGGTAGCACTCAAAGCACAATAAGTTCAGGTTCTATTGCTGTTGCCATTGCACTGACATTAAAAGTTAATGGCGTTTCACAATGGGTAATGTGGGAGGTCTCTTCGCTATTCGAAAGCTTGGGCACCGTACGCGACGGCATCAATACGCTAACCATGCCGAATAAGCTAAGCGACAACCCTGATGCCAAAGGCCTTCGTATAGATACTGGAGAGATCGAATTCAAAAATATTCAATTCGACTACGGCAGCAAAAATATTTTTGAATATTTTTCTTTGACGGTTAAACCCGGAGAAAAAATTGGCTTAGTGGGCCGGTCCGGCGCCGGAAAGTCAACGTTAGTGAATCTATTATTGCGTATTTACGACACACAAGCAGGTGAGATCTCCATCGACGGTCAAAATATTAAATCCGTCACCCAGGATACTTTACGCCAGAACATTGGCATAGTTTCCCAAGACACTTCACTGCTTCACCGATCAATACGCGAGAATATCGTTTATGGTCGACCTGACGCGACAGAAGAAGAAATTCATCAGGCTGTAGTACAAGCTTCCGCTCACGAATTCATTTCTGACCTTAAAGATAACAAAGGACGTATTGGCCTAGATGCACACGTAGGTGAACGTGGCGTAAAACTATCTGGTGGTCAACGCCAACGTATCGCCATTGCGCGAGCACTGTTAAAAAACTCTCCTATATTACTGCTTGATGAAGCAACCTCCGCACTAGATTCGGAGGTTGAAAGCGCTATTCAACAAAACCTTGAAAAACTGATGAACAATAAAACGGTTATTGCCATCGCACATAGGCTTTCAACCATCGCAGCGCTTGATCGACTTATTGTTATTGATGACGGGAAAATCATTGAACAGGGGAGCCACGACGAATTACTCTCGATGAATGGCGTCTACGCCAATCTTTGGCAGCACCAATCAGGAGGGTTTTTACCACAAAACTAAATACTAACAGCTACACGAACCTCGATCGATTTAAAGCTCGGCGTTTGGCTAATCGGGTCAACTGCATTAGGAATAATGCAATTGACTTCGGGGTAATAAGCCAAAATATTACCGGGCTTTACATCAAAAGATCGCAGTTTTACAGCGCGCATAGTGCCGACGTCCGTACTAATATCCACTAAATCGTTTTCTTTCCAGCCACGCCTATCAATATCTTTGGGATTCATCATGACAATCCTACGTTCAGTTTGCCCACGGTAACTATCGTAATTATGAAACACTATCGAATTAAATTGGCCTTCACTGCGCACACTGCTTAAAACAAACTCACTCTCGCTACGTGCTTTAAACGGATGAAAGTGTAATCGTGCTTTACCACTAGCGGTTGCAAAATTAGCTTTATGAAAAATACGACCTTCGATGTGAAATTCGTGTTTACTCTCATCGATTTCACTTAGCGCCGAAAACCCAGGAACCACATCTGCAATAAATTCACGTAATCCACGATGTGAAGAAAACATTGAAAAATTAAAACGAGTTGCAGGGATTAATTTTTGAGCGATAGCTGAAATTATTTTAGTTTCCGGCCACAACTGTTGGAAACGTGAAACACCACCACTGCTTAACCGTACAAAATTAAACATCGATTCTTGCGTTGTGGCCTCTGCCTCTTCATCCCGTGCACGTACGGGCAAAACAATAACTTCGGCATCAACGCCCTGCACGTGACTCATATTTAAGGTGGTATTTAAAAATACTTTAAACGGAATGCGATTCAGGGCTTCCCGTGCGTAGTCGGTATTGGGGTTAGACGCTAGAAGATTCCCCCCAAGTAAAAATGCCATATCCATGTCACCTTGATAACTTGCATGCATGCAAGACATCGTATCTAACCCTGCCTTTTTGGGAAGTTCGCTTCCCAGCTTTTGTTCGAGTTTGTCTTCTACGGCTTTCTTCAACGCAGGAGTAAACCCCATTGAACCAGTACCTTGAATATTACTGTGTCCACGCAGCGGTAATAAGCCTGCTCCCTCACGCCCAATCATGCCACGCAACAACGCTAATGAAACTAGGCTCTGAATATTCTGCACGCCATGGTGGTGATGCGTTAAACCCATGCTCCATGAAAAAATCGTGTGGGTCGACTCACTATATATTTTCGCAACGCGCTCGATATCCTGCTGCTCAACACCACAGGCATCACAAATACTCTCCCACGATAGCGCCTGTACGCCGCCGATGAAGACCTCTGAGTCTTCGCTGTGCTCAGCTAAGAACTCTTTACTTTCAGCGCCCAATGCCAATACGGCCTTAGCCAAGCCCTGAATAAACGCGATGTCTCCGCCAAGATGCGGTTGAATATACTCACTCGCAATATCCACCCCACCGCTCAACATTGAGCGTAAGTCACTTGGCGACGCAAAACGCTGCATGCCCGCTTCTTTTGCTGGGTTGACAACAACAACCTTACCGCCACGGCGCCGCAGATCGATCAGTGTTTTTAGAAATCGTGGATGGTTCGACGCCGGATTGGCGCCAAAGACAAACATTAAGTCTGATTTAGCAATATCCGCATACTCTATTGTGGCCGTGCCGGTACCAAGACTTTCCCCCAAAGCGACGCCAGAGGCTTGATGGCAATAATAACTACAATTATTTATGTTATTGGTGCCGTATAGGCGCGCCATTAGCTGCAATAAAAACGCCGCCTCGTTAGATGAACGGCCCGAGGCATAAAAGAAACTGCGCTCAGGCTTACAGGCTTTACATTTTTCCACGCATATAGCTATGGCATCATCGTACTGAATCGGTCGAAAATGGCTATCGCCGGCCGCCTTATATAGGGGCGTCGCTAAACGGCCTAAATCTTCAAGCTCTTTACCACTTAACTGCGCGAGGGTATCAATAGACTTCTCTAAAAATAATGTATTCGCAATGCCTGGGCGGATATCACTTAAATGCGCTTGGATATTCTTATTACAAATTTGAATACCACTCCGCGATTCGTTATATAGTCCGCCGTTTTGTCCGCCAGTACCGAAGGCACACGCTTTACAGGCGTTTTTCGAGCGTAAGGTGCGCCAAAGATTAATTGGCCCAATAGCCATGCCATAGCGAAAAACACTCTTTATTGCCTTAAAGCCACCGCCCACAATCATGATTACGTCTCTTATTGAGGTATTTAACATTTCAAACTTCGATACTAATGTAGACTTTAGCTAAACGATAGCTTTAACTAAACGATAACTTTAACTCCCCGACAGTTTTAACTAGACAATGACACTGAGCTTTCCAAAACATGGAATTTACGTCAAATAGCACCGTTATCGAGCATTTAAAGCACGAGCCAAATTCAGAAGCTTTATTAGCGCTGCGGCAACTCATCGTAAATAACGCCAAAAGTTCACAACACATACAGCAGCTAGTGGAATCTTTGAAGTGGGGGACAAGCCTCATTTACAAGTGACAACTATCCGACACCGAGGGGCTCAGCCATTCGTATCGCCAGCTACACTAAGCGTGATAACTGCATCGCGCTCTATTTTCATTGCCAATCGCAACTTGTCCCGACCTTTAGAATACTTTTTAACGACGCACTGTGCTTTGAAGACAGTCGAGCCATCATCTTGCCCGTGGATACATTACTTATGAGCATACAGCCTATAAGCACATCACCAATGACCAAATCGCCTATGAATAGTGCCTTTCCAATTAGTATTTTAGAGACCTGTATCGATGCAGCTCTGCACTACAAAAAACGAAAACACCTTCAACTTTTAGGTATTTAATGTGCGCGCAGACAATTTTTTAATTATTGGCAATTCGGGCTCAGGGAAAAGCACTCTCGCATCGAAACTCAAATCACTTTACGCGCTCACTCATCTCGATTTAGACTCCATTGCTTGGCTACCTGAAAGTCCGCCGCGTCGCACCCCGTTCAGCCACGCCAGCGCCGAAATTAGCGCTTTCACCAATTTATGCTCATCATGGGTTATTGAAGGCTGCTACCGCGACTTATTCGATGCCATTAAGACTGAAACTGCTCAGCTTATCTTTCTCGACTTTAGTGCACAGCAATGCGGCGACCATGCGCGAATGCGCCCTTGGGAGCCTCATAAATATGCCTGCAAAGCCGCGCAAGATGCAAATCTCGCTATGTTATTAGATTGGATAGAAGGCTATTACCAACGTGAAGATGTGTTCTCCCTGGCACAACACAATGAGTTTTATGACTCATATAAAGGGCCCAAACAGCGATTCAAAGGCAGTCCAGAGCTCAATGACTGGTTCGCTGGACTGCCCTAGTAAATAAAAAACCCTATAATCAGCTAAACCGTTCAGCTAAGAGTCATCCTTGATCGCCGATACTCACCATATATACTTAAGACAAATATGCGTAAGACAAATATGCGTAAGACAAATATACTGAAGGAAAAGATACTTAAGGCAACTGCGCTAAACAATAGCTGTAGCTAGAATATTCGCTGCAGGAATCCATCTAACAGATATTGCCAAACGCTAATGCCACTAAAATCACAGACAGCATATAACGCCCCACCGCATGCGGAGAAATCATGAATACTAAATTTTTAGCGGATAGATTATGCAGCACAAGCCTATTCGGTGGACTCAGGCTCAGAAAAGGTGTTCAGGTAATTGGCCTTATTATCGCATCAATTATTGTGTGCAGCCAAAGCTACGCCTATTCCGATTTAGAACTTATTGCCGAAACAACGGACTGTAATGGCGAAGGTGGCTTTAGTACGTTTAACGCTAGAGACATTGTCAAAGTAAAGTCCGGCGACTGTTTTGATCCCAATACTCCAGGCAAGAAGCTCCAACAAATCCTAATTAAATCGGAGTTGTTCCCCGGCAGTTTTGATATTATATGGGTTAGCCAATCTGAAGCTCGCAGCGTCATGCAGCAAATAAAAGCCGGCAGAGCCGCTAAACTCAAGCACCTCGAAGGGCCTGAAATACGCGTTGATGTTCGACAACATTCATCAGTCCAACCTGCGCCCCCTGCAAGCGCCACAACTGTATATGCGGCGCAAAATACACGAGGCGAAAGCCAACCCAATCCACAAAGTTTTAGCGCTCCGACAATTGCCATGATAGACCCGCCAGTTGTCAGCACCCGCTCTGCCGCAAAAATATTAACGGCTAGCAATATTCAAAGCCGGAGTATCGTCGGCAAAATTGAGGCCCCTGCCGGTATTATGTCGCTCACGGTAAATGGCGCTGCAACTCAAGTCGATAGCAATGGTTTATTTAAGGCCGACATACCATTAGAAACACATGAGACCCCCGTTAGCGTTATTGTTGTTGATAAGCAAGGCAAAATACAAAAATTGGACTTTATGCTTTCAAAGGCAATAGCCAAGAAAAATAACAACACTACCGATGATACTCAATACGGCGATTATTATGCGCTGATCATAGCCAATACCGATTATCAACACCTTGATAAATTAGTTACCCCCGCCAACGATGCCAAGGTTTTATCCAGCATTCTTGAAAACAAATATGGCTTTCAGGTTACTCAAGTCAACAATACTAGCCGCTACGACCTAATGACAGCACTTAACGACATGCGTTCCAAACTTAACGAAAACGACAATTTGTTAATTTACTACGCCGGCCACGGTGCGTTTGATAAAACGAATAATCGTGGACATTGGCTACCCGTTGATGCCGAACCCGAAAGTACCGCAAACTGGGTATCGACCACCGCTATAACCGATATTGTGAATGCCATGTCAGCCAAACACATTTTACTGATAGCCGATTCGTGCTACTCCGGCGCACTTACTCGCAGCACCGATATTAATATCACTGGTGGTATGAGTGAAGATTTACGCCAGAAGTGGTTGCAGAGCATGGCTAAGAATCGCTCTCGTCACCTGTTAACGTCGGGCGGGATAAAGCCTGTTATCGATGACGGCGGCAACGGCCATTCAATTTTTGCCAACGCCCTTATTGAAGTACTACAAGCTAACTCAGGTATTGTTGAGGGTTCACAGATATACACTCAGGTTAAGAAAAAGGTCGAAATTCGTGCGCAAGAATTAAACGTTGAGCAAAGCCCTCTGTTTGCCAAACTACAGGACAGTGAACACGAATTTGGTGAGTTTTTACTATTAGACCAATAGCTCTTCACGTCATAGGGGCTAGTGTCTCGGTATTAGCCTGCTTAAGCAGGCCAATACGTAGCCATCCATAAATAGAGCTCTGGTACCGGGAAATATACATCCTCTCAGCACTACATGATGTCACTGGTAATAAGTAAACACCTATATCCAACCCAGAGACACAAGTCCGACCATTTCTACCTCCCTTCGCAGCCACCCGTTATGGATGGACACTAATTAAGTGGCACATCGATAGAATCTGCAGTTAATTTGCGTAGACTTTCTGAGGCAGCAAGAATAACCTAAGGCTGTTCTCATTAAGGCCTAAGTCGCATGCCCCCGATTAACGACCCAGACGCAACAGTTCTAAGCAAGAAAGTAGACGTTAAAGTAGACGTTAAAGCCGTTCAAACAGAAACCTTAGGCGTGGGAGACTGCCTAAAACAGCGCTTTATTCTGGAAGAGGAAATCGGTCGCGGCGGCATGGGTATCGTTTATCGTGCACTCGATTTACGCAAACAAGAAACCGAAGACAAAGAACCCTATATCGCCATTAAGCTAATTTCTTCATCGCTTAAAGCACTGCCCGAATCACTTATCGCATTACAGCGCGAAGCAAAAAAATCGCAAAAACTCGCGCATCCGAATGTCGCTACAGTTTACGATTTTGATCGCGACGGGGAGGAGGCATTTTTATGCATGGAGCTACTCGAAGGTGAGTCACTGGCTGACTTTTTGTTAAAACATCCAAACGGCATTCCATTTGAACAAGCCTTACCACTCATCCGGGACATGGCTCGCGGACTAGGGTATGCACACAACCAACACATAGTGCACTCTGACTTCAAACCCGGAAATGTCTTTATTACGAAGGAAGGTCGTGCAAAAATTCTCGACCTAGGCATTGCGCGTGCGTACCAAGTAGAAAAAATAAATAATGACCAAACAGTCTTTGATCCTAGTCATTGGGATGCGATTACACCCGCATACGCCAGCTTAGAGATGTTCAAACATGCTGATCCCGACCCCCGCGACGACATTTATGCGCTGGGTTGTGTTTGCTATCAATTGCTCTGCGGGAAACACCCCTATGATCGAACACCCGCCATTCGCGTTAAAGACTCACAGCTCAGTCCGCCACCACTGAAAAATATCAATCGAAAAATTAATCACCTATTTCAGCAATCCATTTCAATTAATCGCGCGGAACGAGTCGCTAACATTCCCGAGTTTATGGCCGGTCTGCAGCCACGTGCTAAAGATGGGAAGCGTCGCTGGGTAGCGTTGGCCGGAGTAATACTGGCTATTGTCGCCGCATCTTTTGCTTGGTATCAAAGTAGTCGTGTCACTATTCGTGAAGTTGCCAGTGCCCAAGGCGATCCTTGGCTCTCTAAAGCGAGTGCCATTAGCCCTGAAGTGCAAAGCAGAATTGATAAATTATTAGAGGTTGGTGAATTACATTTTGCCATGGGGCGTTATATCGAGCCGCCCACAAGTAATGCCGCAGAGGCCTACATGGCCGCATTACTGTTACAGCCCGGTAATAGTCACGCAATTAGTGGCGCAAATTTAGTTGTAGAACGTGTAAGTGCGGCCTATATGGCACTAATAGAACAAAATCAATATATAGAAGCTCAAGCCCTTCTTAAAACCGCTAGCCTAGCCTTACCGGGCCAACAGCAATTGCAGAAGCTAGTTGAGCGGGAAGGCAAGTAAGGAATTAATAATTAAAACTTGATCCCTACTCTAATCTATACGCCTACTTACAAACCTGCTTACAGACCTATTTGCAGAGCAATTTATACACCAGCCAATGAGGCAATCAGTGTCCCAATTCTACATCACACACCACCGGATAATGGTCAGAGGCTGGTGGTAGACCCTCTTCTTTTTTGTGGAAAACAGAACAGTTAGCCGATCGTAATCTATGCGTCCAAACATAATCCAGTTGACGATCAGCAGTCACATTAAACTCGGTAAATGTTTTCCCGTAAAATTGATTTTGCAACGGAGTCTTATTGGCCAATACCAAGTACGGCTCACTACGTGGCAGAACATTGAAATCACCAACAAGTATTGTGGGTAACAACCAATCTTCAGTGACGATTGGTATTTTCTGCTTCAGAATATTTGCCGACCCTATTTGCGATAGCGCATCAACACCCCAGTGTGTATTCATAAAAATAAACGACTTTTTACTTACGGTGTCATTTAACTGCAACCATTCAGCTGAACGAGGCTCCCACTTATCTTCGATTAATTCAATACGCCCGCTTTTTTCTACTGTATACAAATCATGACGATACAGAATTTGACGATATTCAGAACTTGCCCACTTAAGGCCTAAGCCTTTTAATAGATACTGTTGCTGCGCTTCACTAGCCTCTTGCAGACCAACAATCGAAGCGCCGCTGCGAACTATTGATGCCAATACACGATGCTTGCGTGCAGTCCAATTTCGTTCGCCTGGATCGTTCGCGTATTCCGTTCGAACATTAAAACTCAACACCCTCACATTACCCGAAGACAGGGTATTACTCTGCGAATCAATGTCGCCAGCATGGGCGCCATACACGAATAAGGATCCCCCTAGGCTCACGCATGTTATGAAACAGACGCGGGCAAAAAACCTTAAGGCGAAGACAACTGAAAGTATCTCTTCACAAACGTAAAGAGCATTTTTTAGCGCGGCAAAATGTAATCTCATAACAACCTTCTCAACAAAAACCATAAAAACAATCTAGCCAAAAATAATACCCGAAAAATATTCTAACCTGCAGCATCACTTAAAAAGCAACGATATTCAGAATATTAGTCTAGCCCGCATTACGGTTATTAACTCAAGTTTCGGGGTTCAAATGACCGTACTTAGAAGGGTGATTCATAATATTCTTGCTCCAACGTCAATACGTCCAGTTGCAAACTACGAATAAAGAACTCCGCAACCGCAGTATCGATAAGATCAATAAATATTTTTACCGAGCTATTTAATGTTTTTTTCAATTTATCTAACGTGTTGTTGATAATGACTCTGAATATTGACCATATATGTTGTGCAACACCCATAGAATTAAGTTGATCCTGTATATCTTCTCTAATTT
>JBLIMQ010000026.1:0-37470 GCA_047638775.1 Flavobacteriales bacterium
ATCGCTCATTTTCTGGGTTTAGAAACAGTATATTATTTTACTGCGGTGGACTAGAAATGGCTCCATAGCGGTTACACAGATCTACGAAGAGCCAAAAATTACCTAGTGTTCGCAACCATTATACTTTTAAACCTTGTCGCGTGTGGTGGCGCAAATGAGGGAGTGACAGAAGATGTTGACGATATACGAATAATAGAATTGACGATAGAAGGTTATGATATTGACTTCGACGCTGAAAAAACGGGAACGTATATAGTAGGTGTCGAAAGCAACATAGATACGATAACGCTGAATTTTGATTATGACGAAACGGCGTTTGAAGCGAGTTACCAGATTAGAAATTCTAAAGATCTAATTGTTGAAGATATCGATACAAAAACCCTAACACTTAATCTTGAGGGAGGCGTCAATGATTTTTTGATTAAACTACTTGATCCGGATACTGCGTTCAGTATTATTTATGTCTTTCAGTTAACCAAACCTGAAACAACGGCGAGTGTGCTGTCTTACGTGATGCGATCGAGCCAGAATAGTACGAGTAATCTTGTATTTGAACCAATTTTTGAAGCAAACCTATACGACTACAGTGTTAATGTTGCTTACGAAAACTGCTCCGTAACAAGTGAAATATTTGCCAATAGTTATAGTACAGAAATTAACTATGACGGTGTGGTAATTGAAGAGGGGGAGTTGCACACGCATAGTTTAATCCCAGGAATAAATGTAATTAATACGTTTGTTAGCTCTGAAGATGGGAGCGATGTGAAGCGTTATAGTGTCGAAGTCAACAGGGCATTACCGAGAGATGATCAATTAGACGCGAATGCAAATCTATCGAGTCTAAATATCACAAATATGGATATTGATTACAACTGCGGAATTAATAGTTATGTTATGCAAATAAATTCGAACTTAACCCAGTTCGAAGTTGTCGCGCAAGCAGAAGTTGAGGGAGCTAAAATATACATTAACAACCAGGTAATTCCCTCGGGCGAAGCTTATACATTCGAGGCCCATGATCAATTGTTCGCGTTCACGCTTAAAGTTGTTTCGGCTGACGAATCATTCGAACAAGAATACAACTTGTTATTCAGTCGATTAGATCGAAATGTAATTGAAGTAGATACATCGGAGGAGTTGAAGAGTGCACTTGAAAACGCACTTCCTAATGATGAAATTCGTATTGCAGAGGGGATATATTCAAATTCCGATAATCTATACGATGACAATGTTGAGTTTTTTAGCGATCAGTCGGGAACTTCTCATAGTCCGATAGTTCTAATCGCTGCAAGTTCGAGTGATGAAGTTGTTTTTACTTCGAGTAGAAACAACACAACACTCTTAAAGATAAAAGGTGATTATTGGAATATATCCGGTATAGATTTTGAAAATTCTGCAAGCGCACTCGTTTTAGAAGACGCTAGTCACAACAACCTTAGAAATATGAAAATAAACGCTATAGAAACTAATGCAATAAATATTATGGGGGGTTCAATCAACAACGAGATAAGCGATATAGTGTTCGCGGACATAGGTAAGGTTGATGAGAATGTACAGCCCGTCTCGGCTATTTCGATTGTTGGCGCTGAAGATGCCAAGGCCATAGGAAATGTAATTCGTTACAATACGTTTTCCGATGCAGCCGGATATACAGCTGTAAGTATAAACGAATATAGTACCAACGTAACAATCGAAAATAATATAATACAGAATCTAGACGAAGAACTAGCGGAAGACTTTGAGAGTTTGAGCGCAATGGATATTAGTGCAATATCAACTTCCGGTAATGACACGACAATTCGATACAATAATTTCAATTTCCCCTACGGCCATTCATTCGATGCTTTGATTGATGTGAAAGCGGACGAGACGAACCCGGGAGATGCTGAAGTGTTTGTAGGCGAAATCTATCACAATCTGTTTAATCCGATTGATGACAGTAGTATAGGTATTCGTATAACGGGTGAAGCAACAGTGTTGACCTATGAGAATACATCACTTAACGATCTGCCTATCATACAAGAAGGGGCAGTCTTTGAAGATACGGTAGATGTTGATCCAGTATTTTCAATTCATCTAAGTAGGGATGATGTTAAATGTCTTGATGTTACGCTGCAAACGGATTTTGATGACCCATTATTACCGGATATTGATGAAATATACGCTGTTTCGCTTGAAGCGTGTAGCGACAGCGCCACACAACATTGGTCCTACGAAGCGCACGATAGTGGATATGTATATATACGCAATAAAGGGGTAAGTAGTGCGCAGTATCTTCGACCGATATACCATTATCAATCGAGTTGTATTGTTGGAAACGAGCAAAGCTTCTTGTACTTGGGTGAAAAAAATACTGATTGGATTTCACAATGGCGTATTGATACCGAAGATGGAATAACGCTACTAAAAAATAGACAAAATCCTGATTTTGTTGCAACGATACCCGGGACTACGTCATCACCAGGTTCGGTGGTTATGGCTTGTCCATTAAGGAATTCTGATCAACAAGTTTTTGAACTGAGAGACGCCCGATAATGCGACAAAGTTATCGATCATATCGTGATGGCAAGTCACAACTGTCAATAATGACTATTGGATTGTCAGATATAATGGAAAGAAAAATAGGCGCTTTATTGAGTACATCGTCACCAAGAGATACTGAGTACAAATTTTCATTCGATGACAACAAAAATAATCATAGTTGTAGTTTGCTTATCATTAATGCAAAGAATCATATTGATGTAAATTTAACAGGCAAGAGCACTCTTCAATATGGGTATTGTATTGTTGTATTGGAATCTCAATCGGACGTCGAAGAGTATTCGAACATAATTGTAAAAGAAGACGATATTCTAATGGTCGGTGCTAGTGAATTAGATATACATATGCGTATAAATCTCGCTGTACTCAAATGCCAATATAAGCTGTTGTCATCCTCTATAGAATTATTGAGAATGGATGATAATAAACTTTTAAGTTATTTTGAAAGTAAGGGCATTACTTTTACCTCATCGGAATTCATCCTAATTAGAACGTTGATTAAAAGCGAAGGCGAAATTATATCTAAGAAGCACCTAACAGAAAACGCATTGCAGCGTGATCTGATGGGCAATGATCGTCGTATTGATGTGCATATCAGCCGCATTCGACAAAAACTAAAAAAATCATTGGGAAATCGATTGGAAATTAGCTCAGTACGTGGGCGTGGTTATAAGATCTGTCAGACCGACGACAATACTTCATCGTAGCGTGCCTAGGGCTGGGGAATTGACAATGTTTGTGTAGTGACTATTCTTCAATACCAAAACTAAATTTATACTGTACATTATGAATGTCGACTGGTGATCCCCTCACAGTATGTGGCTCGTACTTAAACTTACCAACTGCGCTCAATGAATTATTCTCAAATATATTGCTACTGCAAGAAATTACGCTAGGGTTTCTCGTCGTTCCTTCGGTAGTTACGGTAAATTCGATAACACAAAAGCCAGTAATTCCCCGTATTAACGCGCTCCTAGGGTATACGACGTTGACTCGGTTCTGGGGGCGATAAATTTGACCGTCTATGTAGATCACTGTGTAGCTTGAGTCCGGATTTTCAGAGTGAATAATCTTTTGTGTTGAGCACGAGCCCAGAAGGCATAATCCGAGTAAGCATAGAATAACGGTAAGATTAAGTGGTTTATTCATTGTAGTTCCCAGTTCAAGTTAAATCATACCAGTAAACGCAAACATAGGGGGCTCTTGGTTGACGTGTGGCAATGTCCCAGCCACTGAGTTGACACTTAGTATGGGTGTTTTGAGCAGATCATCTTGTATAGTTCGCCTTGATTAGCTCTGCAGTGCTTTTTCTGTACAGAATAAAGCGAGTACAGTAAGTACCACATCAAACGCTGAAGAAAACTGTGTCAAATTACTCGAGGAAAGAACACGAAGACAAAAACCTGTCTTGCAAAATATAATTTCGCCTTAAAGGCAGCCAGTTATTAGCTAATATTGCACATCTAAAAAATAAACCGGTCTATTCTCGGGTCGACGGTAAAATTCATGGAGCTAAAGTTCATTCAGGTAACAATAAGGCGTTACTAGAGCAGGGTTTAGCTTAGAGAAACGGACTGATTAAGATCAACTAGGAAAAATATCTAGAGCATGACGTGGTATCAGTTTTTTAGAGTTGCGTGCGGAGCTTCCCGAAGAAAGAGCCCAGTCGCAACGCTTTTTTTACTCGGTACGAGGTAATACATGGAAAAATCCTGAGAAGCAAGGGGCTAGGGAGGTGCGCGCGGTGAAGCGTTTAGTTATGTCATCAGGGCTTATAGATAGCACCATGTATCAGTATCAGTATCAGTATCAGGTATATCGACTTTTCGTAGTAAGAGTCAGCCATGCGTTAGCTGCGTAATTAACATTGTAAATATTAAGGACTTTAGCGATAAAGCCAATAAGTTCGATTCTAAATCGGGAGTCTATAATAAGAGCGGCACAAAAGACGCGGCTATGAGTGGATTGCATTATGCGGAGGCTTGGCTAATGGGTAAGCGACTAAAGCTACCGGTGGTTATACGCGTACTAGTTTTCCATGGCGAGCATTGACGCTAGTTTGAATTGCTAGCTAAGTAACAAAAGACAAAAGACAAAATAGTTTTTGGTATTGTAATCAGAGCGTGTTAATCCGGGTTCATATTAATAAGTACTAAGTCAGGCCAACTATAGCGAAATGATCCAGGCTCTTCATACATCCGTCACTCTAACGATAAGGCTGGGTGTAAATTTGGAATCACACATAAAAAGATAGCGTAACCATTTTGCATCGCGCCCTTATTTAACGTTGTAGAGCTCGCTTTAAAATTCGAGTAAAACTCCTGCCACTATTATATATAGTCAAAGTGACCCCTTTATTTCACTCGTTAATAATCATTGTTGAAGATGATGTGCTCATAAAAAAGCGCAAAATTAGTACATATAACTAACTTAATGAGCAACATTTTCTATCTACCGACGATAAAAATTAACTATGATATGTTATAAGACATAGAGCTTTACGCAAAATTTAACTTCGCTATACTAGCCGCTATTTATCTATTATCTATCGAGCCTTCAGAGACGTTTTCGGAGGCTTAAGCGATTAAGTAAGGGTTCGTCATAATGGAAATTAACCAATTAAGTATGGAGTATGGCCAGCAATTATCCGCGTTAACCGAGCGACAGTTACTCATCTGGACAGGAGCGAATCTCGCACCAGATGTACCTGTTAGTAATATGTTAATGACCTTTCAGTTTGACGCTGCAATTGATGTTGATCGATTTCAGTCTGCTTTTGCGAAAACATTGCATAAAACCGATATTTTACGCACAGTTTTTGTTGTCGATGAAAATAAGGGGCCTTGGCAAAAAGTTTTTCCCGAATTTGAGTATGGTCTCGAGCTAATCGATTTGAGTCGTTGTGAGGATCCGGCGGCTGAAAGTGAACGTTGGATCACCCAAGAGACAATCAAACCTTTCGATTTGAGCCAGTGTTGTTTTCGAAGCGCACTTCTGAAACTCTCAGAAAACACATATCTATGGTATTTCTGTCAGCACCACCTCATCACAGATGGTGCGACTTCAAGAATCGTATACGAGCGTGTCCACGAATTTTACGAGGGGACTCAAACCAAGCTGTCATTGGGCGATTACCCCTACTCAAAATATTTGCAGGGTGTCGATAAGTATCGTCAGTCGAAATCGTTTGCGCGGGATGAACAGTATTGGCATGAAAAGCTGTCCGTTCCTGTGGAGCCGCTTCGTTTTAATGGGCGGCCTTTACAGTATTCAGCTCAAACACAGCGCGCGAAATTTTCAGTAGGCCAGGCTCGTAGCCTGAAGTTAAAAGCCGCGGCCGCAGACGCGGCCGGTATCAGTCAAGACTTTAGTATCTTTGTGATGTTTACAAGTCTTATCTATGCCAGCTTGCATTTGGTTTCTGGAAACAAACGAATTGGTTTGGGCGCGCCTATGCATAACCGCTCTCCCAAATATCAATACACGGCAGGCTTGATGATGGAAGTCTGCCCTTTGGTTATCGAATTTGACGATAACGAAACCTTTGCTTCGCTTGCAGATAAAGTTAAGGTCGATATTCTAAAGACGATGCGTCATTCACAATTCTGTACGCAAAATCCGTCGCACGCGAAAATATTTGACGTTTCACTAAACTTTCTTAACCAAAATTTTTCTGACTTCGATGGCGCGAAGACAAAGATCACCTACGAGACAGGCTTGAATAGAGTAGAGCAAAGCCAGCATGGCCAGAATGATTGGACTGTTGGTGAAAGTCTGAGTATTACCGTAAATGATTTTTCTGAAGCTGATGATTATCTTGTGTATTTTGATTTTAACTCGGGTGTTTTTGATCAAGATCTTCAGGAAAAGTATCTAAACTATTTCGATAGTCTCTTGGATTCTTTTCTCGAGTCGCAAGTACAGACGATCGACAGTGTGGATATTCTTTCAACGACTGAAAAACATGTTCTTCTAGAATCCATAAATGATACACGTGTTGCTACGAGTGAAACCACAGTCATTCAGGCCCTAGAGAATTTTGCGCAATCACAACCTGAAAAAATCGCGGTAGTCTTCGCCGATCAAGCCTTGAGTTATAAAGACTTGAATGCGCGTGTGAATGTTTTGGCGAAACACCTTATTGATGTAGGGGTTGGCGAAGAGGTTTCAGTAGGAATATTTTTAGATCGTTCAATCGATTTGCTTGTTGCATTATTGGCAACGATGAAGTCGGGCGGAGCCTACGTACCCTTCGATCCACATCATCCTGCCGACAGAATCGAATTAATTTTAGAGGATGCACAACCGAAAGTACTTTTACACAATTCTTCACAAGAGCTTAAACTGAATGTTGATGAGTCAACACGTCTTGTTGCTATAAACGAAATCGATTTTCAAGTCGGCGCTACGGATAACATTAGTTTAACGTTAAATAGCGAACGTTTGGCGTATACCATTTTTACCTCGGGTTCGACCGGGCGGCCTAAAGGTGTGCAAATTGCGCATTCGGCACTTAATAACTTTTTACACTCAATGGCTCACACTCCAGGTCTTAGTAGCGAAGACCGGTTGCTCTCAGTTACAACAATATCGTTTGATATAGCCGCCTTAGAAATCTACCTGCCCATTTTGGTGGGCGCTAGTGTGGATATTGCGGATCAGAGCGCGACACTGGATCCGGAAAAACTGCAAGAACGATTGGCGTCGGCGAATTTTATTCAAGCCACGCCTGCAACATTCCGTATGTTGTTACAAAATGGTTGGGCCGGCGATAAAAAGTTAAAAGTCTTATGTGGTGGGGAAGCCTTCCCTAGAGACTTAGCGGACGAGCTCCTTACGCGTTGTGAAAGCGTATGGAACATGTACGGTCCTACCGAGACGACTATATGGTCGACCATTGACCAAGTGCGCTCAGGTAACAATGTGCCAATTGGTACGCCCATTGATAATACTCAAGTTTACATACTAAATTCTGCTCGTGTTGCTGTGCCGCAGGGCTGTATTGGTGAGCTATATATCGCAGGCGATGGTTTAGCGCGTGGTTATCATGGTCGTCCGGATTTAACACACGAAGTATTTGTTAATAATCCGTTTTCGAAAAATGAAAATTCATTAATGTATCGTACGGGCGATTTGGCGCGAATCCTACCTGATGGGCGACTCGAGTGCTTGGGTCGCGTTGACTTCCAGGTGAAGCTACGTGGATTTCGAATTGAGCTAGGCGAAATTGAAACCTGTATGGGTAAGCAAGAGGAAGTTGCCCAAAACGTGGTTGTAGTAAAAGGCGAAGGTGATCGAAAGTCACTGGTGTGTTTTGTTGCCTTGAGTCAGGGTGTCAGTGCAACGGAATTACGAAATCGTTTAAAGAGCATGCTTCCACCTTATATGGTTCCGTCGTTGGTTGTAATTTTAGACGAGCTGCCATTGACGCCGAATGGAAAGGTTGACCGAAAGCAATTGCCGGAGCCAGATTTAGACGCGTTGTTAGAGCAAGTAAATTATATAGCGCCAGAATCCAATATTGATAAAGCCATTGCTGCAATATGGTCCGAGGCGCTAGGGGTGGAAAGGGTTGGCATCGATGATAATTTCTTTGATATCGGTGGACATTCGTTACTCGCCGTGCGCATGGTTAATCGCATAAATGAGTTGTGCGTTAGTAAAATTGATCTGAACCGCCTGTTTGATTCACCCACTATCCGAGAGTTGTCCCAAGGACTTGAGCTAAATGTCGCGAATGAAGATGTAGAAAAACAAAATTCCGCGCCTACTGCTCCGCGTATTCTCGGGGCGCTTACCCCTAGGCAACTGTTGATGTGGGCGGGTTACGAATTAGCGCCAAATGTACCTTCAAGCAATATGGTAATGCTTGCCAAAATCAATGGGAGCTTGGATGTAGCGCGCTTTGGGCAAGCGTTTAAATCCACCGTCAATTCGACAGATGCCCTTCGACTAATCTTTAAGAAAAAAGAAAACGGGGAGCCGCTTCAAGAAGTCTCTGATGATATTCGATACGATGTTGAATTCGTTGATTTTAGTTCTGCGGTTGGTATCGAAAGCGATGCTGATGCCTGTAGTGACAGTGACAGTGACGATGACAGTGATAGAGAAATGCAACAGTGGATATCGCGAGAAGCGATTAAGCCATTTGACTTGGGTGTATGTGCATTTAAGTGCGCTGTTTTAAAACGATCCGAATCTTCGTTTGTTTGGTACATGGCGCAACATCATTTGATTACCGATGGCTCATCTGTTCAAGCTATCTACGATCGAACAAACGCACATTATAGCGAGAATGTCCAAGCGGCTAGTGCTCTTGTGGCACCAGACTATCGCGAATACCTAAATGAAATCGATATATATCAGAATGGTTCAGACTATAAACGTGATGAAAAATATTGGTTAGATAAGCTTGCGACGCCTGTGGAGCCCATAAAGTTTTACGGACGTGCCCAACGATACAGCGCTCGAACGGAGCGTCTGGAACTCGTACTAGGTAAAGAGCGCAGCGAAAAGTTTAAGAAACTCGCCGGCGGGACTGAAGGCACGCAGGATAATTTAAACGCCTTTGTTGTCTTTGCGACGGTACTGTATGCCAATTTGTTTTTAGTTTCGGGCAATAAACGTATTGGTATGGGCACGCCGATGCATAATCGCCCTCCTAAGTACAAAAATACGGCCGGTCTAATGATGGAAGTTAGCCCATTAATAGTAGATTTTGACGAGGCCGAAACATTTTCTTCGTTAATGGCGAAAATCAAAAGTGAAACGTTCGAAGCGATGGTCGCATCTCGATTCACGACACATAATCCGACACATTCGAAAATTTACGATGTTGCGCTTAATTTCTTAAACCCAGTGTTTTCCGATTTTGGTGGGCATGAAACCGAAATTACGCACGATACTGGCATGAATCGTATGCCGGTATCGGATGCCGAAGATATGCATGGCGCTGCAGGTGAAGCCTTAAACGTCACTGTTAGTGATTTTTCAAGTGCGGGTGATTATCATATCTATTTTGATTTCAATTCAGGTATTTTTGATGAAGAATTACAAGGTCGATTAAAGTCGCATTTTGTTACATTGTTGGACGCGTTTATAGAGTCGCCAGAAACGGAACTGTTGCGGGTCAACCTACTTTCTGAGCGCGAAAAAGAGTTCGTATTCGATGGGTGTAATAATACAACGAATACAGAAAAACGAAATTCAGTAATTGATCAGTTAGAGTATTTTGCTGCGCATAGCCCCGAATCGCCCGCAGTATACTTTCTGGAAAGTACACTTACATATACGCAACTGAATTCGCGCGTAAACATGCTGGCTAATCATCTCATTAGCTTAGGTGTTGGCCCTGATGTTTCTGTGGGAATTTTCATGGAGCGCTCGCTGGACCTGCTTGTTGGCTTGCTTGCTACTATGAAAAGTGGTGGCGCTTACGTTCCTTTCGATCCTCATCATCCTGCGGATCGCATAGAACTTATTTTAGAAGATGCAAAGCCCAAAATATTATTACACGACGTTAAAAATCAAAACGCATTAAACTTAGGGATCGACACGCAGGCGGTATCGATCGAGGTACTAAGTACTCTTGAATTAAGTACAGGCAATCCTTCGTTAGAATTAGATGATACGCGCTTGGCCTACACAATATTCACCTCGGGTTCTACAGGGCGGCCTAAGGGTGTGCAAATCGTACACGCGTCGCTTAATAATTTTTTACACTCCATGGCCCGTAAGCCAGGGCTTGCACCGGAAGATAGGTTGCTTTCGGTGACCACGATATCTTTTGATATTGCGGCGCTGGAAATGTATCTACCCATTTTGGTCGGCGCGAGTGTAGATATTGCCGATCAAGACGCAACGTTGGACCCAACGATACTGCAACAACGATTAACGTCGGCAAATGTCCTTCAAGCGACTCCCGCAACTTACCGCATGTTAATACAAGGTGGATGGCCAGGAGACAAGCAGTTAAAAGTTCTATGCGGCGGCGAAGCTTTTCCGAGAGATCTGGCGGACGAACTGCTCACACGTTGTGGAAGCGTATGGAACATGTACGGGCCTACAGAGACGACAATATGGTCAACGATTGACGAAGTGCGTCCGGGCAACAATGTCCCCATTGGTGAGCCCATTGATAACACGCAGGTATACATTCTAAATTCTGCACGTGTTGCTGTACCGCAAGGCTGTATTGGCGAGTTGTTTATTGCTGGTGATGGATTAGCGCGCGGCTATCATGGCCGTGAGGATCTAACGCAAGAGGTGTTTGTTAAAAATCCATTCTCGGAAAACGAAAATGCCTTAATGTATCGCACCGGCGACTTGGCGCGAATCCTTCCTGATGGTCGCCTCGAATGTTTGGGGCGTGTAGATTTTCAAGTAAAATTACGAGGGTTCCGAATTGAGCTAGGCGAAATTGAATCGCTATTGGGTCAACAGAAAGAAGTTGATCAGAATGTCGTTGTTGTAAAAGGCGACGGTGATGAAAAGCGTTTAGTCGGATACATTTCTGTTAATACCGATGTATGCGGCACTGATTTACGTGGACGTTTAAAAGAATCGCTTCCCGCATACATGGTGCCGGCCGTTATTCTTACCTTAGATACCTTACCGTTGACGCCTAATGGCAAAATTGACCGAAAACAATTACCTGCGCCACAACTGGAATCTTTAGCTAATGCCGAAAATTTTACGGCTGCGTGTACAGAAACTGAATTAAAAATCGAAAGTGTCTGGGCAGAAATTTTAGGCCTTAAACAAATCGGTATTGATGATGATTTTTTTGAAATTGGAGGGCATTCACTTTCGGCACTGCGTGCGTTGAGTGGCCTCAATGATGCCTGTGGCTCCCAATTGTCTCTTAATAGCATGTTTGAAACTCCAACGATTCGAGAGCTGGCGCGACGTGCGGATTGTAATGAGGAGTCGGTAGATTCCTCAGTTATCACCTTAAAACAGGGTGATAATGTGGCGCCGCTATTTTGTATCTGTGGTATTCATTTGTATCAAGCTCTTGCCGACAATATTCAATCTAGCTCTGCGGTGTACGGTGTGTTTTTGGCCCAAGAGACTGAAATGTGGCAGTCTGCCGATGCTGAAAGTATGCCAACGATAGAAGAGCTTGCGACGCTTTATCTTAAAGAAATTCGTGCTGTCCAGCCTCAAGGACCCTATCGTTTAGCGGGTGTTTCGTTCGGTGGTGTTTTGGCTTATGAGATAGCCCAGCAATTTCGTGCGGCTGGTGACGAAGTCAAAATATTGGGGCTGTTCGATGCGATACTGCCTCACTCTGTGAAAAAAGATTTTGGTCTCTTGCTTAAACATCATATAGGGCAGATACGAAAAAATGGCATAGATCATCTGTGTCTATTTTTGAAAAAGTATATGAGTCGCGTGCCTGTATTGAAAACAGTATTTGCCAATATGCTTGCAAGCAATGAGGGCTGTGATAATCAAAAGTCTATAGACGATAAGAATGTACTGTTCCGCCGAAAAGTGTATCTAACGGCTATGAGGGCCTACGATGCGCGTATTTGTGACTACGATTCACGTGCAATTTTCTTTTCTGCCAATGATCGTCATGAGGAGCTAATTGGTCGTACGGTTGATGATGGCGGCGGGTGGAAAAAAACGATTAAAGACTTAGAGATCGTTGACGTGAATGGTCGACATATTACGATTTTAAGTGAGCCAAATGTATTAACCGTTGCCAAAGTCTTAGATTCGGTAGGGCCGTAGCGTTGTATCTGCAACCTTAATACTCCTAGCTGCTAAGGTAGGTGGCTAGGAGTATTTGTTTTTTTTGATACGATGAAATTCTGTATAAATTTTTTTTGCCCAGTCTCTGCGCAATATTGATTAGCACCTGATGTGACATGTAGTACACATACGAGCGTTAATTTTACAAAGCCAGGTGAATATAACTATTTATCCCTATTTGCTTCGCTCTTAGCTTAAGTACGCAAACATAAAGTACACAAACCTAAAGTATTGCACTCACTACGAGTGCGACTTTGACGAAAAGGTTCAGCTACTACGTAAAGTCGCTCTACGACGGTAATAATTATGCTTTGTCTAATGCTTGGCTAACGTCTGCAATAATATCATCGATGTGCTCTATACCAACCGATATCCGGACCAAGTCAGCACTTACGCCAGCGGTGGCAAGCTCTTGTTCGTTAAGCTGTCTATGAGTGGTAGACGCAGGGTGACACGCCAACGATTTAGCATCACCGATATTTACCAGACGTAAAATCATTTCAAGTGAGTCAATGAATTTTATGCAAGCTTCAACCCCCCCAGTAATGCCGAAACTTAAAATCCCTGAAGCTTTGCCGTTTGTGATGTTCTGGCAGTTTGCGTAGTAGGGGCTGTCAGGTAGCGCAGCGTAATTCACCCATTCAATTTTACTGTGGTCTTGTAAATAGATAGCAAGCTTCTCGGCGTTTTCACAATGGCGGTCCATGCGTAAGCCTAAAGTTTCCAAGCCTTGTAAAATTTGAAAGGAATTCATAGGTGATATAGCGGCGCCCATGTTTCGTAGTGGAACTACACGACAGCGTCCGATGTAGGCGGCTGCACCTAGAGCTTCTGTGTATACAACGCCATGATATGAAGGGTCTGGCTCATTCATAACAGGGAAGCGTGCCTTGTTCGCAATCCAGTCAAACTTTCCGGAATCAACAATAACGCCGCCAATAGATGTACCGTGACCCCCAATGTATTTAGTGAGTGAATGCACTACGATGTCAGCGCCAAGTTCAAACGGTCGGCAGAGGTAAGGGGTGGCTACAGTGTTATCAACAATCAATGGCACGCCATGTTTATGTGCAATTTTAGCTAAGCGGGCTATATCAACAATATTTCCGGCTGGGTTACCAATTGATTCGCAAAAAATAGCTTTCGTTTTACCGTCGATAGCGTTTTCAAAGCCTTCATAATCGTCATGCGAAAACATACGGGCTTCAATTCCCTGCTTAGGCAATGAGTGTGCGAAGAAATTGTAGGTGCCACCGTAGAGTTGACTAGTACTTAGAATATTGTCACCAACTTCGCAGATACACTGGATGGCGTACGTAATGGCCGCCATGCCAGAGGCTACACATAATGCACCTATGCCGCCTTCCATAGCCGCTATGCGCTGCTCCAACACATCGGTTGTTGGATTCATGATGCGCGTATAAATATTACCAGGAACTTTTAGGTCGAATAAATCAGCACCGTGTTGAGTATCGTCGAAGGTGTAAGACGTAGTCTGATAAATTGGAACTGCTGAGGCCTTAGTTGTTCCCTCAGATTTATATCCTTCATGTAAAGCAATGGATTCTAATTTCATGATGTTCCTCTACTTAATATTTGATGGCATTGATTGCTGTATTTTAATGTGAGTATTTGGTGCAATACTCACATTTTTTAATTAAAAATATCTACTAGTTCTTTGGCGAAGTCCATGGGACTACGTGGTGGTGTTTTCTATATGAGATGTAAATACTCGATAGCCGAAGATCGGTAATAAGCATGCAACAAAATATTCAAAAATGTTAAATGTAAACGTAAGCAGTGGGTTCCATGCATCAGCGTTCCTGATTCCCTCTTTAATGAGCAAAATAGGTACCGTCGTAAGTAAAACGATATTGATAACGCCAAGTAATAATAACCATTGGTGATCTCTTGTTTGTTCCCAGCTGGAAATAAAAGCATCAATAGGTTTTTGTTTATAGATTATGCAGTAATATTCCGAAAACATTAATCGTGCTAAAACGAATAGACCGGGCAGTATAAATAAAATGAATCCTGCGCTAATAACGATACTGGTCATAATATAGAGAAGAATCAAGGGAAGCCAAAATTTTTGAGATAATTTGTAGCATGCTCTTCTTGATAAGGGTTCGCCGTTTATTACGGCTGCGATATGTATAATAATCACTCCCTGTATGATAGGGTGTAGTAATAAACTTGGGCCTAAAGCAAGCCAGTGTATTTTCCCTTCATCCACGGGAAATTGGCTCGCTATCGCGCTCCATAGGGATAATGGAATAGTAATTGGAAGGATAAGTTTGAATAGTGAATAATAATTACTCGTGAAAAATCTCCAAGTATCGGCAAGTAAAGGGAAGAGTCTATTCATATTTTTGTATTTGTTTCCAATGTCTGTAGATTTTTTATGATTAAATTTCTGGCTTCACTATGTACGACGTCACTATAAACGACGCCACTATGAACGACGTCACTATAAACGACGCCACTATGAACGACGTCACTATGAAAGGTGTTGCTACAATTTCCGAAGTATTATGGCATTTTCTTTGGGTGTTTTTAACAGGCAGCAGTGCCTAATTTTTAAAATCGTAGGTAATGACACGGTGTTATGGCCTACGCGCGGGCCCTATATCCTTGCTTTGTCGACGTACTGTTCCTGGTGTCTGTCCCGTAATCTTTCGGAACGCCTTTCGAAATGCCATTTCGGAACCATAACCTACATTCTCGGCAATGGTTGCTATGGACGAATCCGTCGTTCGCAACATGTCAGAGGCCTCCAGCATGCGCCATTCTGCTAAGTAGCGCATGGGTGTTTTACCCACCATGTGAACAAATCTTTCAGAAAATACCGATCGGCTAATCGCCACTTCCTTAGCTAGATCGGCAACAGACCAATTACGACTGTATTGAACATGAAGCAGGTTGAGTACATGCCCGATTTGCTTGTCGGCTAGAGCACTCAATAGTCCCACGCTGGTTCCAGCTTCCACTTGAATACGTAGTACCTGGATAAATAATAAGTACGCGAGCTTATTCAATGCTTCTCCTTTGCCCGGTCGGTTTTGCTTAAGCTCCGAGATCATCAGCTGCACTAGGGGGTACGCGGAGTGCTGATAACCGCTCTCTTTAAGGTTGAGTACCACCACGTCAGGAAGGCTGTCTAATAAGGGCCATGCACTTCGATTACGAAACTCAAAAAAACCGCATAAAAGGCTGGTGATGCGGCCCTTAGGGTCCACTGGTATCTGATTCATTATCTCGGCTGGAGGGCGGTCAAACCCGCTGGCAATACAATGTACGGCGTTATGGGGGAAGACTACGAAATCGCCGCTACCTAACAGTTGTGGGGCTTGCTCGGTATCGGCGCCATGCAGCCAGCCTGTGCCTTGTTCAACCAAATGAAATGGCACTTTGCGAAAGCCTGATGTGTCCATTGCCCACTCGCCGCAAAGGTCAGCTTGCATAAATATCTCCGCTTCCAAGCCGAGCTTCGATAAAATCGCGCTAAGAGCATCTGGAAACACATTCGGACGAATAGACATATATGGTGGACCTTTGGATATAGATACATTTTATTTAAAACCTTAGAGTGACATACGTTCGAAACAAAAGCTATTTATAGGAGGTAATTATGAAAATGTCAAAACGCACCGTTGTATTTGCACTGGTTGCACTATTTTCGTCAGCTGAACAGGCCGTCGCGCAACTACCCGATCCCGGAATGACTATAGACGCATCTAACACAGCGTTAGTCATTACGGATCCACAGAACGACTTTCTGAGCCCTAACGGCGTCACCTGGGGTGTGGTAGGTAAAAGCGTCACCAAGAACAATACGGTGGCTAATATCGATTCATTGTTCAAAGCGGCGAAACAGGGTGGGTATGAAGTCTTCGTTTCGCCCCATTATTACTTTCCACACGATCACGGCTGGAAGTTTGAAGGTGCCCTCGAAGTGCTGATGCACAAGATCGGCATGTTCGACCGCCCGAGCGCGCTTTCGACTGAAGGCTTTAAGGATTCCGGCGCTGACTGGCTCAAGCGCTACAAGCCGTACATTGAAGATGGAAAAACCGTTATCACCAGTCCACACAAACTGTATGGTCCCGAAACGAATGATCTTGTATTGCAGTTGCGCAAACGGGGTATCTCGCGTGTGGTTCTTGCGGGAATGTCGGCCAACCTTTGTACCGAGTCACATATGCGAGAGCTGATGGAGCAAGGGTTTGAAGTTGCTGTCGTTAGCGATGGTACAGCGGCAGCGATTCTTGCTGAAGGCGATGGATATGAAGCGGCCATGACAAACTTTCGTTTCATTGCAAATGACCTAATCACAACAAAAGAAGCGGTATCCGCGTTTGATAAAGGCAAATAATCGGCTGCTGCGAAATTCGTTTAGCATATGATCGATAAAGTGCGTCGATGAGATAATTCATCGACGCAAATACTATTTGGTTGGTGTCAAACCCAAACCCAAACCCAAACCCAAACCCAAACCCAAACCCAAACCCAGTTTAAGCTACGCTAACAAAATGTCCGTAATAGATATTGTCACCTACAAGAGCCTGAAATTCTTTAGTGCTTGGGAATGTTGGCCATTTTTCGGTTGTTAATTTAGCGGCTTCTTTATTGATCCATGTAAGGTGCCAGCACAGCTCCGTGTCATTGTCAGGTTTTTGGAGTATCTCATGAGCGCTTATAACGATTCCATTTGAGTTCATTTCCTCAAAAATAGATAAACTCAATTCAATAATACGAGATTTATTCTCTTTAGATACTTTAAATACAGCAAATTCCGAACACGTATTCATCACTTCTCTCTTGTAATCATATCGTAGTTATTTCCGCGTTAAGCGAAACGCAATACAGTCAAACTAATAGATTTTCAAATTTAACTATCTATCAGTAGTTTTTGCTGAGCCGTTGGGTAATTTATGAATTAAACATTCCAATTAAATTTTTCAATTTTTCAATTTTTCAATTTAACTGTCTAATGTCTAATGTCTAATTAAATTATTTAGTTCAGTCTAATCATAAGTTGAACTTAAATTGTCTTCATTTTCCCACACCATAAAGATCATGTTTTTCGCAATATCTTCGGGATAAGTCGCTTCTTTGTAGCCTAACGACGAGTACAATTTCATTGCTGGACCGTTGATAGTCATAACAAATAATGAGCGCTCATGAACCTTTAAATGATCTCGTCCCTTCAGGCTGAGCTGATCAATAAGCTGTTTTCCAAGTCCTTTCCCTCTATGTAAAGGTGAAACCACAAGTCGACCTAAATGGCAGCGTTTGTTTCGTCGATAGTACTGTCCAAACCCGTGTACTGTCCAAACGAAAGTACGGTTCCAAGGTCATCCCTCAAAATAAATGATTCTGTATGAGATAGACCAAGATCGCACATGAATGAATGTTCTGAATACGGAAACCTGAAGTGTGGGCCACCCCACATAGATATTCTTCCATTGAAAGTTGTGCATTCACGTAATTCGCTACGGTTGAAGCTACATGTTCTGATGACTTTCTACATAGAGTATCCCAGTTTTTATGAGCGAGATCCCTATCGACATGTCCCCTATTATTAGTAAGGGATAAACTGTGAGCCTGCTCAGATTCGAGGGCTTTATTACATTCCGATATATACTCTCTGCTCAATGTATTTGTTTGTAATCCGTCAACGTCAATGTGTAGTTAGAGAAGATACCCAGTCGTTACCTGTATCTACTATTTCGCTAATTCTATCGACATTCTGTTGATGTGCGAACGCAGTGTGCGAACTAAGCATGTGAATCTAGTCCATAAAAAATATGACAGTAGACTGTTGATCAATATCTTACGGTGCTGTTTCTATTGCTCGTGCTCGATGTAACGGGACTAGTCTTCAAGTAGCGTTTCAAGTAGCGCATCTATTTCGGCTTTTAAATCATTGTCACCAATTTTATTCGCGCTAACTTTTGCATCTTGAAGATTCTTGATCGCTGCGTCAGTTTGATCCAGTTGAACTTGCAATGTAGCCATAGAAAAGCCAATTGAAGACATATGGTCTTTCGAGTTAATCGCAGTGGCTTTTTCCAGTGCTTTTGCATAGCCTGCTACAGCGTCTTCCAGCTCTTCGGTAAAATCGGCAAGTGTTTCCCATTGTTCCGGGTGATCTTTGTCGGTACCTTCGTTGTCGACGCAAATAGCGTTTAGTTCTGCGTATAGTGCGTTGAATACTTCAGTATTCTCATTTTTTGCGGCTTCCATTAGCTTTTCAGATAAGCCGTAGACAGACTTGTATATTTTTGTGTTAATCATTGGTAGTTGCCTTTTCCTGCATTAGATAAAGTTATTCTTGGAGAACAAATTTGACCCCAAAAATAAACGAGTTTTTAGAAAATATAAAAGTTAATTCTTCAGTAAATTACGTATTTCTAGTTCTGGAGAAGTTCAGTCTTTGCCAAAGATAATGGAGTATGCTGAAATTTAACGTTAAATTAGTATGCATAGTCCTTCGTGTCTATTCCAGTGTATGATTGTATTTTTCGGGTCTCAATTCAAGTTTTCTTAATATAAGTGTTCTTAACCCAGGTGGTCTCACATCTTTAAATAACGTAAGTAGCGCGGCACGAAGGACAAACTTACTTGCTCGTATTTAGCGCTTCACATGACCGAACTTCAACTGGAGTTAGACCGAAGGAGGCTATATGGTCGGTATGAGCGCCTCGTTACACATTTATTTTATCCGATATTTGCTGCAATTTTAATTTCATTGCATCATCGACCTCGCTAGGCTTTATCCTAGATATTATGTTTCTCAAAACTCGAATTTCATTTCCGTCTATCTCACCATCTCTTTCTGCGATATCTAATATGGTTCCAAGTTCGACGGCATCTAGTATCCCGTCATTTGAGAAACATTCTATTGACCGAAATGTCATTTCTAAATAATCTCTTGATTCTGCCATTTTAACTCCAATTTAGTTGTGTATTCATAACTAATGAAAATATGATTATTCCTTCAATTTACCATAGATGGCGCGTTGAACGGGTGTCGCTAGATAGCGTTTTGTCGTTCTTTGTGATTAGCGTGAAATATGAACAGCATTCTAATCGATTTCACTAAGCATGTAAGGCCAAAAGCCAAGTAGAAAAACATAATAATATACACAAAGTAAGGCAATCCAATTTCTTTTCGGTGATTTCCTTCAAGTATCTTTTCTCTCGTCATTGCAAACAAGAGCGCCGTTTCACCTAAGTAAGGGGCGTCAGAAAAATTAGACAATAACTTTGAAATCATCAATGTCCCATTCGGTAATGGCCAGGACGAAACCAGCGCTTCAGCTCCTAGAGCATACGCTTGATCGGCTTGATTGTTTACCCTTGCCGCACCGATACCAAAAGCACTTGCCGCCACTCCATAACCGGCGATTACCGGTCCGGCATCAACATCGAAAAAGTACGCATCAGCATCACTACCTTTGGGGAGTTCTCTAAACCCTGAGATTAAGGTGCCTTCGTGCCAAAAATATTTGTCATATTGCTTGTACCATTCACGTGCAAGTTTAGGCCATAATTCTGGAGCCCAAATCAGCATATAAGAAATACCTACTCCCCTTGCTGAGCCGGAGCCATGACCCGTTTTTGCGTTAGCAATATATGCGGGTAAGTTAGTCTTCTTGTCCAGGCGAGTATCTTTGAAGGCTCGTAACGAACGAGTCACAAACTGGGAATGATCACTGCCGAGCACTTCATCAGCACGGCTAATTACGGCAATTGCAGGAAGTATGTCAACGGGATAGCACTGCCCAGGATAATCATCTAGCAATCCGAATTGAGAGTCGTCGAGCTCTTTAGATAGTGTGTTTACTTGATCTAGTAACATCGAACGATATTGTTCATCACCTGTCAACTTTTGATAACTTGTTAGGCCTGCTATAAGAAGCATCCTATAAAATACATTCTCCTGATGGAGATAGTCTTCGCCCCAGTGCTCGATAACCCATGCGGCATTGTCAGGATCAGAAATTAATTGAGCCGATGCTTCAATTGCCTTCTTAGCGTATATTTTTGGCATAACGGGTGATACTGCTTGATTGCTTTCCCAATTCGATTGTAGAGACTCGGTAGCCCAAAGATAATAGACTGCACTAAACATAGGCCACTCTGTTCCTGATATGTCTTGAGCGTCCAGTTTTGATGCTTTCTCAGATTTAACTCGATTGCTTGCCCATGACGCAAACCCGCTCGATAGTTGCTTATGCCAACGATAAGTAAACAGTGGGACTTGACCGTTGTGTAGGCCAGGATCGCGCAAATCGTGTATTAGTATTCCTGCTGGAGCGATGAAAAAATAAAGCGCAAAAGTACTCAAAAAAATTGCGCGGACGTAGGTTATAAACATCTTCCCATAGTGGTTATTCAATTAAAGTATTCCCCATCGATATACTCACGTTAAATAGCCAGTTTAACTATGTCGATTTAACTATGTCGATTTAGCCATGTCGGTTTTACTATGCCAGTTTCTCTGCGAACGTCAGATAGAAAAACTGTGTAGCAGTTTATTGGCGGTAGTCTATTGACTTAATACATTCGAATTTACGTTTAACCGAGTTGTCTTTAATGCCGAATTCTCTAGAGGTAATCCAAAATTAATCTGTGCGTCATAATTTTCATATTTTTCTGTAACGAGATAGGCGCAAGCTTCAATTTTACCAGTAGATGTGTAGGTACTGCTAGAACATCGTTGCTGTTCAGCAGAATTAACAAAAATAAAATCGCCAAACGAAATAATATAGTCAGACAATTTAATACTATTTTCGTCCGAAATTAACTCAAGCCAGTCTGTATTTAATTGCGGTTTTTCTAGTGCATAATCCAAAGGGCTTTGCTCCTCAAAAAATAATGTATAAGGGGTCCTGCATTCTCAAAAAATTTAGCACTGGTTCTTGATGTCTAGAGTCCGACCCATCAAAAAATAACTATATCGTCTGTTAGTATTTTTCCAAAGCCAATTAACTATTTTTTCAGCGGGCAGAAAACAATTACTTTTATTATCTATACTGGTTTTTACTAGTTCAGCTCTTCCTGCTTTATAAAGATTATTCTCGATTAATTTTTCACCAAGTATTAATTGAGGTTAACGTAAAGTATATTAAGCTAATTGTATTTTATTGGAACGTTATTTTTTTGCCGTTAGACACTTAATATACGGGTTTAAAAAACTGACGTGCCATGCCACCAACAGATGCATTAATAAGAGTACGCTTAGCAACGAAGTGCGTTAATACTTATGATTCTCTAATCCAAATAACAAAGAAACGAGTGCCGCTGGCGGCACAACAATTCCCAACGGTACAAGGATATTGTAGGCGTTAGTCTTAAACCCGTGATGCTAGGAGTGCGATATGCTTGTGCACCTTTATAGTAGGATTTATGGAGCTCATATATTCTTAAATGAATACCAATAACCACTTCAATAAATGCGTGAACTATAGGTGGAAATATGACTCATGCTATATCTAGCGCCTCCTCAGTATTGATAATGCGTAAAGCAACCGATGCCACCAATAATTCGATGAGTAGTAGTGCGTATTCTCTTAAATCTAAGATGTATCTCGGTGAAGAATTTCGCGTGGTTCATCTTTAGTTCTAACGTCCCAATCACCTAAGAAGCCAAGCAAAAGGTGACTACGGTAATAATTGTTGTTTACCGCCAAAACCTAACAAGCAATACGGTGGATTCTCAGGTGCGCGAACGTGTTAACGGCTTGAATTTGTATAATTGTGCCTTTAGGAAAGTCGAAGCTATAACTTTAACTATAAATATGTAGATGGTGACATTGAGATAGGGGGTTTATGCTGGCGGTGATAACAACAGCACTAATATAGCCATATTAGTACTGTTGTTTTGTTGGATGTCGGTACTTACAGTACGAACGTCACAACCGCTAGAGCGATAACACCAGCAAGTGCCAAAATGCTCATAATTTTCCAGGTGCCTACAGCGCTTTCTAGCGACGCTACGCGATCTTCCAAAGTAGCAGGCTTAGCTGCAGGTTTGGCGCTTTTAGACGGTTTACTGCTGCCACCGTCCAAAGGAATAACAGATCCAGCCTGAGGGCCTTTATCTGAGTCTTTAGTGACGAACTTAACCGCTAAACCTTGGCGTATAGGGCCATCGCCTTGCCAGTCACTTTTGTGGAAAAAGAAGTCTTCGTCGTTTTTGTCGTCGGCAATAAAGCCGAAGCCTTTGCGGAAGTCGTAACGTTTAATCGTGCCTTTGGCCATCTTTGTATCCTAATATATGTGTAATGAGGCAATGCTGATGATCGTGAATTTTAGTTCGATCTTTAAGTTGTTGCCAGTAATGATGTTAATGAATGTTTTTCCAGTTTAAGTATGCGTTCCGTATGGTTAAAGACAGTTAGCACCTTGCTCTACTGGTCTTTTCCATGAGGTTTACGGATATTTGTGTATTTTACGCCAGGTAAGTATATAGCTTGCGCAATTGCGCGAGGTAAATACTTTCGGCTGACCGATTCTGGAAGAACAGATATGCATTATATACCGACTTAGGCATACACCAAGTACTAAAGCTGAATGAAGGTGCATGAAGGTGCATGAAGGTGTGGGTAGCATAAGCGTCTCTAG
The DNA here is from genome assembly GCA_047638775.1 of Flavobacteriales bacterium. GTDB lineage: Bacteria > Pseudomonadota > Gammaproteobacteria > Pseudomonadales > Cellvibrionaceae > Agaribacterium. The sequence goes on from JBLIMQ010000026.1 coordinate 22,939, forward strand.
CCTAGAGTAATCGGTAAACCCCACATCCTATGGCTAAAACACAGTAAAGCTTAATTAAACCCCGTCTAAAATATAAGGCTATTTGTTCCTATGAAATAAATTCATATATAAATCAATGCCTTATACTGCTGGGGCAGTATTCAATGCTTGGAATATCCACCTAGTATCTGCAGGCTGCATTTGCGCTTGGCATTTGCAATATTGTCACTATTCTAAAATTTCGCACGCTTACGGAGCCCCAACGGACAGTGCAGTTAAAGCGAAATCTAAGCAACAAGCATGGCAAAAGCTGGTTGTAGCGGCTGTGGCGGATGTAAACTTGGTTTTTGCTAGTCGATATCTATGGTCGTTGGTTGCATTGGATTTTAGCGTAAAGCGCGAAACTTTGAGTATTTCTACGTTACAGCGGGGCGACTTTACGGTAAGTGTTTGCGGTAACGGTGTATTGGCGCCGGCTATTTAGGTCCATGCATTAAGCCTATGTTGAAGGCTTATGCTTAAGGCCGATGTTGACGGTGCCGTGGCTTGACGCGCGGTTAAGGCGGGTAGTGTTGTCAATAAAGGTGAATTGATTGCCAACCTAAGTAACCCACACTTAGTGCAATAATTATTTGGGCTCAATGGAGACGAGGGCTAGAAGCCGAACGAGCAACTAAAATAGTAACCGATCGTGTGTCGCAAGAAGCATAGCTGCAACAGTAAGAGTCAAAAACGCTCAATGCTAAGCTGAGTTATGGCTGCGCCCTATTGGAATGTAGTACACGTGTGCACTTGGCAAGAGGTGGATGTTCTATTACAAGCCACAAGGTCCCATTTTTCGGCGCCTCATCATAAAGCTAGGCGCTTATATTCAGGTGCTGTAGATAGATCCTCCTGCCGCCGCCATTTTTATGAATAGCGGTAATAATTAAATATTGTGTCGGGCACTTAACTGCAAACTCTACGAATAGCACTGATTCTATCTACCTTTTTATTACTTTAGTTAGAATTGTTGTCTGAAGCTATGTAGTTTCACGAAATTTTACGTAACTGAGATCCGTTGTTATCTCCACGGTTATTTTCGTCCGAGTATTCTCAAAATACGCAGAAACAAATTAATTATGTCCATATACAATGCTGCAGCACTATCGACAGCATTGTCTAATGTTTTTGGTATTTGATTGGCTCTCCCCCAGTCATACCCTATATAGCCACAGAAAATTAAAACAACAATCCAATCAATTATTCCATGGTGAATGCCAAAAACGAATATCTCGATGAGCTCCACTACAATAACAAGTAGTAGGGCGATGCCAAGCGCTCCTGAAATCTTTTTGAAAAATTGTGGAAATATAGAGCCTAAGCACATCATACCGATTGTGACTAAGCCGGTAATTCGAACGGCTTCGGATACAAGCGCTGCATCGTATTGGCTAACCACCAAATTGATAATTAACCCAAAAGGTACTACTACAAAATTATACCCAATAAAGCTAACAAATGGTTTGCTGGAGCTATTAAAGAGATAAGTGTCGAAGAAGCACGAAGCAAAGTAACCGATAAAGAAAATCCACGGATTTATACTTGCTATAGCTTGAGGGTCGATCTGTGTAACCATTAGACAGTTTATTGTGAAGCCCCAGCATAGAGTCAAACCGATTGCCAAGTTATAGGCTGTGGCACTTATTATTGGGTCGGTAGTATTGCTTCTTTCAAATACATTTACTTCCATGTTAATTTCTCGTTGTTGTACGTAATAATGTTCTTGGCTTGGCTTTAGTAAGAAGACATAAATTAGTTATGTCTTCTTACTCGTTACTTACCAAAAAAGCATTAATAATGCAAAAACAAATCCTATTCCCGATACCATAATTCCGTTTCTAAAAATTTTGGATTTTGGTTTAAACATCCAAAATGCCGAAACAGAAAAAAACAATAACGACGCGCCAAAAAATATGTTTAGCCAATATAAAGGCGAATCTGTGTCCGCCTTATGAAGTTTTGTTAGCCGCTTGAGCGCAAAGTGTAATTCGTTCTTCGTATATACTACGTGACCATTCTTAGAATCATATGAACCTTGTTTGAAATAGGCCACATCACCTTCATATAGTTCAAAATGTAATTCTTTTATTTTTATTTTCTTGCCAAGTGCTTTCTCATTTAAGTTGGTTTTTAGTTGCTCTTCGATTAAAGACTCAACTTTGAATACATCTGTGTGGCGATAAATAAGCACTATGCCACTCAGCGCATAGACGGCCATGATGCCAGCCAGGAAAAACCCTAAATAGCGATGGATAATTCTCATGTTTAACTTCTTGATTGTTAGCATATTCGTCCTGTTGATTTTAACGAGTCTAAGTATATCAAGGTGCACTAGTGACCTTGGGTTAAACCATGAAAACACAATTCATACAAGCGTGTAACAGCGCCAGGAAATTTTAACACTGTTAATGCATAAGCAATAAGGAAACTATGTGGAGATTGTGGAGATTGTTTTAGCATGAAGCCATAATTTCAACGGTTAAGTTGCCCTGTCTATCTGGATTAAAACTTACCCGCTATATGTGCAACTCTTTTGGCGTTAATAAATAATATGGTTGCAACCAAAAACTCGATAACAGTGGTGTATATGTTGGCTTTGTTTTCCGGCTCGAGCGTAAAAGCAACACCGCTGGCTTCTAAACCCATAGTGAAATTCCAAAACATAAGCCAATATAAGCCATCCGTAATAGAATTATAAATAAAATATAAGGATATGACAGAAATGCAAACCGATAAAGCTGCATGTGAAGAAATAGGTGTGGGCTTAATATCAACTTCTGGCGGAATAATGTTTTTCGCAATGGTTAAAGGGAAATACCAAAGAAAAATTGATGCCAATAACCAGGGGACATAAATTACACCTGTGAGTATGGCTGAAACCTCAATCCCGTCAGCTGTTCCATACGTTAGACTACCTGTGAAACGAGCCAATTGATTTATGGAATAAATAAATAAGCCGATCGAAAATAGTCTTATTGCAATTCCTAAATAGTGATGAGCTTTCATCTTGATCCTTGTGTATTGGCATCCAAGTAAGCTTGGAGTTGGTGATAATGGGTAATGTCGCCGTAAAGATTGGTTGTTATTGGGGCAATCGTATGGAAGATTACAGAAACTCTTTCAATTCAACCGCGCCATCATCAAAGAACCGAACTAACCGTTCGGATAATTCATTGGTTACCTGTTGATAAGAATATGATCCAGCTTCGGTGTATTCAAGAGTAACTTTTTCATTTTCTATTTTAGTTTTACTTTTCATCGTAGAGGACGCTTTCTTTTCAGTGACTCCGTTCGTTTGGCCAGAGTAGAATAATTGATATCAACACTGAAATCATACCAATCTATATTTGGCACCCGAACTGCAGCTAGTGAGTGTAATGCGGGGGACAACGGAACACGTTTCCTATCCAATGCGCCATATAGCATGGCTACTGACCCAAATCAGTTAGGGGGTCTTGCTCATGGTGAACTCGCTTGAAGTGCGTCCCGTATTTCCGTTCTTGATCGAAAAAGAAGGGGCGTACATACCAAGAACATGCAGTTGGTTTTTTATCGTAACTCGCATGGTGCTCACTTCAATACACTAAATGCCAAAACTTACATATGTAGAAAAATCTTAATTTGTTGCAAATTTACGGTTGGATTAAAATCTTAGTGCCGACATTTACCAACGCCATGAATTCATCCATTTCAGAATTTGTTAACGCAATACACCCGTTGGTCCAATTATAACTCTGCGCTACTAAAGACAACCAACCAAGACTGTTGCGTTGACCATGAACCATAATATAACCGCCCGCTGAAACCCCGCGAACTTTAGCATTTTCAATATCAGTTTCATTTGGATAACTGATATGCATGGCCCTGTAAAACGAGGAATCCTCCTTCTTATAATCTAAGGTGTACTCACCTTCAGGAGTCTTTTCATCGCCTTCTTGTTGTTTATGGCCTTTGGGGTTCGATCCAAATACGACATGAAACTCTCTTACAATTTTATCGCCGTCTAAGAGACTCATACTCTTCTCTGATTTATCAACTTTCACAAGATCAACGTCAGCATAAGCTGGAGTCGCAAGCGCCAAAATAAGTAGAGCAATACGTTTCATAATGTGTCGCAGTTGAATAAGCCGCTATGTTTAACTAAGCGTGTGCTCGTTTACGTACAGTGGCTATCATTATGTAAGTACGTTAAATAAAAGGACCATAGACGCTAGCAGTTGCAATAGATATGTGGCCGCCGCACCGATTCGCCTAGCAATGTGATAACGACTTAGCATTCCAATCGCATGGGATATTCGTGCAAATGCAAAGGTTAGAACAAAAATTGCGAGAACAGTTTCTGAGCTATGGGTTATAGATAAGCCAAGAATCAAAAAGCAATAAATAGGAACTTGTTCAACACCATTTGCGTGCGTACGCATAGCTTTATGTAATTGCTTATTGTCACCGTCACCAATCGAAATTCTATATTTTAACCGCAAGGATGATACATATCCTGCAAGGCATATGAGTATCGTTGAGTTTAGGGCTATCAGTATGCAAAACCAGAAATATTCTTCCATAATTTTCTCTCGACATATATGTGTTGATGGGTGAGTCACTTAACAATGAGCTGGGTTGACTCTTTACTAAATGGTAAGGGGATTGTTTTCTAAGTTCATTTTGTTTTGAGAGCTATAGTATATATCGAGAATCGTATAGCAATTAATATTTTCGAGTGTGTCGTTGAATGGTCATCCCATTAATACTTAGGGCTCTAATTTTAATCCACGCAAAACTCTGCGCCAACACCATCAATCACAAACACTGGCGGCGACGTAATGGTGATGGTTGAACCAAGATCGATAATTTCAGTTGTGTCCGTTGTATTGAGTGAATTATCTATACCCGTATTTATAAAGTCACCTGCCGTATTGAGCGATGAAACGATGATGGATGTGGCCTGAGGTGCTGGGATTGAACCAGAAAGTGTTAAGGTTGAGCCTATAACTACAGAATTTTCCTGCGTAGATGTATCTGTAGTGTCAATTTCTCCCATGTGCGAAAAGCTTACAGAGCCTAATGGGACACTGATTAAGCTAGCGACAATTGTCGTTCCGTAACAATTTATCTCTAGTAGTCCCTTGTAATCCTCAAGAATAAAATCACCATAGAATTCACAATCTCCACGTGAGTTTATTACAATTTTTCCAACGCCATCTCTCGCCTGATCAGATGTCTCTAATATTGAATTAACCTCAACATATATATTATCGAAATTATAGTTTCGTTCATCTAAAAGAAATACTTCATTTTCACCAAGGTAGAGTTCTCCATCTGAACCGTCGCCAAAATAATCTATAGTCGATGATGTTTTAGGGGCCGCAGATTTAATTACCTGGCATATTTCATCGTCTTCGGATTGGGCTTTATTTGCATTGTTACTATCTCCGGAGCATCCTGAAATTATGCCGAGGGCAAATATTACGGGTAATCTAAAGATCAATGACATTGTTGTGGAATGATTATTATTCAATTCTTAATTGTCCATAATTTGCGTAAAGGTTGCTGTGATTATATCACTTAGCTATGCATTCCACACTATCCACCTATCCACCTATCCACCTATCCACCTATCCACCTATCCACCTATCCAACTATGCTACAGACGGGCGTAGTATAATATCCAGCTTATTTCGCTAGAAAGCTATTCTTGGCTAATATAAAAGAGCAATTCAGCCCTTTTTTTATGTGTTTTTAACCACGACCGTATATCTTCGGCCTTTTCGATGTCTACGTCACCTACGATAGTTGCGTATCGTTCTTTTAGCTTATTTTCACTGATTTCTTTGCGTACTTTTCTTTGCCAGGCATCTGTAAATATTGAAGGAATATTCTTTGATAGCTGCAAAGCCTTTAATAACTCCCATTCACCACCATCTAACTAGGCCTCGTCGCAGTTCGTGCAAAGATCTAAGCGATTTTTTGTGCAGCCAGTAATGTTGAATTTGCTCATTAATCTAGAGCATTTGGGACAAGCTTAGTGCAGAATGACTTTCATTTTCTGTTGCCAGACTTGCATCTAATTCTGTATCTGGAACAGCTTTGTCGTGTGCCGTTCGTTCAGCCCAATCACGATAATAAAGTAATGGAATAATAGCGCCGCCGCAATCGCTGCAGCCATGTGCAGGAAGGCCGTCTTCTAGGCGCGTAGCTTTTAGATCAGAAGTTTTACAGCTTGGACATTCCATTTTTTTGTTTCGATAATATTTGGCGTTTAAATGGCGAAATTAATGCTCGTGTCGAATTAAGAATCTTGCATCAATAAAATCCGGAATAACGTTTGATCCCCCGAATAAGACTCGGTATTTTTAGTCTTTAGAGCAGCGTACATTCGTCTCTACTGCCAGAGTGGAAGGCCGCCACCAATGAAAACTGCATAAAGGTTGCACAAGTAGTTAAATAATTTGTAATCCAATACTGTACTTTATCAGTGTAGTCATTTACATTTTCTTCGCTGGTATCTTTAGATATGTCGTGTATGTCGTGTATGTCGTGTATGTCGTTGTCTGCAGACTCTATTGCCGTATTTAACGACGTAAAACTACACGTGATTATTTGAGGAGAATCATTTTTTTTTGTGCTATCGGTTACCGCAATCGTAAGTGTCGAATGTGACGTGTCCCATTCAAACAATAGGTATAGTGATTCATCGTTTATATTTTCACCTAGCAAGCCTGAAGCTTTTTCAATACATTCTACGAGAGTATTTTTTATATCTCCGTCTTTCACACCATTAAACTTAGAGGCGTGAATTATATTTTCTGCGCAATATCCATTTGTCTTTCTAAACGAACTTACGCCTTTACTTTCTTTCCATTCTAAAATCATGTGGTACCTACGTGATAGATCAACTAGGGCGCTAAACGTCTACTAGACTGACTTATTGTTTAATAGCTCGGGTTGACTTCCTAAGCCGATTGAATTGAAACGAAGCTCATAATATGATCTGAAATAATACAGATGCAATGATTAGTTAGTGTGTGCTCCGTTGATGCGTTGATGCGTTGTTGCATTAAGTGGGCTGTATACTCTGCTCGGTATTCTCCATCAACGGCTACACCTTTTTCATTGCACCATAAAAGTAAATGTTCGAGATTGATTTTTACTTTGTCTACGTTATTCCCGGAGTTATTAATCTCTTTTATTGCACGATGTGCGTTGGATAGCCAATCTTCATATGAGTCATCCAGAGCTCCTCGGCCACTCGAAATTTCAATTAAACGGTCCCATTGCTCAGCTTGAAACCAACACGAGCCGTAAGTAGTTTTTCGTTGTTCATATTGATTTCCTTATTGAGAGAATGTCACTGCCATAATTTTGGGCTTTTTCAAATGATATTAGTGGTATTGGCTAGCTTTTCTCTTAATAAATGTACAGTGGGTTTATTGTAAACATTGATCTGTCTTAGTGCTTTTGTAAAGGCCGTGCGTAAGTAAGGCTTGAGTGAGGGCGTTACACTTTTGGTGCTTGTATTTTTTAAGGTGCAAAATAATGCAAGACTAAATATAGCTTCATTCTCGTGCAGCGCGGCCGATCGAATTGCTCTTGGGTCTACGCAGCGAGCACAACTTCCTCGAAAGGTGTAGGCGGAATTAGCAAGTAGTACTCCAAAACCCATAAAGATACTTAACATCTCAGATGTAGCGTTAAAGTTATTTTCGCCCGACGGTGGTGCTTGTCCAGATTGATTTAAATAGTGCTGGGCGATATTCTTACTCATATTCGTAACGAGATCCATGGGTTGTTTCATCATAGAGCGAGAATATGAAAGCACTAATGGTAACGTTTCGATAACCTGATCTGTTTTCTCTGGAATAGCCCTAGATCTATGATCCAGTTGCAATTGTGGCGGTGTGATCGGATTAAACTCTTCTGGAGGAACAATTGTAAAAGGCCAATGTCTTAAGCCTGAATATTCAATTACACGTTGAGATATGAGTTTTGCCATATCGCTTTCGTTGTTTGCGCGATCAGGAAAAAAGACGTTATTGGGCAGCACTAAGGCTGTATTGTTAAGGAAAGTATTTGCATCAAAACATTCGATCATCCAATCAAAGCACGCAAATATCTCATCTGCCGTATTTTGATCAACAACCTTGGGTTTTCTAAATAGACCTATCATGATGTTAGTTTCATTGTGTTTAGTTGTTTCTACTTGAAAGGTTATCCAATTTTGTTGAGTTGTTCAACTATAGTTGTGTAAATCGCTGCGTAAATCGTTACGTATGTCGCCGAGGTACACCGCAAAATCTTTTGAGCATGTTGTATTTTCACTGCCAGTGTTGTTAACGTGTTTGACCAGAAAATAGCACTTGTTCAGTACGAAATTAACGCTATTTACTGGTTGCCCATCATGAGCTCATATTCGAATTTGTGTCTAGACGCGCGCGTTTTGCCTGCTAAGGTTGATTCAAATAAACACTGCTGGAAGTGTTGAGGCCTAGTAGTTGTTCCTTGCTCCTATCCCTGACACGGTTATCACAACTGATTACCAGTATCTTGCCGAGCATTGTTGCTAATTTTAATGCTCAGTGCCTGCATATATCCACATTGGCACAGTTGTTCCTGCGCGCACGAACCCCAAGGCTTTATAAAACTCTGTGGCATCGCCGTCAGCGGTAAGCATTTGTTGATGAAAGCCACCATATAAGGATTGCATGGCCTGCATCATCTTTCTACCAATCCCTTTACCTTGATGTTGAGGGTGAACAAGCATATGCGGATAGTAGACAACTAAATGGCCGTCGGAAATCGCGTTACCCAGGCCCACTAACTTTTCTTCAATACGAGCGGTAACAAGGGCATGTGAGCTATTTAGTGCTAGTAGTAATGTTTTCGGCTTGTTAGCGGCAGACCATTGGTTATCTCTATAAAGATCAACAACTTCACCTTCCTCAATGCTTCCATTTAATTCAATTTTAACATTCATATTTACTTCGCGCCTGACGGTACATAACAGTTAGTTGAATCGATACTGTAGTTAGTTGAATCAGTTCTATATTTAGTCGTCTAGGTGTGATTCACACTAGTGTCATATTTGCTAGTAACGAAACCCAGTACGTATATATACAATTAATGTAATTCGCTTATTTCGCTTATTTCGCTTATTTCGCTTACTTCGGGCGTGTTGAGAGTTTCGGCGACCGGTTATCCTCTATGGCGAAGCTATTACTACGCGTGTTCACCCATATTCAAATGAAAACACATAGTTAGCATAAGTATTGCCATTTAGCGTTACTGAGCGTGGCTCAATCCTAGCTAAGTTAAAACTGCATTTCTCTAGCATTTTCATTGACTTATAGTTCCCTTCAGTGACATTTGCATTTGCAGAATTAAATCCCAGTTTTTTTGAGTACGCTAAAACACTTAGCAATGACTCGGCAGCATAACCAAGCCCTTGAAACTTAGGAAGAAAAAGAAAGCCAACTTCAATCCCTCCATCGACTTCTTTGGATCGTCGAAATCCATTGATGCCAATAAATTGACCTGACTTTTTTTCGATAACCGCCAGGCATAACCAGTGCAGCGAAGATACTTCCCACGAACGCACTCTAGATTCGAAAGATTCCTTTAATGCACTTTTGGTCATGGGATCAAAGCAAAGCTCAATTACCTCTGTATTCTGAAGAAGACTATCAAAGTTAGGCCTGTCAAATTCACAAATTTGCCTTAAATATAATCTTTGTGACTCTAATTTATGACTCATCTGAGATACTATTTATGTATTCGCGTATACATCTGATTATGACGATTCGTCGTTTGGTGGCCCGCAATAATCTATAGATGATTTAGCGTCATTGTTGGTTATAGATTGTTGGCTATAGATTATTGGTAATACATTGTTGGCTATAGATTATTGGTAATACATTGTTGGCTATAGATCGCTGGTTATACATTGCTAGCCATTGATTGATATGTCGCGTGCGAGTCAACATTGTCGTGTTTGAGTAGATTATTCAATTCACAAGAATCGATTAAACCATTTTCATCAATAGTTAAGAAGTAGGGTAACTGCCAGCGTTGAGTTTTCTTGCCGGAATCTGAAAACACTTTAGTTCCAACTACCCCTCTATCTTGGCTCCACGGAGGGAAAACTCGAAATCCCGTTTTACCTCTACTCTTTTCCGAAGAAACAATTCCTTTTTCAATCAATAGTGAGACAGGAAAAATAAAAATTCCACTGTTAGAATCTTGTATCGATTCTTCGTTGTCAATACCACCGCAATGGCGCGTTACTTGTACAAATAGGTAGTCGATCTCATTGCATCTAATGGGGATAGGCTTACTACCATTCATGTTAGGTGAGTATGGGCGTTGCCAAATAGCTAAATATGCACCTGGTCTGTCTGGAGTCACTCTTCCTTTTCGATAAACGATATTCTTGTTATCTAGGGAGAATACTAGCGCTTCATATTTAACACTTTCGGGAACTGAGTCGAGTTCGATTTTTTTAGTTATTGTATGGCCCGCGGGAACAAACACTTTAGTTATAAGATGTTCTAGTTCATTGCGATAGTTTTTAATGTTCAAAAGAACCTCAATCAAAATTATTATTGCTTTATTCAGGATTTATATTTGCGTATATTAATATCCAATTACTAACGTACATTCAGACTGAAATGCATGTTAATAAGTATGTGATATTGAAATTTTATTATGCGATCTATGATGCACCAATTGTATTGGCTATAGTCTCTATTAGTTCGGTTCCTGATTGTGTTTCTATAATTGCTTGCGCCAAATTGCCTTCCGATAGAGCGAGTTCAATTTTTGTCTTTTGAAGCTGTAGTTCTTTAGCTAGGCTAACGAAGTTGATCTGCTGCGTGCTATCAGACTTCCATTTTGCACTATCGCGGGACAATTCTTCATAGCTATTGAGTATGCGAACGTAATCATCCATCTGCTGTGTAGCCTCTCGGACTAGTTGAAATTCCATACCTTTGGTCTTCCAGCTTATGTTCGTCCAGGCAGGTGAAGCAACAAGTGCGAAACCAAAAATAGTTAAAAAGCAGGTTAATGTAACGTTTTTGATACCTTCTTTTTGAAGGTATTTGAAGGTATTTGAAGGTATTTGAAGACAACGGCAGACAAAAGTACACCACCAAATATTACACTGACTATTGTTAAATCCATTTTCTTCTCCGATGTTAGAAAATCGCTCAATGTCTGTTCTAATTACAGCTTGCGCGTAGCGATAGTTATATTAGCGATAATAGGTTTAATACTAGATCGCCACAACACAGGAAGTTCAAAGCCATATAGTGCTGGTTTCGTATGTTAGGAAACTTCCCGGCTTCTAACTACTTTTCGCAGTGCAAAAAAAGTTGCGGCTAAGTACACTATTGTAACTATATGCTTGACTATAACCTTGGTTGGCGCCTGAGCATTGTACGCCAATACTGCGTCAGTAATCGGCATTACCATGCCAAATAGTGCCGTATACATGAGTATTCTATAATTTTTAATGTAGATTAGATAACCAATTATGAGCGTTATAAATAAGGTTCGAGATGCGTATATTTGAACCCAATCTTTATCACTTGAAGAAACTAACTCAGTTCCTCTGATGACTGAAAATGCGAATGGATCCAAGTAACCGAATATCGAGTAGAAACCCTGTAGGGCAGTCATAAGAATAACGAGAACTATCGCAACTTTTTCAAAATCAATTGTTGTATTTGCTGTCATATATCACCCAATGTGAATAACGCATATTGCCAGCCTAGGTATCCGATTTGCCGGGGAAAATGGTATTTGCTAAACGTCATGTATACCAAATGCCGCAAGCCAAGTTAGTTGTAAGGGAGTGGCGCCGGTTATATTGCTCTAAGGTTAAGTTTGGGGGCTATTCTGTATTACTATAGTTTTCACAAAAGTATAACCTTCTTTGGCCTTCTTTGGCCTTCATTTTTCGATAGTTCTGCCTATATCAAGCCGAACTCAGAAAGGATTACATGGGAAGTTTATCAGACGCTACGGGGTTATGATGTGTCTGCCCGCCCAATTCGTTATGAGCCCGGTGACACGGCTTTATTCGACCTTATCAACTCTATATCGGGTAAATCATCCGCAATATCTTGATAAGTCTTCCCTCTTGTAAGTGTCGTAATAATTAAAGGTAAGGGTTCTGCCCAAATTTCAGGGAGATCGGCTTCCCCTTCCACGATTATGTTAAAAGCCAAATTTTCGATTGGTGGGCAGAAATTCGCTGTTACGCCTTCCTTGTTGCCCCTTGCGTCAATTCGATACCAGCCGAAATTTTCGAGATATACGGCATTTAGGCCATGTAGGCAGAAGGGGGGCTCGTCGGTAATGGTTACACGTTGGTAGCATAAGCCGGCAGGAATATGATTCGCACGAAGAAAGGCAGCTAATAAATGACTTTTTGCATAGCAGTAACCAGTACCATACTTGAGCACATCAGACGCTTTGTACGTTACTGGGTTTAGCTTGTAATCCCAGCTATGTTTTATTTTGTCACGAACAAACTCAAAACATTTTCGCGCAATTTCTTCCGATTCAGAAACGCCTTTGGCAAGGACTTTTGCTTGCGCCAATATACTGGGCTCTTTCCAATCTATATATTCTGTAGATTCTAAATACTTGTTCATACTTTCGATCTCATAAGACGGCTTTCATCCATATCCGCAACTCCGCGTCTATATGCCAAAACCAAAAATTACTGTGACTCCCATGATAGCCGTGGTTGTCATAAGGTTTAGGAGTGTAAAGCTCCTAAATATGGCTCATGGTTTTTTCGAAACTGTTATAGAACCTAAATTCGACTATATTTTTTGCCGGATCTAGAATTATAAATTTTCCCGATTCTTCGTTTGTACCTTCGTTTTTTAAGGTAGGCTGCATTACGAATTCAACACCTTTGGATTTACACCGTTCTGATGTCGATAGCCATGTTTCTTTTTCTAATATAGGCCCAAAATGATCTATAGCTTTAGCTTTCATATTTAGGGTTGCTTGATGAATTGTGATTTGATGGACAAAGAATAATATATCTATCCAAGTTCCGGTATCCCTGCCTATAGTGCACCCAAGTACTTGAGTGTAAAACTCTTTCGTGTCGTCTAAGTTAGGTACAACAAATGATAAATGAAATGGCTTCATTATTTTTATACTCCGTGGAAATGGTCGATAAAGGCGTTAGGCATAGAGGCTACTTTAACAACATGGAATAATATTACTTATGTATTTAACTTAAAGCGAGGTTAAAAGTGAGTGCTAGCGAGCTAAACCCGAGCGAATGTCGTTGATTCAAACTACTTGTCATAGCCATTTAATAACAATTTCAGATTCAATATCTTGGATGATATAACAATATGGACTTATTTTTTGACCAACGATCGAATTGTGCTTTAGCGTATGCACACCTTTCTTCAAATATTTTTGTATGCCTAGTAACCACCAAAAGCTGAAGGATATAACTTAGACGGGGCGCGAGTCCTAGTAAATTAAAGCACATCTCCAGAGAAAGCTTGGAACGACTAGTCTTTCATGCCCGAACCGGATTTGAAATCGAGGTATCGTTATGTGATGCAGAATATTTGTTTGAATGAAACGTTCAAATTTTTTTTTGATAAGCGGCTAAACAAACCGTTACAGGTGCTGAGCAGACTACGTCTGCTGACGTTTCTACTGTGTTTTTCATAGTAAAAACCACCCTCGAAATTAGCTTGTCTCAGAAATACGCGTGGATGCAGTTCTACTGATAATTGAAACTGCACATTCTTTATCAATATTAAGCGTATATGTGATGTCTTTGATGAATGCTTCCTGTGATAGTGAAACGAGATAGGTATTTGGTGCAGTAAGCTTTATCGAAGTTATTTCTTCACCTGCAGGCGTATAAGATGTACCAATATCGTTTAGAATTAGCCAAATCATCTCTTGGGTGTTTGTTGACTTTGCTTGTTGGAAATCGGTGTTGGATGTCATATTTTCCCTTTGAAATTTGTATGATTACTATAAAGTGAATAAAAACCGATTAAGATCAATAATGTTGCTTCAGTGATGGACTTTCCCGTTTATGTTGATTCACCTAACTGTGATTGGCTAAGGTCCATGTTTGATTGGATCGATTTTTGATCGACGTATGTTTGATTGTTTATTAAGTAGAGACGCTTTTTACCGTCTTCACGTAAAACCAAACTGAATGTTTTCGAAAAGATAGTATTTTTCAAACGGTTACAGTACTTTTTTGAACGTTGTAGCCATTAAGACGGTGTCAATTTCGAAATGAAAGCTAGCCTATAATATTGGCTACATATATAAGACGGGCGAGTCTGTCGTTTCCGCTCTCCGCCACCATGATAAAAGGCCATAAAACTACTAAGGAACGTGCACGAAATATCATCCCGATTCCAATAGACTATGATTTGAAGTAAAATTCAATTTTTTGGTGAAAATGCTAAATGAGTTCGCACTATTGTGAAGAGCACGAAGAAGAAATGGCTA
>JBLIMQ010000027.1:0-36976 GCA_047638775.1 Flavobacteriales bacterium
GTTAATTCAGAAAACGTTAGTTCAGAAAACGTTAGTTCAGAAAACGTTAGTTCAGAAAGTACTAATTCTAAAAATAGTAGTTCTAAAAATATGAGTTCAGAGCACTCAAGTCCCGAAGGTTCTGATCTGAAAAGCGGGAGCACTGACGTGCCACGTTTTGATCTTATTATTGTTGGTGCCGGAATGGTTGGTTTGGCGCAAGCCGCCATACTGGCAAATGAGACCGAATTACGCATCGCGGTAATCGAAGCGGGCAGTTTTCATCAAGATTTTGATGAAACTAATTGGGATGCTCGCGTTGTGGCTTTGTCAGCGGCATCACGTGAATTATTGGAGCGCTGTAATGCGTGGCCAGAACAGCACGGTCAACGTAGTTGCGCGTACAAAAGCATGTATGTTTGGGACGCTGAAGGTACGGGCAATATTGAATTTAACGCTCGCGATATTCATGAAGCGCAGCTGGGCCACATCATCGAAAATCGTATCGTGGTGAAATGCCTACTCAACGCGTTGTCTGAAAAGCAGCACACTGCAGGCCGTAGCGGAGATCATATTAAAGATAGTAGTAAAGACAGCAGTAAAGACAAGAGTCAAAGTCAGAATAATGGCCAAGTGACTTTGATAAGCGATACACGAGTAGAAGACTTTACTTACGACGATGAGAATAAATTTGCAGAATTATATTGCGGTGAAGACAAAATATTTCGCGGTTCGTTGATTATTGCGGCCGATGGCGCGAATTCTCCTATGCGTGAATTAGCCGAGATTTCAACGCGTGAATGGGATTATGGTCATACCGCAATTGTTAGTACGGTCAAGCTTGGCCAGCCGCATAAATTCTGCGCGTGGCAGCGTTTTGCAACCGAAGGGCCGTTAGCTTTTTTACCGTTGTCTCGCGATGGTCGCGAGCAACAACATGCTTCGATAGTGTGGTCTGTAAAAAGTGATCAGGCCGATGCTCTGATGGCATTGGATGAGGACGGTTTCAATGCCGCAATTACGCGATGCTCAGAGAGCTGCTTAGGTTCGATAGAGCTTGTCGATAAGCGTTATGCAATTGCATTGCGTCAACGCCACGCACAAAAATATTTCAAACAAGGTTTGGCGCTTATTGGCGATGCGTCTCATACGATACATCCTTTGGCAGGGCAGGGTGTGAACTTAGGTTTTTACGACGTAAATGTATTAACCGAAGAAATACTACGCGCGGTATCACGACAGATTCCCCTACAGGATATATCTATACTCAAACGTTTTGAGCGTCGTAGGCAGCCGCACAATTTGTCGACGATGGCAAGCATGGAGTTCTTCAAAAAACTATTTGGCAGTGATCGTATTGAACTTCGCTGGCTCAGAAACGAAGGGATGAAGTGGATGGATAAACAATTTATGTTTAAAAAGTACCTGTCGCGAGCCGCCGCAGGAAAAATATAAGGTGAGTGACTCGACTGGCCGAGCACTTGACGAGCAAGAGTCTGAGGATGACGCGCCGTATTGCCTGTTAAGCGAGACGCGTGATTGGCTGATGTGTGATGACTGCGGTCAACTACAAAGCATTGTCGCTATTAGTCCAGAGCACGCTTTAGAGTGCTTTAATTGTGGCTGCACTATGCATCAAGGACATGGGCCGTGGTTGCAGGTTGCGGGTGCGTTAGCCGCGACAGCTATGCTGTTGTTTATTGTGAGTTTGTTTTTTCCTATGTTGACTTTGGAGATTGGCTCTCAAAGTCAAACCATTACTATTCTAGATGGCTTCTATGCGCTTATGCAGCGACAAAACTGGATGCTTGCCGCACTTATTCTTACAACGCTAGTGTTGTTTCCTTTGTTTCAAATTTCCGTTCTACTGTATCTCTTGATTCCCTACAGTATGAATAGACGTTTAATTGGACAGGCGTTCTTTTTGCGATGGTTAATTCAAATAAAAAATTGGAGTATGTTAGAGGTATTTTTGCTTGGGTTGGTTGTGGCGTCGGTAAAAATGGCCGATATGTCGACTTTGCATTTAGAGGTGGGAGCATTCGCATTATTTATGTTGGTGGCTGTTCTGATTTTGGCGTACATAAAGCTCGATACAATGAAACTTTGGGCGTGGATCAACCCCAATAATTATTTTACCCACGTACTAGGTGAACATGTTCATGATTGCACCGCGTGTAATGCAATGGTAGGAGCCTCGGTCGTCGAACGCGAAAAGTATTGCCCGCGCTGTGGTACAGAAATTCATTTTCGTATACCGAATAGTATTCAAAAGACCACGGCATTTACGGCCGCCGCGGCAATACTCTATATTCCGGCGAATATTCTCCCGATTATGACGTACTCGACATTGGGCGGAAGCGGTACTGATACCATCTATTCCGGTGTTGTGGCGTTAGTATCAAAGGGCTTGTGGGGGGTGGCGACAATTGTATTTGTTGCGAGTATCGTTGTGCCAATGTTGAAATTAGCGATATTGAGCTACCTAATTTGGGCGGTTAAATTTAAAATCACTGTCGGTGTTCGGCATCGTGCGTTTCTATATCGCTTAACGGAATTAATTGGTCGCTGGTCAATGGTCGATGTATTTGTAGTAACCATTTTTGTCGCTATCGTTCAATTTGGATTTGTTTATACGGTTGAATCCGAAGGCGCAATTATAGCTTTTGGTGCGGTTGTTGTGTTTACAATGTTAGCTGCTGAAACATTTGATCCTCGTTTGTTATGGGACGCTTTGGAAGAAAATAAAAATGGTTAACGAACCTATTATTAAAGAAATAAATATCATTAAAAAAATAAAAACCCTATCGCCCGTTTGGATTGTGCCTTTTGTTGCTGTGGTTATTGCCATATGGTTGGCGGTAGAGGCGCGAATGGAAAAAGGAGCTGAAATAACGATCAGCTTTGCTAATGCTTCCGATATAGTTCCAGGAAAGACTCAGGTGCGCTTGAAGGATGTTAAGGTCGGTGTAGTTACAAAAGTAAACCTTAGTCAGGATCTAAAGGCCGTGGTTGTCAAAGTGGAGATTGATCGAGCGATTTCGAGCCACTTGAGTGAGAATTCACGTTTTTGGGTAGTAACACCAAGAATTAGTGCGGCGGGCGTTTCAAATTTAGGTACGCTTATTAATGGCGTATATATAGTTATGGATCCCGGTGATCCTGGGGCGAGTGAAAAAAACTTTCGTGGTTTAGATGAGCCGCCTTCGTTTCATTCCGATGAGCCAGGCTCACAATTTCGTTTACAAAGTGAAACATTAGCGTCGCTCGATATTGGTTCTCCTGTTTACTATCGTCAAATTCGTGTAGGTGAGGTTACTGGGTATAATCTTTCTGAGGATCAAAAAAATGTCGACGTGAATATTTTCATCCGCTCCCCGCACGACAAATTAGTTCAAAGTCGATCGCGATTTTGGAATGTTAGTGGTTTTGGCGTGTCGATAAATGCGGATGGTATGAAAGCCAAAATGGCGTCGCTAACATCTTTAATTAGCGGCGGCATTGAGTTTGATAATACTGCTAGTTTTACGGAAGAAAAGCCTGCAGAGGCTGGTCACACTTTTTATCTATATCCTGACCGGGAATCGGTACTTGAAGGCCGTTTCAATATAAAATATCACTACCTGCTAAAGTTTAGTGGTTCAGTGCGCGGCCTTACGGTGGGGGCGCCTGTTGAATTTCGTGGCATAAAAGTTGGCGAAGTTGTCGACGTAGTACTTGATAATGCGGACAACGCAGATAAAAGCCTGTTCGTTTATATTGCTATGGAGCCGCAACGCTTTGACCCTAATGATTCGCCCACCCGTGCAGAAGTTGATGAGCGTATGCGTACCATGGTACAGCAAGGTTTACGGGGTCAAATGAATACTGCGAGTCTCATTACTGGTTCGAAATTTATTGATCTGGTTTTTGTGGTTTCTGCGAATGACGCGGTCTTTGTTCAGTCCGAACGCTATTCCGAGATACCGACGATCGATCAGCCTATCGCCCAGCTTACAGAGAAACTTGATGATGTATTGACGCAAGTTTCATCTATTCCTTTTGGGCAAATAGGGCAGGACCTTTCACATAGTATGAAAAGTTTAAAAACTATTCTTGCTACTTTCGAACAGCAAAAAACAGCGCAAAAAATGGATGGAGCTATAGGGAATATGGAAGAAACTTTGGCTAGCGCTAATGAGGCTTTGCAGACAATTAGCCTAACCGTAGAGAGTGTTGATCACCTTATCGCCCCTGACTCCGAACTTAAGCATGAACTTACTAAAATGCTTAAGTCTGTGAGTGACGTTGGCGAATCAATACAGATATTTGTCGATGAATTGAATCGTCACCCAAATGCGCTAATTTCTGGAGCTAAAAAGCATGACTAAACGCGTAATATTTTTCCTTAGTATGATAAGCCTTTTTAGTGCCTGCACGTCGTCCGGCCCGGCAACAAGTTTTTACGCCCTATATGCCAGTGAAGAAAATGCCGACCTCGAAATTGTTTCAGATGTAGAGTCAAACCGGACTTTCACTACAGTCACAGCCACAGCCACAGCCACAGCTACAACTACAACTACAGCCACAACTACAGCTTCAGTTGTGGGAGAGCATTCATTGGGCCTTGGGCCGGTTGAGCTAGTAGCCTATCTTGATCAGACAGCTATTGTTTCTCGGATCTCAGATAACCAACTGCTTGTCTCGGGTTTTCACGCCTGGGCTGAGCCGCTAGATGAGGGTATTGCGCGGGTAATGAGTGCTGAATTAAGTCGAAATGGTCTATTTGATTTTGTGAGTGCTTTTCCATGGGATACGCGTGCGCGACCCAATATGCAAATGCAGCTAAAAATTACGCAATTGGATGGTGTTCGTGGCGACGTAATTCATTTGCAAGCGCAGTATCAACTTTTACGATTGAGTGATCAAATGATACTGGCTCGCGGAAATATTGGATTGGATCAATCCAGTACGTCTTCGCAGTATAGCGACTATGTTTCCGCTATCAACTCTTTGGTTTTGGCCTTGTCGAAAAAAATAGAGACAGAACTTAACGGTGTAGAGCTATAAAATTTGAGGTAACTCATAGATGGTGACTGTAAATCCTTGCGTAATGTACCGTTGAGTGTGTAAATTTTAATCGAATTAAAATTGGGTGATAGCTCGCAATATTGATCTCAAGGCCTTAATAATACTTAAGTGGAGTACATTATTTGTTATGATGCTGGCCAATACAGTATGATCACGATGAGTTTTGACGCACTATGCTAGCGACCACTTCCAGCGAACTAATTGATACTTTAGCGCAATTAATCGACATTTTAGATCGCGATGGTAAAACACATTGGTCTCAGTGGATGCGCGTAGCAAAAAAACGTATCGAGGAATCGGATTTGTATGGCGTCGATAAGGTGCTGGCGGCTTACGGTGGCATAGGAACTTTTAACGAAACCTATCTTTCAAAAAGTTCGAAAGAGAAAGAAAATTTTAGCAGGCTACAAGGTAAAGTTTGGATGTTGGCTCGTGATATTCAAAGCTCGTTGGAGCCCGCGGAATAAAAACCATACCGGTAGAGTTCAGCTATTCAGATTGAATACCCAGTGTTAACGCTCTCGCTACCTTGAGGCCGTTCCCGTGTTTATCGCTTTTAGAATCAGTTCTTGACCACGCAAGCAGCGCGTAGAGTTGTAAGTATTCAGCGCGAACACGATCTAATTGATACGCGCTAATAACTTCAAGAGGCGTTGCTTCTAACAGCTTACGTGGACTAAGTTGCCCGATTTGAACGAGTTTAAAATTAACTTCTTCGAGTCGTGCCACATTGAGAGCATGCTCACGTAAATAACTAAATTCTGATACTTTATTATTAATCGCATTTATTAGCGGAACTTCCGACTTTTTTCCGGTTTCAATATTGATTGTTTCTGGTAAAAAGTTAAGACTAGTTCGGTCCAGCCAAGCCTTATTAAAACCCATATCTGTGACAAGTTTATTTAGCCTGAAATATTGTAGTTCGCTATGTTTTAGTTGCGCAGAAGATCTTAATACTGCGCTGTTAGCTTGTATGAGCTCGTTACGACGGCCGAGACCAGCTTCATTCCGCTGTTGTTGTTGTTCGTAAAAATATTGATACCTGTCTTTGGCATTAAATACATGACGATATTCGGCGGCGGAAAGTAGGTAAGTAATAACCAAGTTTTCTAGTTCGAACAAATGATAGGCTTGGCTGTTATTTGTGAGTCCTAGGCTTTCAATAGGTTTGGCCAAACACAGTGTATTTATAGTGCTGCGCTCATTATCTGATAGGGCGTTCCAGTGCGCTATAGCATTTTTTGGGATGCTAATGGTGTTGTCACCCGTTGCGCCTGCGCGACTTGCAAGTGATAAGCTAGCTAGTCCAAACGCGCCAAGCAGTAATAAGCCGTGTATTAGGGTTCGAGTCGTGCGTGAGAGTATTTGAATTTCCATATGTATTCTCGTACCGTGGTATGTGATGAATTTGTTTACGTTGAACGTTTTTGGTAATGTAGCAACGTTTTTTGGTCGAGCGAATGGAGTGTAAATAATGCAGTTTAAACGGATAGCTGTTGTAATGCTAACCTGCACCTACGTGCTCTTTTTGGCGGCAAAATCTCAGGCGGCAACTCCGTGTGAACGTAAATATTCGAAAGAGTCGCTAATGATAAGCGGAACACTACTGCGTGCCGAACTATTTGATGGCCCTTTAGGAGAAGACTTTGATAGTGTAGTAAGAAGTTTTTTTTGGCTAAGCCCATGGCGTCTAGCCTTAGAGGCGCCTATCTGTATTGATGGTGACGAAGCACTCTATACTCAGTTGCTGTTGCCACGCGATACGCTTAATAGGATGGAAGATGAACTATTTGAGCTAGGCGTCTTTCCCAAAAAAATTCAATTACGCGTTAACTTGAATCTTGCCCAGCCTGTTGCCGGTCATAGAATCATGACGGCCATGTGGGCTCATGAATGCAAGGATCGCTACGATCATTTCTGTAAGCGCGTAGACTTGCCTGTACTGGATGGGGTTATGTTGCCCGATATGGCTAATATAAAAGCCCTTCTACTTACCGGCGAAGATCCTAGTGTCTTCCTCGAGGCTACGGCAGTGGGGGCTAATGAAGACGAACCTGATAGAATTCTAACAGATAGTGAGTTAGGGCCAGACAAGCCGAGTCATTTTGTATGGCCCATTCCAAAACCTTCCACATCTGCGGAGTTGAGTTTATTTAATGATACGGAGATGGCGTTACTTAAGCCGAACTATAAGCAGGCTGAGCGTCGAATTAAAGACGCGCTTTCTCGGGCCGATTATTCAGACCGACGTTACTATATATTGCCTCCAGACAAGGGTACGGGTTTTGTAATAGTTACGCGTTTGGAACAAACTGATCTCGACGCCAAACCGCGTGAAGACCCACATCGTTGGTCGAAAAACATCGTCGAAGAATCGCTATTTTCATTAAAAAGTTTTTTACGAGCCTTACTCACGGCCGATAAAGGGTATTTTCGAGTTTTGGTTTTTGTTGTGTCAGATACTCCTCTGAAGTTTGACGTTGACGCTCCGAGTATGAACATGGCGAGTGAATGGTTAAGTTCGGGTGAAGATCGCTTGTACTCCGGTATGGAAAATATTCGCTATAGTGATAGCACTCAGTTTTCAGTGATGGTTTATGAGTTTGAACATAATGAAAATTCCGAGTTTGCATTAACGCAAAATAATCCACGGCATAGTGCCATAAAACACTTAAGTTCAACCAAGCTCAATAAGCTTGTGCGATAAAACGATAAAACGATAAAACGATAAAACGATAAAATTATGAAAGTAAAAATGTTTGATTGTCAAAAACGGCTGTCACGTTTGTGGTATATCTACGCGGGCATCTTAATGGCGCTGCTTATTGCGCAAACATTAGGTGGAAAGTATTCGGACCAAGATAAAATTTGGCAATGGTTTTTGGCGAGTGTTATGCCAACATTGTCATTGATTTCGGGCGGTATAATAACCCTAGTGATGAATAAAGATAAACATCGGATTACGATTGATCGATTCTTTTATCGGATGGCGTGGTGGGTATCATTTGTCTATTTAAGTTTATTACTATTGACCTTGAGCGTAGAAAATCTTACTTCTTTAACCGCAGATGAGCTTCAAGATGTATCTTCGCTTTGGTTGATTCCAGTGCAAGGGATAGTGGCCGTGTTTCTAGGAATATTTTTTAATAAAGGTGAGAAAGAATCAGAACTATGTGATGCGGATAGAGCACCTAATGATTAGCGTCCGTCCGTCCGTCTGTCCATCCATTTATTTATAAGTGAGTAAGGCTGCTCTGCGAAGAAATCTAAATTATCATCTTCTTGCTAGGTGTGGTCTTTTGCTTTAAGTAAACACCTGTATCTAGAGGCTAAAGTCTGATTGAAGCTTGACTAAAGTTATCCCGCCCCTTTGGCGCTGAATTATTTATGGATGAACGCTAATTAAATTCTGTTCAAAAGATATACACTGGATCTCTAATTATGCCGCATAAAAAACGTATTGAAGGTTTTGATGTTGCCCGGGCCTTTGCCGTCTTTGGGATGGTTTTTGTCAACTTTAAAATTGTAGTTGGCGCAAATTCGGGAACGAACTTATATTATTGTATTTCTTTTTTAGAGGGGCGTGCCTCAGCCGTGTTTGTAGTCTTAGCTGGTGTTGGCCTCTCTTTGATGTCGGCTTCTAGCTCTGTTAATAGCCGTATCGACAGTGGATCAGCATCAATCGTTTCTGGTATCAACTCTATACGTGTCAATATAATAAAGCGTGCCGTGTTATTGATTTTTCTCGGGCTACTTTTTTCGCTTGTTTGGCCTGCAGATATATTACATTTCTATGGCGTATATTTTTTATTCGCAGCGGTTTTTATCTACGCGAAAAATCGAACATTGGTACTTGTGGCTGTATTATCAATGTGTATATTTGTAGTGCTGCTCTTCACTTTTGATTATGAGCAAGGCTGGAACTTTTCGGACTTAAGCTATCTCGATTTTTGGACGGTGGAAGGCATGTTGCGGCATGTTTTTTTTAATGGTTTCCACCCGGTATTTCCCTGGATTACGTTTGTCATTGTGGGGATGATTTTGGGACGAATGGATTTGGCACATTCACGTCTAAGACGAAAAATACTGTTCACGGCTCTAGCTGTATGGGTCTTGATAGAGCTAAGCTCTAAAGCTGTTCTCAGTTTTGCGGCTGATATTGAAGGTTTGGATCCAGAGTATCTTTCTATATTGTCGACAGCAATGATGCCGCCGATGCCTCAATACATTGTTGCGGCGGCGAGTTTGGCGGTGGCATTC
Organism: Flavobacteriales bacterium; assembly: GCA_047638775.1. Taxonomy (GTDB): domain Bacteria; phylum Pseudomonadota; class Gammaproteobacteria; order Pseudomonadales; family Cellvibrionaceae; genus Agaribacterium. The sequence goes on from JBLIMQ010000027.1 coordinate 9,310, forward strand.
ATTTGTCTTTGCGTAGAGATTTCACAAATATTCAGTGTTAATAAACTTGTTAAAGGCATTGGCTCGACAGGGCAGCTTGCGCTTACGCTTTATGCTGCTCATGTTGTAGTGGGTATGGGTATCATGCAAGCAGTCGGTATACTCGATAGCCAATCGATTTATGCGTCGGTTTTTTGTGCATTAGCCTTTAATGTGTGTTCAATTGTCTTTGCACATTACTGGCTGCGGAATTTTTCACAAGGGCCGTTGGAATGGTGTTTTCGAAAGCTAGAGCGGCTTTGACGAAAATAGTTGTTGAAGCGCCGTGTGCTTCAGTTTTAGTAAAAGATATTGAAATGTGCATTCCTACATTCCTACATTCGTTATAACGTTAGTGGTTCAAATCCAAATTGCCTCAAATACCATAATGTCTAGGTATCTGAGGCAATGGGTTCTCTAGGAGAGCGCCGGAGTTAAATTGTCCGTGCCATTATCATGCTGACGTTCAACAGCTTCTAGCATGGCATTCGCGTAGCGAGTTGCATCAAAACCAATGATGACATGTACAACGCCATTGTTTAATCGACTAAGGCCCGTTGCGCCTGCATCGAGTAGCGCGCTGCCATTTACTTTTTCGTCATTAGCCAATTCCAGCCGAACGCGCGTTTCTGCAAAGTCATTTACACGGCTAATGTTATCCAGTCCACCAAGAGCGCTAATCATCGCTAGTAGTTTTGCGTACTCATGACCATTTAGTGGTTTCGCCTCGGGAACAATTGCGCAAACGACTTCTGGGCCGTCGGTAACAGATACTTTGTCTGCGCCGAGCTCTGCTTCGCTACCAGCCGACTCTAAATAGATTTCCATGTCGGTCTTGAGGTTCTCGGACGAGGTGCCAAAGATGGCTTGTAAATTGTCGCCTATGACCAAAACGCCGCTCGCCCCTAAACTTTTTAACTTTTCGACGTTGGCTTTATCGATGTCTTTGGCCGTTACACGGATGCGTGTAATACACGCGTCCAAATCTAAGATGTTACTGCGACCACCAAATGCGAGAACTAACTGATGGGCCATTAAGCCCTCAACTTGATTGGCTTCTACGCCGCTTGTGGCTTCTTCTCGGCCTGGAGTAAGTAAGTTAAATTTTTGAATCGCGAATCGGAAAACCGTGTAGTAGCCAAGGGCCCATATAGGACCAAGAACGACTAGCCAGCCAGCGTTTGTGGATTGGGGCGATAGCGTTAAAAAATCGATAAGGCCATGGGAAAAGGTCGTTCCATGTTTAATGCCGAGCTCGATACAAAGCGCAAATGCCGCCGAAACCATCACGGCATGCACCAAGTAGAGCAATGGCGCAACAAACATAAAGGCGAACTCAATAGGCTCTGTAATACCTGTTAGAAAGGATGTGAGTGCGCCAGAGATCATAATGCCGCCTACTTTGGCGCGACTTCCGGGTTTTGCGGTGTGCCAGATAGCAAGAGCTGCAGCGGGTAAACCCCACATTTTAAATAAATAGCCTCCTGCCAAGGCACCTGCTGTTTTATCGCCTGCGGCAAATCGTTGAATTTCACCACGAATGATTTCGCCAGTATCAGGATCTACAAAACTACCCACTTCAAAAAAGAATGGGGCGTTCCAGATATGGTGAAGACCAAAGGGAATAAGTAGTCGTTCGACAAAGCCGTAAATAGAGAACGCTAAGATAGGGTTGCCGTTTGCGGCCCAGTCTGAGAATGTGTCGATACCTTCACCAATCGGTGGCCACACGAAGCTCATTATAATTCCGGCGAATATGCCTGTTACCGCAGCAGCAATGGGCACAAAGCGTTTACCGCCAAAGAATCCAAGATAATCCGGTAATTGTATTCGGTAGTAGCGATTAAAGAGTTTAGCGGCCGCTAAGCCACTGAGAATGCCGCCAAATACGCCGGTATCAATCGAAGGAATACCAATAATTTCTTTAGTTTCATAGCCTAAATAGTTCGCGGATACACCCATACTGGCGAGCAGTACTCCGTAGAACACTACGGCGGCGAGCGAGGCGACGCCGTCGTTCTTGGTAAGTCCTAGCGAGACACCAATAGCGAAAATAATCGGCAGGTTGCCAAATACGGCATCTCCAGCGGATTTCATCATTTGGGATATGACGAGCGGTACTACGTCAAATTCGGCTGCACCTACGGCTAGCAGTATTCCAGCTGCAGGCAGTACAGCCACGGGTAGCATCAGCGATTTACCTATCTGTTGTAGGACGCCAAAACTTGAGTGAATGAATTTCATATTTGCGCTCCTGCGAGGGCTTTTATCATTTATTAGAGGTGTGTTTGTTATCTACCTGTACCAACACGCTGTTAGGCAGTATCGCGGGGTCATACGGTGACATCACTGTATTAATAGTAGTAAAGATAGCGAAGCCTGCCAGTTTGAGTTTAAGCCTTTGTTGTGTGGCTAAGGCTTAAGGCAGCTATAAAGGTAACTATAAAGGTAACTATAAAGGTAACTATAAAGGCATATTGAGATAAATTATATGTCCACAGTTAGGGTTATTTGTAGGACATTCGCAGATTTTCGATACAACTCGATGCCCGGCGGTTGCTCGGTGCGGTTGCTGCGATTAGTGCATTCACAGAGACTGTTGTGTTAGCTGTGGTAGTGAAATCACGCTCGCCGAGGTTATTACCTTAGCTGAAATTAGTCGATGAAACTCCAAACAGAGCCCTGTCTGTTTCGCTAATCCTAATCCTCACTCGACAATCTTGACCCGTGCCCAGAATTGGGGTGCATAGCCGAATACCCTCGCGGGTAAGCGGGAGAGGCTATTGCGAGGTAGTTGCTCCTTGTCGTTAGAATTATTCATTACCGCTAGAACTCTTCTTTATCACTAGGGTTACGCCGGTGATCATGCCGCGGTTTTATTTACGGACAAAACGATCCTAACTTGAAGCGGCTAGTCACCATAGAAAAGTACGACGTACCTATGGTGCTATCTGGTAGCGGTGTGTTCCTATTGGCTAGGTGATGTTTAGTTTTAGGCTGTCGATGTTGGATGCTATCGAATTGAAGCCTATAGGTGACCTTTTTGTGTGACGACAGCTGTTGGGGCAAATGATATACCCTTGAATGTAACTATCCTGACGCGGGTGTTCTGCTCTTGATTTTTCTGGGTGCAATTATTTTGGTGAAGTGGATTAATTTAGAAAAATTACAAAAGGCTCAGAAAATATTTTTAATGGCGACCGTGGTCAGAATTATTATCAATATTTTTAGCCGTATACTATGGCAACCGTAATTGTGGATGTTAGATTTTTTGATTTCGATCCTGTTTTTATGCGTGGTGCTGAATTTAAGAATACTTAGTGCGGTAAAGTGTTGCGGCAGCTAGTGTTAGGTAGTATTTGATTTCAGAATGATTTTTTACTCAGGTCAATGCTACTTAATATGTTACTCAGCGAATGGGCACAGTTAAGATTTGATTAATAGTAATTTCTGTTGACGACTAAGCGATTTAATAGCAACCTCCCGTTTTTGGGCTTCCGATCGATTGTTAAGTGATTCGTGCCATTCTAACTCTACCGGCCGACGTGCGCGTGTATACCGTGCCCCGAGCTTAGTATTATTATGTTCATGCAATCGTCGATCGATGTCGGTAGTAATGCCCGTATACAGGCTGTCGTCGGCACAACGTAAAATATAGACAAACCATAGTTTGTTTTTAGTCATGAGCGTCAATCATTATTATTGGGAAACAGGCTTGCACGCACATAATCGCTAAGCGAGTTGTGTGCCAGTAAGTAGGCATCGAGTTCCGATTGATTTTTAGTGTAAAAATCAGGGTCTCGAAAAAGAAATTCACGGCTTAACATCCGTCGATTTACATTGATTGTTTTAATAAGTTTGGCTGGGTTTCCACCGACAATACAATTATCAGCAACGTCTTCGCAAACAACCGCGCCTGCAGCGACGATAGAGTTTTCACCAATGTGTATGCCCTTACCAATAATAGCGCGATACCCAATCCAGGCATTCTTTGCAATTGTGACTTCTTTGGAGCATCGGAAGGGTCGTGTACGATTGTATGTGCCGTGCCAGTCACTATCAGAAATATACACTTCAGCGGCAATCATCGCGTTATCGGCAATGCGTATACCGCATGCCGAGCTTATGGTCACGCCAGGGGCAATTAAAACATTGTTGCCGATGTCGATACGGCCTTGTGCTTGCTTACTGGACCAAGTATTTAGATTAACCGGTTTATGTGTGCTACAAATAATATGTAGATTGTCTCCGGCGTGAATGTCATGGCCGAAAATTTGCAAACTCTGAGGTTTGAGAATAGATAGCCCTGACCCAATAGAATCAAACTGTGGGCGAATTTTACGTGTGATAAACTGTGAATTCCAGAAGGCGCTCAGCTTTTTAATAAATAGGGGACTGTGTGATTTCCGCACGAGTTACCATTGATTTAGGTCGAGGTGAATGCCTTCTTCGATCAACAAAAAACAGGACTTTTCGACAATGAAAAGCGCAGAAGACGTATTACACGAGTATAACGTAAAAGGCTTTTTAGCGAAGGATGAAGCCGAAAAACTTCACAGCTTGGCTATAGAGGCCTCAGCCTTTGGGCCTTGTTTAGAGTTGGGGAGTTACTGCGGTCTCTCTACGGTGTATTTAGGTACAGCCTGTAAAGAAAAAAGTAATAGCCTATACGCTATAGATCATCATCGTGGCTCAGAGGAGCATCAGCTCGGCGAGGAGTACCACGATCCGGATCTATACGATGAAGATATTGCCAAAATGAATAGCTTTAAAGAATTTCGAAAGGTTATGGACTTGGCTGAGCTTGAAGAACATGTTATTCCGATCGTTTGCGCTTCTAATACCGTGTTAAAACACTGGCGGACACCTCTTGGGCTTGTCTTTATTGATGGCGGACACAGCGAAGAGATGGCGCGCCAAGACTGTTTGGGGTGGTCGCAGCATATTACACGCGGCGGATACCTTGCTGTACATGATATCTTTGAGAAACCAGAAGATGGTGGCCAAGGCCCATGGAAGGCGTTACAAGCGGTATTAAATCGTGGTGGTTTTGAATGCTTAGCCCAAGTAAATTCTTTAGGGATACTACGGAAATTATAGTGTTAGATTATCAGTAATTAACGTCAGTTTTGCGTTTTATGGCGTTTGTTCTCTCCCGTGTACTATCCGTAAATAAGTCTTGTGCCGGGCTTAACTTGTATACGGCATCGCAGGCCATCATAAATGCCGCGGCTGTCCAGGTCGTTTTCTCTTGTGGCCAAATGCAAGAATCACGTACAACGTAGCCGGTCCAAAAGCCTCCATCTTTATCTTGCCAGCGTAGCAGCTGTCGTAAAAATTTTTCAGCAAGAGCCTGTTGATTACTTGCAACTAAGGCCATAATAAATTCACAGGTTTCAGCAATCGTAACCCAAGGTTCATCACTGACGCATTTACAGCCAAAGTCATCTAAAATGAATTCTTTCCAGCGCTCGTTTAAGCGAAGGCGGCTTTCGTCTTCGGAATAAACACCCGATAGAATTGGGTAAAACCAATCCATAGAGAATCGTTCTTTGCTTTCCCACGTCCGATCAAACCGCCATGGTTTTTGCTTTAAACAATTACTGAGTTGTTGGTGAGACTCTTGCCAAGTTTCATTGGGTTTGCCGATACTATCGGCGAGTTTTATCGCACATTCAATGCTGCGAAGAATCGAAGCGCTAGCGGTAATTAATGAATCCAGTGGGAGTTCTTCTTGATCCGAAATTGCCCATTGAATCTCACCTTCAGGGCCTTGTTGTGCTAGTACAAAATTTATCGCACGCTCTATGGCTGGGAATGTTTGTTCAACGAATACCTGATCGCGAGTGATAAGATAGTAATGCCACAATGCTGTGGCGGGGTAGGCGACGAAATTGGTCTCGATTTTCACGCGGTCTAAGTCGCCGTCGCTTTTGTCACCAAGGTATTTTGCATACCATGATCCGTCTGTATTCTGTACGGACTCAAGCCAAGTGAATCCGCGCTGTGCTGCGCGAACTTGTCCGGCTAGATTTAAACCCATAATCGCTTCACAATGATCCCACGGGTCGAGTTTGCCGTCGGTAAACCATGGAATTTCTCCCTGAGCCATTTGTTTTGTCTCAATGTAACGTCCGGCATGTTCAAATGCTTGTTGTATACTGTGCGGCAGCATTTACATTTTTTCCTTGCGAAAATACATCACGATACTCTTGCCCATAATAGGATTCAGTAATCGTTCGAGCGTTTGTGTTAGCCAGGGCCGTTGCATTAAATCCCAAACGAGAATTCTATGGTAAAGCTCAACGATTTTGTGTTGCTTGTTCTTACGCCAAAAAATACAGCGAAGCCACCAATAGGGAGCGTGTAGTGCGTGCGCCCAGTGTCGAGAGAGATACGAAAATTGTAGGCTCGATATTTCGGACTTCAGTGCATTCGCATCAAATATACGTATGTGTCCGCCGTCAACTTGATGGTATTCGTTCGAAAAATACCAACATATTTTTTCGGGCCAAGCGCGAGGAACACTCGTACTAAAACTGCCGCCGTCCTTTAATGTTCGGTCTATTTCGTGTAAAACCTGCTGGTAGTTTGGAATGTGTTCGAGTACTTCAGAGCAAATTACGTGATCAATGCTTCCGTCTGCAAACGGCAACGTGTAAGCATTTGCGTTTACGTAGTGTACGGCATTATTTTTTGAAAAAAATATTTGTGTTTTTTTGTTAGCATTATCAAGATCTTCGAAGCACAAATCTAAACCGATACAGGTGGCGTCGGGAAAGTAGGCGCTTGTGGCAATGCTGTGACGTCCTTCGCCACAGCCAATGTCGACAACAATATCGCCGGCCTTAATGTTGAGTGCTTGCGTCCTGATAGTTTCCAAAGATTAATGCCTTGCTCTGCGATTGTTTAGTATTTAATTTTAGTGTCTGAGTTTAGTGTCTGAGTTTAGTGTTTTAGTTTGGCGTGCTAATTTAGTATTTTAGTGTAGTAATAGTGTTCGAACTCAAGCGCCACTTTTTGCCAGCTAAATGTTTTTTCGATACGTTTTCGTGCGGATTTCCCAAGAGTATTACGCAGTGTTTTGTTACTGAATAATTCGCTAATTTTTTCACTTAATTCGAGGCTATTTCCAGCTTCAAATAATATTCCTGCATCGCCGATAACTTCGGGCAGTGCTCCGGATCGACTACCGATAACGGCTTTTTCACATGCCATAGCTTCGCCGGCAGGTAAACCGAAGCCTTCGTATAGTGAAGGGCATACAACAAGACAAGCCTGATTGTAGGCTTGTACCAGTTCTGAATTACTTAAGCTGTGACTACAGCGAATATGTTTTTCGAGCTTTAGCTGTTTGATGAGTTTTTCGTTGGCGCCGTTCTTCTCGAGTTTTCCAATTAAATGTAGTTCGATGTTAGGGAACTTTGTACGCAATTGATCCATTGCCCGCAGTAATATCGACAAACCTTTTAATGGTTGGTCTGAACTTGCTGTGCTTAGGATTTGAAAAGCATTATCGCTAGATTCCGGTAATGGGCGAAAAAGATTCGTGTCTATGCCGTTAAAAATTATCGGTGTTTGTGGCTCAGGGCGCGAAAAGTGTTTGGCAATGTCTTGCTGTGAGGTTTTAGATACCGTTACTACATGGTGTAGCTTGCTGATGACATTTTGCTGCATCTTTAAAAAATTGTACCAGCGCCGTATGAGCGTGCGATGCCCCCAACTTTCAGCTGCGGCTAAAGCAATGTCGCGATCAAGGTGGATAGGATGGTGTACCGTTGTGATGACCGCCTTTCCTTGTCGCTGTAGCTTCAGTAAAGCACTCGATAGACTTTGGTTATCATGAATAATGTCATAGTGCTTATTGCGTAAATACTTCTCTACCCGGCGGCCAAAACAGTACGGCTCAACAAATGCCCCGCTCGCTTTCCCCCACCATTCCTGTATGTCTGTTTTCGAGCGAAAATGATGGAAGCGTAACGCGCGAAAAGGGCGCTCGTTTTCGTATAGGTTTAATCCGGGGATTTTAATGAGGCGAATGCCTTCGTCGAGCTTGGGGTAGGGTTGTCCCGAAAGTACATGAACTTCATGACCAAGTGCCTGTAAGGCTCGACTTAAATAGCGCAAGTAGATACCTTGGCCGCCCACAAAGGGGTGACTACGGTAGCCAAGAAGGGCGATTTTTAATCGCGCCGGCTTACTTTCTGGTGCTATTGAGTGGTTACTTGGGCCATCGACCGATGAAATGTTGGCGGCTTGGTTCATTTGAGTTCTTCAATTTTTTGGGAAGTTTCTCAGATGTAGCGAGCGCTAGCAAGATAAAGCCATGATCGAATGAAAAGATACGCCAGAGTGGGCGATAAATGTGTGAGCGAGAAAAGGATAATTGAGCTTCACCAATAAAAAGATCCCTACAATCTTGACGGTGAAGCTCAGTGGCGAAACATTGTTCGCCTAGAGAGAGTTCGCTTGCCTGCTTATAAAGTAATATAAGCAGGCAGTGACTCGAGGGGCGTACAAAAGGAGCCTCATTACTTGGTACCTACAACCATTAGCGCAATGAAGCCCATAGGCGAAAGTTTTCGCCTACATAATCTGCCCTAATGGGCGTTGCGGTTTTTGGCGGCAACTTTTTCACAATAGTATAAAAGTGCTCCGCTGATCGCTCCAACCAACATAATTACGCTGAAGCTTACAAGTGATACCAGGCCACTTACAAAGACTGCCTCGTTCATAAAACATCTACTTGGTTACGTGAATCGATGGTTGTTATCTTACCCGACTTGCTATTCGAGTTTTTGATAAGCATCAAAGGTCTTGAAGTACTGGCTCCAAAGGCCTGCAAAACGCTATAATCCGCCCTTATTGATTTAATGTTAGGTAAACGCGATGAATGCACGCACCGCAAAGGTTAGCCGTGACACTTTAGAGACCAAAATTTCGGTTGAGGTCAATCTAGACGGCACAGGTAAAGGAAAGTTTGATACGGGTGTTCCCTTCTTAGAACACATGATGGATCAGATTGCGCGCCACGGCATGATAGATATGGATGTCTACTGTAATGGTGATACGCATATTGATGATCATCACACCGTAGAAGACGTAGGTATTAGCTTCGGTAAAGCTGTGGCTAAAGCTGTGGGCGATAAAAAAGGTTTAACGCGCTACGGTCACTCGTATGTGCCGCTCGACGAAGCGCTATCGCGTGTTGTTATCGATTTTTCGGGTCGTCCGGGTTTAGAAATGAATATCCCCTTCACCCAAAAACGTATCGGTAACTTCGATACCGAACTATTTGGTGAATTCTTTCGCGGTTTTGTTAACAGTGCGCAAGTAACTTTGCACATCGACTGCCTGCGTGGCGATAACGCTCACCACCAGATCGAAACCGTTTACAAAGCTTTTGGTCGCGCAATGCGCATGGCCTTAACGCGTGACGAGCGCATGGGCAACCAAATGCCGTCCACAAAAGGTACGCTTTAAGCTCATGACTCAAACCGTAGCGATTATTGATTATGGCATGGGTAACTTACACTCTGTTGCCAGTGCTTTGGGGCATGTAGCGCCCGACGTTAAACACATTATTACCAGTGATCACGACGTTGTTCGTAATGCTGATCGGGTTATATTCCCCGGTGTTGGCGCGATACGCGATTGCGTGGGTGAAATCCGACGCTTAGGGTTCGATACCTTAGTGCGTGACGTGATTGATTCCGGCAAGCCGGTACTGGCCATTTGTGTTGGCTTGCAGGCACTCATGCAGCACAGTGCCGAAAATAATGGGGTTGAATGCTTGGGGCACTTTGATGGTCGGGTTGAGTTTTTTTCACAAAGCGAAGAGTTTCAAGCCAGTCGCGCCGCTTCGACAACACCGATGAAAGTACCGCATATGGGTTGGAATCGTGTTAAGCAAACACGCGCGCATCCTATGTGGGAAGGCATTGACGATAACAGCCGGTTTTACTTTGTACACAGTTATTACGTTAACTTAAATGACAAGAGTGTTGAAGCGGGTACCACTGACTACGGCCTAAGCTTTAGTTCAGTGTTGTCAAAAGATAACGTTTTTGCCACTCAGTTTCATCCAGAAAAAAGCCATAATGCTGGTCTACAGCTATTTAAGAATTTTGTGCATTGGGACGGTCGCGCATAGCGCCGGCCCCCGTCACTTTACAAGGTTATTCAATGTTAATTATTCCCGCTATTGATTTAAAAGACGGTAAATGCGTACGGCTGCGTCAAGGTCTAATGGAAGATTCCACCGTATTTGCCGACAACCCTGTGCCAATGGCCGAACGTTGGATAGAGCAAGGCTGTCGTCGCTTACATTTGGTTGATTTAAACGGTGCTTTTGATGGCAAGCCTGTTAATGGCGAGATCGTTACAGAAATCGCCCGCGCGCACCCAAATCTACCGATTCAAATTGGCGGTGGTATTCGCAGCGGCGATACTATTCAAGAATATTTAGAAGCCGGCGTAGATTACGTCATTATCGGTACCAAAGCGGTTAAAGAGCCAAAGTTCGTTGCCGAGATGTGTAAAGCATTCCCCGGTCATATCATAGTTGGCCTTGACGCCAAAAATGGTCTTGTTGCCACCGATGGTTGGGCCGAAGTGTCTAACTTTCAAGCGACCGAGCTCGCCAAGCGTTTTGAACAAGACGGTGTGTCGTCGATTATTTATACCGACATTGCCCGTGACGGCATGATGCAGGGTGTGAACGTCGAAGCCACTGTTGCGATGGCTCAAGCGTCATCTATACCCGTGGTCGCGTCGGGAGGCATTACCAATATGGATGACATTCGTGCACTGAATGCACAGGCACATACCGGTATTTGCGGGGCTATTACTGGCCGTGCGATCTATGAAGGCACTTTAGATTTAGCCCAAGCCCAGAAATATTGTGACGATAACGCTTAAGAGAGCTCTCGATTATGGCACTAGCAAAACGTATTATTCCCTGCCTAGATGTGGACAACGGCCGTGTCGTGAAAGGCGTCCAGTTTGTTGATATTCGCGATGCCGGTGACCCCGTAGAAGTCGCAAAGCGGTATAACAATGAAGGTGCAGACGAGATTACCTTTCTTGATATCACCGCGAGTCATGAAGGGCGAGACACAACGGTGCATATCGTTGAACAAATAGCCGCTGAAGTCTTTATCCCGTTAACGGTTGGCGGGGGTATTCGCGAACTTGCCGATATTCGCCGGATGCTCAATGCCGGTGCCGATAAAGTCGGTATTAATTCGGCCGCTGTTACTAATCCTGAGTTCGTACGAGAAGCGTCAGAGCGTTTTGGTGCGCAATGTATTGTTGTCGCCATAGACGCGCGTCGAGCCAGTCAAGAGGGTGAAGCGCCGCGCTGGGAGATCTATACCCATGGTGGGCGGAACGCCACAGGTATCGATGCCGTCGAGTGGGCCAAAAAGATGGCCGATTACGGTGCCGGTGAGATATTACTAACAAGCATGGACTGCGATGGGACCAAGAATGGTTTTGATATCGAGCTTACACGTGCTGTTAGCGACGCTGTTAGCATCCCCGTGATAGCTTCGGGTGGTGTCGGCGAATTGTCACATTTGGCGGATGGTGTTGAGTTCGCAGGAGCGGATGCCGTATTAGCGGCCAGTATTTTTCACTTTGGTGAATATACGATAGCCGAAGCGAAAGAGCACATGAAAGGACGTGGAATAGAAGTTCGCGATTAAGACGCTTAGGTTAGACGCCCTAAATAGCCAAGCTATTCAAAATCTAAGAGCTTCGGTGCTAAGGTTTCAATACTGGGGTTTCAATACTGGGATTTCAATCAAAGATATTGATTAGTGAGAAAGTTTTAATTCGTAGAGTAAGAGCTTTCGAGGATTAGAGCGGTTGAAGCCTGAACGACTGGCGTTTTAACAAGGCGCTTTGGTTTTTAAGCTAAGGTCATTCTTTGCGGACTCTATATAAAAAAACGCCGTCATGGATAACCGTGACGGCGTTTTTTGTTTTTAAGCTGCGTAACGTGCGAGTGTTTCTGATACCGAAGGCTCTGCATGCATCATGAAGTCGATGAAATCACTAGCTCCAGTTTCTGCTTCGCTTATTGTATCGAAAGGGCCAATGTCGACGCCTTCACGGGTTTTGTAATACCAATAGTCTTGGCTTTGAAAGAAACGTTTACTGCGACCAGTAACTTCTACGGCTTCACCTGTTCTATTCATCAGCTATTCTCCTCAATATATTTCTAATTCGTCCTGAAAGGCACATTTTATTGGCTGTCACAATTGTGCATTACTGTGCTACATGGCTCATTAGGCACGTTTTTTACGCTCCATAATAAGTAGTGGTTCACAAGAATGAGTATTATTTCACCATTGAACAAATATTAGCAAACTTTTTAGACAAGCCTTCAAGTAATTTCTCCTAAGGGGGGGGTGTTTTTATAGCCAAATAAAAAGTTAGTGGCTGCTTTCGCGCTAAATGGCTTGATTTACAATGATTGGCTGACACGGTTTGTACTGGGCGCTGTTGTTAGTTCTGAGCAGAACCGAAGTGTAAACCCCTCGGCCACAAGTGCCGGTAGTTGGGCTTTTAAAGCTTTGATCGTGTTCCTATGTGGGTGCCCAATCGCAATAGCCTTACCATGTTTGCGGGCAATGACCCGTAGGCGTTCAAATTGAGCATTAATGGCCTCTAAACTTTTATCATTATCTAAAAAAACATCGCGTGATGCGTGATGAAGCTGTTGAGCCTCTGCCGCCTCAATAGCGACACTTAATGCTGTTGTACGGCTATCTAAAAAATAGAGGCCTTTTGCACTTAGAGCGGTCATTACCCAGTCCATACGCTCTCTGTCTTGGGTTAGCAGGCTGCCACCATGATTATTAATGCCGACGATGTTCGGGAAATCATCCAGCATTGCCGCCAGGGCCTGATTGAATTCGGGAGCCTGCATGTTTACGCCTAAGCCATCTTCCCACTTCGCGCGATTCATCGGTTGCATCGGTACATGCAAAATAAGTTCGTGTTGATAACGCCGTGTGAGTTCAGACGCCTCTTGTGCGTGGGGCGTGCCAGGGATTACGGCAAGCGTCAAAGGAAAGGGAATTTGGGCTAGTTCTAACGCGGCTTGATATTGGTAGCCTAGGTCATCGATAACGATGGCGATTTCGTAGGGTTTTGTGGGCGTAGCTAACGACTGCTGGGCTGGATTGGGCTGGGTTATAGTTTGTTGGGCTGCGCTTGCTGGCGTCGATGTAACATCCGTGATGGCTGCTTGGCTGATAGCCGCTTGGGTCATCATAGCGCGAAATTCTGGAATCTCGGCTATGTCTTCTGCGCTCGCAAGTTGCGTGAGGCTTGCGAGCGCAATAAAAGTCATTAGTCGAATGGTCGACATAACCACGGCTAGCAGGCTAGTGTTCAACGGTGTTTTAGTCTTGATCGGCTTCACTATCTTGTACTATGTCATCCTTTTCCTGGGTGATTTTCACGGTCTCATTCTGCTCGGCCTTGGCGCTTTGTTGTTTTTGCTGGAGGTTAGTATTAAAGAGGCTTAGACCCTTGAGTAAGGTCAGTGCTTCGTATAGTTGGCTATCTTTGTTGTATTTATCCGTATCGGCACTCTTTCGGGCGTTTGAATCCAGCTCTTCGCCGCCGTTGGTATTTTTTAAATGTCCGCTCAGGTCGGCTTCAGTAATGTACGCACGTGATTGAACCGAAGTAACTTTAACGCGCTCAACCACGATGTCTGGTTTAATGCCTTGGGCTTGAATGCTGCGTCCGTCGGGAGTGTAGTAGAGTGCCGTGGTGATCTTTACTGCGCGCTCGTCGCCGATAGATATGACATTTTGAACGGAGCCCTTGCCAAAGCTTAAGGTGCCCATGACCAGTGCGCGGCCGTGATCTTGCAGTGCGCCGGCAACGATTTCCGAAGCTGAAGCTGAGCCGCCATTAATTAAAACAATAATGGGTAGGCCATTACTAATATCACCTGGCGCGGCCATGTGTTTTTTGGACGCATCTTTAAGACGGCCCTCGGTGTAGACCACCAAGCCTTCGTCGAGAAATAGATCGACCACATCAACGGCCGCTTTTAATACGCCGCCAGGGTTATTCCTAAGGTCGATAACCAAGCCTTTTAGGTCAGGGCTGGCTTCTAGTAGTTTGTCGTAGGCGTCTTTAACATCAGGGCCCGTGGGAACCTGAAATTGTGCGATACGAATATAACCATAATGTTCGTCACGTACGCCTGAGCGAACCTTTGACACCTTAATAGAATCGCGCGTTAAGGTAAGGCCGAAAGGTTTTTTAACGTGCTGTCGAACGATGGTAAGTACGATGTCTGTGCCAACTTCGCCGCGCATTTTTTCAATGGCTTGGTTCAGGTTTAAACCTTTAACAGTTTTGCCGTCGAGCTTAATAATGAGATCGCCAGCTTCAATGCCGGCGCGCATGGCGGGGGTGTCGTCAATGGGTGATACGACTTTGACATAGCCATCTTCCATATCGACATCAATACCTAGGCCGCCAAATTCGCCACGAGTTTGAATTTGTAAATCAGTATAGCTGCTGCCATCTAGGTAGGTCGAGTGCGGGTCGAGTTGACTAAGCATGCCGCGGATAGCATGAGTGAGTAAGGTTTTATCGTCAATTTCTTCGATATAAGAGCTACGGATACCTGAATATATTTGGGTGAAAATACGCAGCTCTTCAAGAGGAAGTGTTTCGATCGTGATGGCGCTTTTTTCCTCACCGTTGTCGCCGCTCTGGGCACTACTTTCATCTTGCGCAATAAGTGCCGGCGCGCCAAAAGATGCGGTTAAACACAGAATGTGGAGTGACCGAAGTAAGTAGTTGCTTCCTCTGTGATAAAGGATTTCGTAAGGCGTCACTCAACTCTCCTGAGTTTTTATTAGTCTTAAACGTGTTATCCGGTCTTACTAGATCGAACGGTTATAGCGAGTGTAGCGCTATTATGATGATTGAAGCCAATGTTTTGGGTTTGTTGCTTTGCCATTGTGTCTTAATTCAAAGTACAGAGCGTTATCTTTTTGGCCGCCACTATTGCCAACCGCAGCGATAAGTTCGCCGGTCTCAACCCAGCTGCCTGTTTCTTTATGCAAGGATTGGTTGTGTGCGTATAGGCTCATATAGCCGGCGCCATGGTCAATAATCAATAACAGGCCATGTCCACGAAGGTAGTCTGAAAACACCACTTGGCCGTGATGAATGGCAATAACCCTACTGCCTGCCGCCGCCGGTATTTTGTAGCCTTGCCAGCGCAAGCTGTTGCCTGAGCGAGCGGAGCCGTAGCGATTACTGACTTTTCCTCTTGTTGGCCAAGGCAAAGACCCCTTAGCGCCAATGAACTCGCTGTGACTAATGGCAAGCTCCTGTTCACTAATAACGTCTACCATCTTCGATAATAGCTTTTCAAGTCGTCGCCGGTCTTGCTGTAGCGCGTTAAGTTCACCTTGTTGATTGCGTAAATCCACGTTGAGTTTGGCGAGATTACGTTGCCGGTCTTGTTGAGATTGCTTTAGGCTTGATTGTTCGCGCTTCAAGTTGGTAAGGCTGCTTTGTAGTTGCAGGCTTTTTTCTTGGATTTTAGGTTTTAATGCGTTCAGTTGGTTGATGGTTTTGCGAAAGGCTTCGATATTTTTACTGCGGCTTTGGCTAAAGCGCTCGAAGTAAAAAAGCATTCTGGCGAGCTCTTCAGGCTCTTGCTGGTTTAAGATCATTCGGATTTGATCTTGCTTGCCTAGCTGGTAGGCGCTGCTTAGGTATTCGCGGACGCGCGTTTCTTCACGGGTTTTTTTTTGTAAAAGACCGCTGCGTTCATCCTCAAGTATTTCAAGTGATTCGGTATTTTGATCAATATCGTGTTTTAACTTTTCGGTTTTTCCCTTGAGTTCGCCAATAGCCTTTTCGTTTTTTTCAAGGCTCTCATGAATGCCATCCCGGCTGCTTTTGGTTTGCTCGAGTTCTTTTTTTAGAAGTTCTATCTGCGCCTTAAGTGCCTCAAATTTTTTCTGATCTAATTTGGTGTTGGTGTTGGTCTTAGCACTAGTATTAGTGCTGCTACTATCATTAGCGTCTTGCGCATGGCTCAAAATGGGCACGCAGCACATTAGGCTCAGAGTGACTGCGCCTAATGTGTGTTTTATCCAGTTTGAGCCTGAGCAGAGCATTGTGCAGCGCTTATGGCTGAATTAGTGTGTCAGCACTCATCTCTGGCGGCTGCTCAATATCCATCAACTGAAGAAGCGTCGGAGCAATATTTGCTAAGCTGCCGCCATCTTTCAAGGAGATTGATTTGTCGCCAACATAGACGAGCGGCACAGGGAATGTTGTATGTTGTGTATGTGGTTGCCCACTCACGTCATCAAACATTTCTTCAACATTGCCGTGATCAGCCGTGACAAGTGCTTGCCCGCCAACTTTTTCTAGTGCCACGAAAACGCGCGCTAAACAGGCATCTACGGCTTCTACGGCTAGAACGGCAGCATCAAATATACCGGTGTGACCCACTTGGTCGCAGTTGGCGTAGTTACACACTATCGCGTCATATTTTTGTGATTCAATGGCTTCAATAAGTTTATCGGTTACTTCTTCAGCGCTCATCTCGGGTTGTTGGTCGTAAGTTTCAACGTCGGGTGAGGGCACTAATATACGGTCTTCACCGGTGTACGTCTCTTCTTGTCCGCCAGAGAAAAAGAAGGTTACGTGGGCGTATTTTTCGGTTTCAGCGATACGAAGCTGAGTTTTACCTTGGTTCTGTAATACTTCACCAAAGCTATTCACAAGATTCTCGGGTGGGTAAGCGCAATTGGCTGGAATGCTCGACGCGTACTCTGTAGTCATAACAAAGTCAGCTAGTGCCGGCACCTTAGCGC
Organism: Flavobacteriales bacterium; assembly: GCA_047638775.1. GTDB lineage: Bacteria > Pseudomonadota > Gammaproteobacteria > Pseudomonadales > Cellvibrionaceae > Agaribacterium. The sequence goes on from JBLIMQ010000027.1 coordinate 26,208, forward strand.
GTTTGAAACCATCAAAGTTTGGATCAACAAAAGCGTTACTGATCTGACGAGCACGATCTGGACGGAAGTTCATAAAGATCATTGAATCGCCGTCTTCCATCTGAATAGCGTTGCCATCGGCATCGACAATACTTGTGGCCGCAACAAACTCGTCATTTTCGTCACGAGCGTAAGCGGCCTCTAGCGCTTCAACGGATGATGCGGCGCAGAATTTCCCAGTGCCACTTACCATAAGATCAAACGCTTGCTGTACTCGGTCCCAACGGTTGTCGCGGTCGAGTGCGAAAAAGCGACCAATAACGCTGGCGGTACAGCCTGTGCCAAGCTCAGCGAATTTGGCGTCAGCACGCTTTAAGCTTGGCTCTGCACTGCGTGGTGGGCAATCGCGGCCATCTAGGAATGCGTGAAGATAAACCTTTTTAGCGCCTCGTTTTACGGCAAGCTCCATCATGGCGAATATGTGTTTTTCATGGCTATGTACACCACCGCCGGATAGCAAACCCATGATATGAACAGCTTTGTCGGCGTCCACGGCTTTATCTATTGCTGTGCAATAAACATCGTTTTCGAAGAAGTCGCCGTCACTGATAGACTTGTTTATGCGGGTAAAATTTTGATAGACAATTCGGCCGGCACCTAAGCTCATGTGGCCAACTTCAGAATTTCCCATTTGTCCTTCGGGAAGGCCTACAGCCATACCTGAGGTACCAATCAATGTTTTTGGCGCGCTACCCCAAATTTTATCCCAAGTGGGTTTTTTAGCCGCACTGATAGCGTTGTATTTGTCAGTATCGGAGTAGCCGTAGCCATCAAGAATGATTAGAGCGGTTGGTTTTTTTGCTGCTGTCATGAATGTTCCGGAAATATAAGAGTTAAGATAAATTGAAATTGCTGATAATGGAGTCGAGTGCAGTGATACGCCTGTTAAGCTGAATGCCGTTGAGGCGTATTTAAATGCATAGCGTGGCGGACTGCTCGGGCGCCTATCAGTGAATGATTTGGAACGCGCATTTTACCTTTATTAAGCTTGAAGTGCACACCGTATCCGTCGCTTGCTCGGTGGAAATTGCACCGGATGCAAAATTATCCGGTAAATATCGTCGTTTCGCTTTTAATATTAGCTTAATTTCGCGCCTAAGCGATGAAAGGTGGGCGGCCTTCGTGTATACTCGCGCGTCCATAAAACTCCCCAAAACTGTAGGTCTTATCGTGGATTGGATGGCATTTATTAATGAACAGTGGCTATTAATTAGCGTACTGATGGTACTGGCGGCAGCGCTGCTTTTTGTAGAACAAAAACGTTCCGGTAGCAGCGTGAATCATCATGAGGTTACGCGTTTGCTTAATGCAGGTGAAGGCATATTGCTGGATTTACGCGATAGGAAAGAGTTTAGCGCAGGTCATATTGTTGACTCGTTAAACATTCCTTTTGCCAAGTTGGCCGATAGAGCGGTAGAGCTTGCTAAGCATAAAGCCTTAACGATTATTTTAGTCGATAAAATGGGCCAGCAAACTGGCGCAGCGGCGCGTCAGCTGAAGGCGTTAGGTTATAGTGTTACGCGCATGTCGGGCGGCATGGGTGAATGGCAGGCGCAAAATCTACCTGTTGTAAAATCGTAACGAGGCCTTTGCGCGAAAGATGAAAGAAGTCACTATTTATACCACTCGTTATTGCGGGTTTTGTGTGCGAGCCAAACAGTTGCTTCAGGCTAAAAGCATTGCCTTTATCGAGATGTCAGTTGATGGCGATAATGCGGCGCGCCAAGATTTGGCAAAGCGTAGCGGTCAGCGCACGGTACCGCAAATATGGGTTGGCGAAACGTACGTTGGCGGTTGTACTGAACTGTTTGCGCTTGAGCAGCATGGAAAGTTAGACGCCATGTTGTAGCTTTTTAGATGTTATAGCTTTTCAAAGGTATAGCGTTGATTGCCCTAACGTTGATTGTCCAAGCGTTGTTAGTCCAAGCGTTGAATGTTCTAGGATTGCCCCCATCAACACTATAGCAATTTAATCATGGTCTGCTTTGTAGCGCATGACCCAATAACTCGAATAATTAGGTTTTATCATGACTGAAGAAAATAGCGTAGAAGACAATGCCCAAGCGGGTGCAGCCGGAGCTGAGCAAGCTAATGGTCCACAATTTGCGCTACAGCGTATCTATGTTAAAGATCTGTCGTTTGAAGCGCCAAATGGCCCGATCGTCTTAAAAGAAGGTAAGCCTGCCGTTAATCAAGACCTAAATACTCAGGTTAAACGTCTTAAAGAAAACTTATACGAAGTTATTTTGAATATTACTATTACTGTGAAGTTTGCAGATAGTACGGCCTATTTGGCTGAAGTTCATCAGGCGGGCTTGTTTGTTATTGCAGGTGTTCCTGAAGAGCACATGAAGCAAGTTGTATCGACTGAGTGTCCTCATATCCTCTTTCCGTATGCGCGCGAAGCTATCGATAGTTTGGTTATTCGCGGTGGATTCCCTGCTTTGGCTCTACCACCGGTAAACTTTGATCGCCTATTTGCACAGCTTGTTGCGCAAGAGCGTGCAAAGACTGGCGCAAAAGCTGACGCATAAGTTCAGCTCATAGTGTTGCAGTGCTATTTGCTGTATTAATAGTTCTGCAGTAAAAAGGCGATCTACGGATCGCCTTTTTTGTATCTGTTTTAGTCTGCTTTTAAATATCTGCTGTAATCTACTTCTTCGTAATTAGTGCCGTGTTCTTCTTTCCCGCTTTTCTGTCACCCTTTTAGTGCTTTACGTTCACGGTACCGTTTTTGTAGGGTTATTTTTATGGCGTTATTTTCATTGTAATTAGTTTCATTGTATTAGTTTCATAGCGTTAGTTTCACGGTATTAATTTCATGTCGGTAGCTTCATACTGCTTCAATTTGTTTAGTTTAATTCGTTAGTTTAATTCGTTAGTTCAATTCAGTAGGTGTTCAGGCTCGCGGGTTTAAGATAGCTTTAAATCTTGTTTAGTTAGCGGAGCACAGTTATGAAAATTCGATATTCCCTACTTTTAGTTGCCAGCATGACCGCCCTAATTTCACTGCCAGGGTTTGCCGAAGATCGGGCGAAGAGCAAAGAGCGCCAGCGGCACGATAGCAGTCATAGTAAGCAAAATGAGCGTAATCAGAACGAACGTCGAAATACGAGCGCGCAACATAATGATCGTGGTCATGATAGTCATAGTCAGAACGCCAATCGTCGTCATGATGGCGGCAAGTCTCATGCGAAACGCCATAACGCACATAGCCGCCATGATAGGCATAACAGTCATGCGAGTCGTCATAACGCGCATCGCCGCCATGATAGGCATAATAGTCATGCAAGTCGTCACAACGCGCACAGCAGTCACCACCAGAACCGCCATCATACAAACCATAATTCCAACAACCATCGTCGCCACTCCAATCGGCATTTAAGTACGGCAGAACTGCTTATTGGGGGTTTATTGCTAGCGCCGCTGGCGGCTGAGTTTTATTTGGATGTGCATGCGGGTCACCATTCCAGCAACAACCGTTCGCGCTACATAATGGATGATTACGGTGATTGTTATCGTGTAGAGCAGCGCCGCCATGGCCGTTCGTTTGTCTCAGTTGCCGCGGGGGCGTGTTATTAATACGTCGCGGCAAGGCGAAAATAGTAAGTTTTAGGTGTAAATATAATGGCGAATCAAATCAATTGAAGTGGTCGTATTGTAAATCCCTTGTGGGTAAGTGCTCCTGATAGGTCATTATTGCTCAATGCCCCCTTCATCTTTAAACAAAACCACTAAAAAGGCCCGCATTTGCGGGCCTTTTTAGTGGTTTCTTTTACGTTAATATAAAGGCTACGAATCGTCGTCGCTCGTACTCATCCCCAGTTCTTTGAGCTTGCGGGTTAAGGTGTTTCGCCCCCAGCCTAATAAGTTGGCGGCATCACGTTTGCGTCCTGCCGTATGTTTTAGTGTTGTTTCAATTAGGGCTTTTTCGAAGGTCGGTACGGCCTCTGAAAGAATATCGGATTCGCCGCGTGCCAATGCTTGGTCGGCCCAATGACGTAAGGCTTTTTCCCAATCGCCTGCAGGAGTTTCTCTGTTCTTTGGCGCTTTCAGTTCGGGTGGTAAATCCTGCACATGAACTTCACGGCCAGAGGCCATGACGGTAATCCAGCGACAGCAGTTTTCGAGCTGACGGACGTTGCCAGGCCAGGCCAAGCCAGAAAGGTATTTTTCCGCTTCTTTAGTCAAAACTTTCGGCTCAACGTCTAGCTCAGATGCTGCGCGACGCAAGAAGTGCTGAGCGAGAGTGGCAATATCTTCACGGCGATCAGCAAGTTTTGGTAAGTGAATTCTAATGACGTTTAGGCGGTGAAATAAATCTTCACGAAATTGGTTGTTCTCAACCAATTGCTCTAGGTTTTGGTGTGTAGCCGCAATAATTCGTACATCGACTTTCACGGGGGTGTGACCGCCCACGCGATAAAACTCACTGTCTGCAAGTACACGCAATAAACGTGTTTGTGTTTCGGCTGGCATGTCGCCAATCTCATCCAGAAACAGCGTGCCGCCGTCAGCTTGCTGAAAACGTCCGGCGCGTTGAGCCGCAGCGCCAGTAAACGCGCCTTTCTCGTGACCAAACAATTCAGATTCAATTAGGTCTTGTGGGATAGCCGCCATATTTAGCGCTATAAAGGGGCCGTCCTTACGCGGGCTATGATTGTGTAGTGCGCGTGCGACGAGCTCTTTACCGGTGCCGGAATCACCATTAATAAGTACGGTTATATTCGACTGTGAAAGTCGGCCAATCGCGCGGAAGACTTCCTGCATAGCCGGTGCTTCACCAACTATATCGGCATCGAGTTCTGCCGGCACCGGCGCAGGCTCGCTGCGCTGTTCGTGTGCGTGGGCAAGTGCGCGCTGCGTAACCGCTAAGGCTTCATCGATATCAAAAGGCTTGGGCAGATATTCAAACGCACCGCCCTGGTATGCCGAGACTGCACTGTCTAGATCTGAGTGCGCCGTCATGATGATGACGGGTAGCCCGGGGTGACTTTCATTGATGCGGCTGAGCAACGTCATGCCGTCAGTTCCGGGCATGCGGACATCGCTTATGATGGCGTCAGGGCAGGCACTTTCAAGTTGCGCTAGAGCGGCATCGCCGGATTCAAAGCTGCTAATATCAATGTCTGCCTGTTGCAAGGCTTTTTCGAGAACCCAGCGAATCGAGCGGTCGTCGTCGATTATCCAGACTTTATTAGCTTTTTGCATGATCTATTCCCAAGGGCAAATATATGATGAATTCTGTGTTTCCCGGTTCGCTGTCGCACTCAATAAAACCCTCATGGCGATGAATCAGGTTTTGTACAATGGCTAAACCTAAGCCGGTCCCCTCGGCTCTACCGGTAATCATCGGGTAGAAAATCGAGTGAGTCATATCGGCGGGTACACCGGGGCCGTTATCTGTAATGCTGATGCGTGCAACGAGATTATGGGTTTTACGCCCAATGGTGTAGCGTCGTTGTACGCGAGTACGTAGTTTAATGCGGCCATCAGCAATGTTGTTTTCGGTTAATGCTTGCATGGCGTTGCGCAAAATATTGAGTAACGCTTGTATTAGTTGCTCAGGGTCGGCCAACAAATCTGGAATACTGGGATCGTAATCTTTATGAATCTTGATGCTGTTGGGTAATTCGAGCTTAATTACGTTCGATACTCGTTCCAATACCTCATGGATATTGATCAGTTGGTGTCGTACTGGCTCAGTGGGGCCTAGCATGCGATTCGTTAAATTCGTTAGTCGATCCGTTTCATCAATAATAATACGGGTAAATTCTTCAAGTTCGCTGTTACCTAATTCGCGAGCGAGCAGCTGTGCTGCGCCACGAATCCCACCGAGTGGGTTTTTAATCTCATGCGCCATGCTGCGAACCATGTGGTTGGTGGTCTCATGCGAGTCCTGCCATGCCTCTTCGCGACTAATACGCAATAATCGATCAAGCGTCTGTAATTCAACCACGATTTGTCCGCGTTCACTGTCTGGCGTTACCGAGTAATCAACCGTAATTTCGTGACGGTTATGTAAATGGAGCTGTGTGCGACGCTTAGTAAAGCTCTTATCGCCACGAAAGGCCTCCTGCAATGCGTAGGGCGTATCATCGTCATGTAAAAAAAACTTTTTGATCGATTGGCCCTGCAGTCGTTCACCGCTGACGCTCAGCAAATCTTCGGCGGCGGCATTTAGATAAATAATCGAAAGATCTTCGTCCAAAATGACGATGGCTGTCAGTAGTCCGTCGAGTATGTGTGCATATTGAATGTCGTGTGTCATTGCGTCGCCCAGAATTTAAATATCTATCTGCAAAAACTAAACCAATTCTGCAAAAGCCAAACCAATTCATATGTTTAGGTGATGAGCCTATAAGTTTCATCATTAAGCGTTGTTAATCGCAGTAAAAATGCTCTAAATCACCGTTAACACTCCGTTTCGTTTTGAGTCCGCGTCAATGTGGGTCGAAAAATATCGTGCTATTTATTGTAGTGTCTAAATACTACACGCTTTTAAAATACCATCCGATCGTCCTGCGCAATAATGGTGCGTTAGAAGGTTTCATTTTGGTGCAGTGATGCACTTGAGGCAAGTAATCAATTGGTAAATGTCAGGCAAAAAAAAGCCCAGCGAGAAGCTGGGCTTATAGGCTTTATCAGAGCTTACACAGAGTAGAGCTTACACTGAATAGTACATGTCGAACTCAATAGGATGAGTTGTCATGTTGAGTGTTTCAACTTCTTCTTCCTTTAGCTTGATATACGCGTCGATAGAGTCATCCGTGAATACGCCGCCAGCGGTTAAGAACTCACGATCTTCATCGAGTGCCGTAAGTGCTTGCTCTAAAGAAGAGCATACCGTCGGATACTCGGCCAATTCTTCTGCAGGAAGGTCGTAAAGATCTTTATCGGCTGGATCGCCAGGGTGGATTTTGTTCTTAACGCCGTCAAGGCCGGCCATAAGCAGTGCTGCGAACGCCAAGTATGGGTTAGCCGTACAATCTGGGAAGCGAGTTTCAATACGCTTGCCTTTTGGCGACGTCACGTAAGGAATGCGGATAGACGCTGAACGGTTACGTGCTGAATAGGCAAGAATAACGGGTGCTTCATAGCCCGGAACCAAACGCTTGTAAGAGTTGGTAGAAGCATTACAGAAAGCATTAAGCGCTTTAGCGTGCTTGATGATACCGCCAACATAGAAAAGAGCCGTTTCACTTAAACCGGCATAAACGTCACCAGAAAATTGGTTAATACCGTCTTTAACGAATGATTGGTGAACGTGCATGCCGCTACCATTATCACCAACAAGAGGCTTAGGCATGAATGTCGCTGTTTTGCCGTAAGCGTGAGCCACATTGTGTACGCAGTACTTAAGGATTTGAACTTCGTCGGCTTTCTTAACCAGTGTATTCGCACCAACGCCGATTTCACATTGGCCAGCTGTACCGACTTCGTGGTGGTGTACTTCGATAACGAGGCCCATTTCTTCCATCGCCGCACACATGTGTGCACGAATATCTTGAAGTGAATCGACTGGAGGAACCGGGAAGTATCCGCCTTTAACGCCAGGACGGTGACCCATATTACCATCGGTAAACGACTTTCCTGAAGACCAAGCCGCTTCTTCTGAGGAGATTTTGAAGAAGCTACCGCTCATATCTGAGCCCCACTTCACGTCATCGAATACGAAAAATTCTGGTTCTGGGCCAAAGTATGCTGCGTCGCCAAGACCTGTAGATTTTAGGTACTCTTCGGCACGCGCTGCAATAGAGCGAGGATCACGTTCGTAACCTAGCCCAGTCGTTGGCTCTACGATGTTACAACGAACAATAATAGTAGCGTCGTCGGTGAAAGGGTCAACAACACTACTGCTGTCGTCTGGCATAAGAATCATGTCAGATTCGTTAATGCCTTTCCATCCGGCGATGGAGGACCCATCAAACATTTTTCCTTCTTCAAAGAAGCTGTCATTAACTTCTGATACAGGAATAGAAACGTGCTGTTCTTTACCTTTAGTATCAGTGAAACGTAAGTCGATCCAGCGTGCTTCGTGTTCTTTAATTAGATTGAGAGTCTTCTCTGACATTGGGATTCCTCTAGGCTTATGGCGTTAGCCATAGATATTATTATTGAATGGTTAGCTCCTGCATCCGAGGAGAGCCGTAATCTTATAGTAATCTCAAAAGGACGCAATGGAGCATTAGGCTTCGCATTTTGTGTGCCATAATAGCGCTTTTACGAAGCCCTAGATTGTGAGCGTCTGGGTGCGTTAAGTCAATTTGAAAGCGCCTGTTTAGGTGCTCGCTGCTTTGATGCGTGTCAAAGTGGTGTGTCATTTATTTTTCGAGTCTGTTATGTATTTTATTGTTCGTCTCTTCTCCGAAATTACCATTAAAAGTCCCCCTGTTCGTAAGCGTTGGTCCAAAAAGTTGGCCGATAACCTCCGTATTATTTTGCGGCGTATAGAGCCAAAGGCCTCTGTTGTGCTTGAATGGGATCGATTGATGGTGCGGGTTCCCTCAGAAGACCCGCTTATTAAGGCACGCATTATTAGGGCGCTACAATCGACTCCGGGTATAGCCAATATCTCGCAAGTGGGCGCTTACCCCTTCGAGACTGTACACGACATTTATGAGCTCGCTCTCGCTGTGTGGAAGGATAGGTTAGATGGCTTGACCTTTAGTGTGCGCGCTAAGCGCAACGGTACACATGATTTCAGTTCGCTTGATGTTGAAAAGTATGTCGGCGGTGGTCTGAATCAACATACCAGTGCCGCTGGAGTTAAATTAAAGAAGCCCGATGTTACGGTAATTATAGAAATAAAAGATGACACCTGTTACATCGTCGATAAGAAGTACGAAGGCTTGGGTGGTTTTCCTGTTGGTACCCAAGAAAGTGTCTTGTCGTTAGTTTCGGGCGGCTTTGACTCAACGGTTGCGAGTTACTTAATTATGCGCCGTGGGCTAAAGACACACTACTTATTCTTTAATCTTGGTGGTCGTGAACACGAGATTGCGGTTAAAGAAATAGCGTTTTATTTATGGAATACGTTTGCATCGTCGCATCGGGTTAAGTTTATTTCGGTACCGTTCGAAGGCGTTGTGGCTGAAATACTCGAAAAAATTGGCCCGTCAAATATGGGCGTTGTATTAAAGCGCATGATGTTGCGTGCCGCAGAGCGAGTAGCGGCGCGGGGTAAGTTTGAAGCATTGGTTACGGGCGAAGCTATATCGCAGGTGTCGAGTCAAACTATACCGAACCTGCAAGCGATTGATGACATCGACACGCGTTTGGTGCTGCGCCCATTAATCGCAATGGATAAGCCTGAAATTATCGGGCAGGCTAGAAAAATTGGAACGGAAGAGTTTTCCGCGGCTGTACCAGAATACTGCGGCGTAATTTCGGTTAAACCTTCATCGAAAGTGAATATGAAATCCCTGCTAGCAGAAGAAGAGAATTTTGACTTTGCTGTTTTGGAGAAGGCCCTTTCAGACTCCATTATGCAGGCGATTGATGATGTTCCGAACGACATGCACGAAGAAGTACAAAAAGCCGAATTAGTTGAAATGCCTATTGCCGGTGATGTCATTATCGATATTCGTCCCCCTAACGAGATCGAGTTAAAACCCTTAGTGGTAGATAATTGCAGCGTAATGCAAATTCCCTTCTATGCTTTAAGTACGCAGTTCCCGTCGTTAGATAGTTCTAAACGGTATTTGTTGTATTGCGATAAGGGGGTTATGAGCCAGTTACACGCCTCACACCTTCTTGCGTTGGAGCACGATCTGGTTGCAGTTTACCGCCCTATATTGGCGGTTTAAAGGAAGTTTTAAAGTCGGCCTAAAGGCCTGGTTAAAGACTGAACTTGAACGCCCGTTGAAAACATTCACGATAATTCGAGCTCAATTATGGTTGCGGCCAACAAAGCAAAAAAAGCAAAAATACAAGATACCTTAGTGGTTGTGTTGGCCTTGGCTTTTGTTCTAGTCTCAATATTTATGGCGCTCTACCTTTCGGGGGCATTGGTCGACATGGGCTCGAGCGATAGTAAGGGCTACAAAAATGTGACGTTTACTGACGCGTTACTCACCTGTAAAGCCGAAGCCAAAGATGTATTTGATGAAGACTTGTCGCAACTGGTTGTCGATAACCACTCCAGCCGCTACGACGACAGAGTGTCGCTGTATAAAATCTTCATTGAAGTCGATATCCGTGGTAAAAAGAAAATGGAGCATTATTTTGTTAATTGTTATGTCAGGGCAAGCAACGGACGTATAAGCGAATTCGAAAGCTTCGAAGAAAGGGAAGTCAAAAAAGGCAAAGCGATACAGGCCGAATCTGAAAAGTTTATCGATTGGCCTTAGACATGGTTATTACGCGACATTACACCGTTTGGGGTAGGGTGCAGGGCGTATACTTTCGCGCTAGTACGCAAAGTCGAGCGATAGAGTTGTCTATTGTGGGTTGGGTTAGAAATACCGATGAAGGTGCCGTGGAGCTGATTGCGCAAGCTGAAGAAGCCGTATTAGCCGAGTTAGAGACTTGGCTGTGGCGTGGGCCAGATTACGCTAAGGTGACGCGAGTTGATCGAGAGCCGGCAACGTTCGACGCAAATTTAAAAGAATTTTCTCTGTGCTATTAGCCGCCCTGGGCCTGTTAACGGCATGATTGACACCCACTATATTTCGACAATAACTATTCCTTGTAACCTCCTTGTAACCTCCTTGTAACCTCCTTGTAAC
>JBLIMQ010000028.1:0-36714 GCA_047638775.1 Flavobacteriales bacterium
GATCAGAACCTTCGGGACTTGAGTGCTCTGAACTCATATTTTTAGAACTACTATTTTTAGAATTAGTACTTTCTGAACTAACGTTTTCTGAACTAACGTTTTCTGAACTAACGTTTTCTGAATTAACGTTTTCTGAATTAACTGTATCGATGTTCGATTCCACAATTGTTACCCAAAGACCTTAAGCTGTTTTAAGCTTAGCGGCTCGCCCGCCTAAACCCATCATTTGTTCAAAAAAGAGTGACTTAATAGGACCGGACTGATTTAGACCTAGCAGTGCCATATTACGAAGGACTTGCACAGCGAGCTTGTCACTCGAAAATGTTTTAATAAAGGCATTACTCAAACTACCTGTCGCGTACTGATCCATTCGTCGCGCATGCACATACGCTTCAAGACCACTTAAATCACCAACACCACGGCCAATGTCGCGCGAGTGCTGCAACTGTGCGCAAAGTTCGGCACAATCACGCAATGCAAGATTAAAGCCCTGCCCCGCAACGGGATGTAAAAAATGGGCGGCGTTACCCATGAGCACTAAAGACGATCGATGCTGTTCCTGCGCAATACTTTGCACAAGCGGATAACTATGACGCTGACTCAATTCGGTAAACGCACCTAGCTCGTGACCAAAGTTTTTCTGTAGAGCGGCTAAAAAATCGCTCTCGCTAAGCGCCATGGCTGATTCGGCATTGGCTTTTGGATGAGTCCAAACTAGAGCTGAAGTATGCGAGCTAACACCCTCTCCCAGCGGCAACAAGGCCAATGGCCCTTGCGCAGTAAAGCGTTCGTAAGCACAACACTGATGCGCCTTGGTGTGCTCGACATTGGCGATGATGGCGCTTTGCGTAAAATCTTTAAGACTAAATTGGATGCCTAAATCACGGGCAAGCTTAGATTCCGCGCCATCAGCAAGTACGAGTAAGCCTGCATGTATCTCAAAATCGCCTGACTCAGTCGTAAGACTTAACTCAACACCGTCGCACTTAGGGCGACAAGCATTTACACCGGCTGGAGCATAGTGTTGAATTGATACATGATTTAATGCAGCGCGAATAAGTTGCTGCCCAAGCCAAATGTTATCGACAACATAACCCAGAGCCTCCATACCCGCCCGCTCGCTTTCGTATTGCGCCCAACCGGCATGACCACGATCAGAAATTTGCACGTGCTTAATTGGTGTCGCATGGTCGGCAATCGCAGGCCATAAACCAATAGTTTTCAAGATATCGACGCTGCTCGGCGCCAATGCCGTTGAACGGCTATCAAAGCTCTCTTGATACGGTTTGTCATCGTCGCGTAGGCTGTGGTGATCTATCACCGCAATCTTTGCCGCGATACCTTGCTGTGCTAGTAGATTCGCCAAAGCCAAACCGACCATACCTGCCCCAACAATGACTATATCGTATTGTTCAGACATGTCACTTTCACTAGCCTGCACGTTGATTTTCGCTGTTGTCTGTACCTTATTCTGCACCTTATTCTGCACCTTATTCTGCACCTTAGCTTTGCACCTTATCTTGAACAGCTATTGTAAATATTGAGTGTAGATACTGAACTTTACTACCCGCTTTTCAAGCACCTAATATTCAAACACTCAAACTTAAGTGCCTCACCTTATGTCACTAGCTTTGGCCTTCAGCCATCAAGGCTTCGATGTCTTCAACGCTTTTGGGAACCGACGAGCTTAATATGCGATGGCCCGTTTTTGTAATGAGTACGTCATCTTCAATGCGTATACCAATGCCGCGCCAGCGAGCATCAACGTCTTCGTTATCGACGGCTACGTATATACCTGGCTCGACAGTCATAACCATGCCGTCTTCAAGAACACGCCATTCGCCGCCCACTTTGTAGTCACCCACATCATGCACATCCAATCCAATCCAATGTCCGATACGATGCATATAGAATTCTTTATAGGCACCATCACTAATAGCGCTTTCTAGCTCACCTTTAAGTAAGCCAAGGTCCAACAGGCCTTGAGTGATGACACGAACTGATGCCTCGTGCGGCTCATTCCAGTGCCGCCCAGGAGCCGCGCACTCCAAAGCTGCGAGTTGCGCATCTAAGACGATCTGATACAGCGCCTTTTGGTCTTTACTGAACTTACCGCTAACAGGAAAGGTCCGCGTAATGTCTGAGGCGTAATGCTCATATTCGCAGCCGGCATCAATTAAACAAAGATCACCTTTTTTAAGCTTTGAATCATTTTCGACGTAATGAAGAATACAGGCATTTGTGCCACCGCCGACGATGGAGTTGTAAGCGGAATAGCGCCCGCCATTCATGGCGCAGTCGTGCTGAATTACGGTCTCTAATTGATATTCGTACATCCCAGGAACACAAAGCTTCATCGCCTTACAGTGAGCTTGGGCTGATATTTCAGCGGCATTTTCCATTAAACGAACTTCTTCGGCGCTTTTAAATAAACGCATGTCATGAAGAAAGTGGTCTAAGTCGAGAAACTCACCCGGGGGATGCGCTCCTGAGCGCACTTTACTGCGAATGATATTAACCCACTCCATCACCTGATTATCAAAAGAAGTATCGCGACCCATGGCGTAATACATACGCTCACGCCCTTCAATTAGGCCGGGTAATATTTCATCAATATCATCTATTGGGAAGGCATCGTCTGCACCAAAGTCTTTTACGGCGCCTTCGGGGCCGGCACGATAGCCATCCCAAATTTCACGCTCACGGTTACGTTCGCGGCAAAACAATACGTACTCACCATGCTCACGGCCGGGTATAAGTACAAGAACTGATTCTGGCTCGAGAAAACCGCTCAAATACAGAAGATCGTTATCTTGTCGAAATGGAAAACAGGTATCACGACTACGAACCTTTTCCTGAGAAGAAGGCACAATAGCAATGCTATTGGGCTCCATCATGGCCATTAAACCATCGCGACGGCGTTTAAATTCTTGCTTATTAACACCCATTAATGAATACCTTTTGCTGGTTTTGGATTAAAACTCTTCGGCGATTGATATGCCGCCTGTACGACATACAGACCCGTACGAAGATATTCAATAAGTTCAATGACGTGCGCTTCACTCGCGTCAGATGTATCGCCTTCCTCTACGTCGATTTGGCAAATTTTAGCGAAGTCTTTGAGTACTTCACCGACATCGGTCGGAATTTCCGCATCTTTATCGATACCGACTGTGCCAAAGCCATGCAAGAAGCCTTTGCACCACGCACCGAGCTCTTCAGCGCGCCGAGAAAGGGATAGCTCATCATCGGGTATAAGTGGCTGTAAGGCGAACTGATCATCCGCCAAACGCTTGCGAGTTTCGTCAATAAGATCAAAAACCACCTTAAGCTCATCCTCGCTTAACGAAAAGTGCTCTAAATCTAGAAATTTCTGAGCATCGTCGCACAAGGCTTGGCGTACTTTTTCGGGCTTAATACACAGTTGCGCAACAACATAGCCCTGCAACTCGGCTGCTAAGCCAACCGCACCAATAATTAAAAGTTGCTCACTCATTGTGTGGTAATCGTAGTTAAAGCTCATAAATGGCGCCTACACGCTATGTTGGGCTGAAGTCTGGCTTACAAAATAAGCGCACTTTCAGCGAAATTAAAAGATTGAGACCTGAAAGACTATACTTTTTCAGCAAGTGTTTTAAGATAAGAACGTTAGATTGCGAAATTGAACGTAATCTAACTCATGTACAACTCCGGCTTTGGCCTTAATGTTGTAATTTTAGATGATTCACGACTGTTTCCGCTATGTCAGATACACTATTAAATAAGATTGACGGTCAAATAGACCAAATAATCCATCGTTGTGACTCGCTTGAGGCCGAATTGGCCAATTTTCGCGAGCGTGAACAGGGCTGGCTGGAAGAACGCAAAGCCCTAATCGAAAAAAACACCAAGGCACGTGCCCGTGTAGAATCGATGATTACGCACCTGAAAAGCCTTACCAGCACTTCGGAGGCCTCATCATGAGCGAAGCTAACCGCGCAGCGGTAACCTTACTCGACAAAGAGTACCTGGTGGCCTGTCAGCCCGAAGAGAGAGCCGCCTTATTGGCTGCATCCCAAGAACTTGATCGACGCATGCGTGAAATTCGTAGTAGCGGCAGTATTATTGGCCTTGAACGTATTGCCATAATGGTTGCACTTAACTTATGCCACGATCTGCAGCAATCACACGGCAAACCTACTGAAGACAATAATGACAATACGGCACTAGAACGTCTAGCGGCAAAACTCGACAAAGCCCTTTCTTAAGCTTCGATAGCTGAAACTGCGACTAACTCTTTCAGAATATTACTAAGCTGTAGTGTTTTCTACACAGCTTAGTAACACATGTTTGAGCTGACGCTTGAGCCTATACTTGAACCGTATACTTAAAATTTATATTTAAAACCTATACTTAAAACCTACGCCAATACCGATACCTGGATTTAAAGCAGACAGATAAAATACGAGCTCGACACCAAGCCTTAAAGCGCCTGTTTGCTCAGAACGCCTACAAACAGCTTAAAGCTTCAGCAACCTCAACATTTTCAGCACACTTAAACTAATTTATTTTTTTGTCAAATCAATTAACAGAAAATAAAATGCTGATAAAAACTATTTTTATGACAAAATATTTACACTTCTATAGTGGAGAGTCAGATCAACAGTGTTATACTCAAGTTAACCTAGGGTGCTAGCCAGACTGGTGAAATCCTTGAGCCGATAATGCCTTACCCGGAGGCAGCTCGTATTATGGGAGTGCATGTCCGCTTTGCGGAAAGCCCGATATTTTACAGCTCCCCCCCCTTGAACCTTACGGTTCAAGGTTAAACTAGCAGCGGCACTTCTGGGGCTTTAATTTCTTTTCACTACGTACTATCAACGTTTTTTCGTTACGCGCCATAAATATTTATGCCACTCCCCCTTTCTGCACGATTTATTATAGAATCTTAAAACAGCTTTTATTAAAATTTACAACACGCTTAAATCACTAAATCCTATTTAAATTTAGCTTAGCTATTAACCCACACAGCTTATAATTTTTATCGGCAGATATCGATCATGAATATTAAACAGCCGCGCGCAAACAAAAAAAAAGACCATGACAAAAAACACTTACGCCAACATTTTCGTGCACGTAGACGTAAGCTATCGCGCAGCCAACAGCAACATGCCGCATTAATGCTATGCAAAAACCTTCTGCGTATTCTTGATACATCTAAGCTAAAAACTATCGCATGCTATAACGCTAGTGACGGGGAGATATCCTTATCGCCGTTTATTCAAGCATGCCTTAAGAAAGGCATTAAGTGTTTTACACCGACTATTCGCCCAAACAATTCCATGAGCTTTCATCAATACAGCGGAAACTACGCGCTACAAAAAAACATTTACGGAATTTTAGAAGCCCCGAATTCAGCAAAAACAATTCAAGCACACAAGTTTGACTTAGTATTATTGCCCTTAGTCGCCTTTGACAAAAACGGTCGAAGACTTGGTATGGGTGGCGGGTATTACGATCGTTGTTTTGAATTTTTAAACCACAATAGAGGCCCAATACTAATTGGAGTATCTCACCACTGCCAACAAAGTAAAAACCTGCCCGAAGACGTTTGGGACATCTCTCTCAAGCATATTGTCAGCGACAAAAACATTATTGAATGTCATTAATTATCGAGATAATTGGAGGAAAACTTAACCGGCTACATTCATTTCAAGTTGACGACCAACACACCTCTTTGGAGCTCAGAAGGCTCAAGCTCATTGCTTTTTAAAACAGTATTTAGTCCTAAACCACTGGCAAGTAATCCAATCACAAAAATACCTATCGCAACCGACAGCAAGTCAGATTTGATACCCTGCAACCCCGTCATATATTATTATTCGAATCCATTGCTCAATAGCTATTATTCAAGACAATTACTTAAGGCGGTTAAATATTGCAAGCGCCTATTACAAACTCCTATAGCCGCCGTTAATGCAAGCGCCTAATACTGAGGCACATCACTTCAGCATAAGACCACTAATCGAGAACATGGTTAATGCATTGCAGGGATCAGACCAAGACGACTATCGGCCTAACGAATGCCGTGATAGCGCTAAAGAACGGGGAATAGAACAGAATGAACGGAGGGTTTTCTATAAAAACTGGACCACAACGGTGCAAGAATATTATTTATGCACCGCTATAAGCAAAAGACAATCGAACTACTTATCTAACTTAAGCTCTAAAACAGGCTCTAAAACAGATTCCAATACAGGCCATACGTTATCCAATATCATTCCCTGTGCTTTTGCAGTTGGATGAATTCCGTCCAACTGCATTAATTCCGGCTTATTTGCAATGCCTTCAAGTAAAAATGGCACGTAGGCAAGATCGTATTCTTGAGCCAGTTGGGCATACTGCTTAAAAAAAGGCTCCGTATAGGCTGGACCCAAGTTAGGCGGAATTCGCACACCTAACAACACAACTTTGGCGCCACTGCCTTTACTAAGGCTAATTAATTGCGTAAGTTTTGCTTTAATGTATTTGAGCGGCTTACCTTGCAACCCATCATTTCCACCTAGCTCAATAATGACTACCGCAGGTTGATGTTGCTCCAATGTCGCAGGTAAACGCTGCAAGCCTGCCATTGTTGTCGCACCACTCACCGAACTATTTACCACGCGAAAATCATTTGCCTCACTATCTACCTTTTCACCTAATAAGCTGACCCAGCCGTCGAGTTCGTCCATACCATAACCTGCACTTAGGCTATCGCCCATGACAATAATCACCTTTTTTTGATCAAGCTCTGTGCTAGCCTGTAGGTTCATTGTCACGAACACCAGCACAGAACAACTAAGACTGAGTATTCGAAATACGCGAGATTTTTTATTCATGATTAAAGCTCAAAATGTTTGTCAGGAAGTGCCCAGTATCGACGGCACACTACGTATACTAGAAGACATTAACCTTGTCGTCGAGTCCGGTGAAAGCCTCGCCATTGTCGGAGCTTCTGGGTCCGGCAAATCAACCTTACTAGGAATGCTCGCCGGGTTAGATACACCCAGCTCAGGAAATATCTTCATCGATAACAATGAAATTACCGCATTGGATGAAGAAAAACGAGCCCTAATTCGTAAAAATTATGTGTCATTCGTCTTTCAAAACTTTCAACTCATCGATAATTTAAGTGCCTTGGAAAATATTGCGCTACCTTTAGAAGTTTATGGTGATCGAAACGCTCAAGCTAAAGCCCAGAAATTTTTGGAACGTGTCGGCTTAAATAACCGAGGAAAACATAAAGCTCGTCAGCTTTCCGGTGGCGAGCAGCAACGTGTCGCATTGGCGCGTGCATTTGCGTGTGACGCCCCCATAATTTTCGCTGATGAACCAACAGGAAACTTGGATACAGAAACCGGTCATAAAATAGCAGACTTACTTTTTGACATTAACCAAGAACAAAACACCACGCTCATACTGGTAACGCACTCCCCAGAACTTGCTGCCCGCTGTAGTCGTAGTGTCACCATGCACGCCGGAAAACTTACTTAAAACGAGACAACAATCACATCATGTTGAAACTAATATTTCGATTTTTATGGCGTTTTATTCGCGATGGTGAGCTTACGCTTTTACTGGCGTCGCTGGTTATTGCCGCCTCGACGGTTACGGGTATAAGCTTATTTGTAAGCCGCATCGATAATACCGTTATGCACGAAGCCGCCAGTTTCTTAGCTGCCGATGCGCAAGTCTATGGCACCGTTCCTGTCAGCCAAAATATCATCGACATAGCCAAGTCCAATAACTTTACCTTAGGTGAGAGCCGGGGTTTTCGCTCCATGGCATTTGCTGGCGAAGACATGCAATTAAGTGATGTCAAAGCCGTTAGCGAAAACTATCCTCTACGCGGTACGGTGCAATTATCCGATACGCCTTTTGGTGAAACATTTGCCGTACATAAGGGGCCAGAAATTGGGGAGGCCTGGCTATCCTCACGGTTATTTTCAGCGCTCAACATACGCGTTGGCGATAACGTAACTATAGGTAAGCTATCGCTCACCGTTAGCGCAGCCTTAATTCGCGAACCTGACGCAGGCCAAAATGGTTTTGGATTTTCGCCACGCATAATTATGAATATTGACGATGTCGCGGCAACTGAGACTATACAAGTTGGTAGTCGTATAAACTACACCTTACTTCTTGCCGGCAACGAAGAAAATCTCGAGGAATTCCACCAGAGTATTATTGAGGATTTGGGTAAACACTTACACTGGCGTACGGCAAAAGAAAGCAATGAATCATTGGGCGATGCCTTAGATCGCGCCGAACGCTTTTTACTCTTGGCTGGTAGTTTGAGCGTCATTTTGGCTGGCGTAGCCGTTGCACTTGCGGCTCATCGATTTGCAAAAAAACAACGCAGTAATGTTGCACTGCTAAAGAGCTTTGGCCTGCGCCCACAAGAAATCGCCAAACTATATTTGGGCCTTACCGTAGTAATCGGTGTAATCGGTATGGCTTTGGGAATACTTCTCGGCTTAGCACTACAGGAAGGCCTGATTTTTGCGCTTGGCGATTTAATTCCCAGTAACTTAGCCGCGCCCAGTGGCTTTAGCTTTATTATTGGAGGCCTTACTGCCAGCCTGTCACTACTGGCGTTTTGTGTTCCGCCTTTTTGGGCTTTGCGCAATGTAGCGCCTTCACAAATATTTAGAAATCCTGAAACTGCGCACTCTGGAGCTTGGCAAAGCGTCGTATTCGGAACCATTGCTATCATTGCTTTGGTCTACAGCTACAGCTTAGATATAAGTATCACCCTAATTGCCGCACTCGCCCTAGCACTAATATCGCTATTAGGCAGTCTTGTCATACGCGCCAGCCTTGCCTTAGTAGCACACGCAGGAAAAAATCTACGCGGCGCATTAAAACTTGGATTTTCTAACCTCGACCGCCAACGCTTTTTAAGTGTATTGCAAATATTTGTATTTTCAATGGTATTTTTATTGCTATTGGTACTTACACAAATACGCACAGGGATGCTCGACCAATGGCAAGATCAGCTACCCAAAGATACACCCAATTATTTTGCGTTCAATATTTTCGTTGAGGACTTGAACGCATTGCAGAATGCCTTCGATAGCAACGATATAAAACCGAAGCCAATTTACCCGATGATGCGCGGGCGTATGACTCACGCAAATGATCTTACGCTGGCCGATATTCCTCGTGCAGAAAACGCTAATGCCGATTATAAACGTGAACTTAATTTTACTTGGACCACGACACTAGGCGAAGACAATAAAATAACGCAGGGCGAATGGTGGGACAAAGACAACTCTGATAGTTCTGATAGTGACAATTCTGATCTCAATGGCTCCGCAATCGATAACTCTCTGATTGCTAGCCCCGCCATCAATAACCTCGACATGCAGGTGTCAGTGGAAGAAGAATATGCTCGAGGACTTAACCTCGTCATTGGCGACACCTTAAAATTTAGCGTCGGCGGCCGAACTTTTGAGGCTACGTTAACAAATATTCGTTCAGTAGAATGGAATTCTATGAATCCAAACTTCTTTATGATTTTCAATCAAGACTTTACCGCAGGCGCGGGGACAAGTTGGGTTACAAGCTTTTATCTTGATGAAGATCGACGCGATGTTATTTCTGGCATTGCCAGACAATTCCCTAACATTAGCATGTTAGAACTTGGCCAAACCTTTGCTCAAATCCAAGAGATTATTGCAAAAATAAGCCTCGCTATTGAGTTTATCTTAATTCTAGTATTAAGTGCCGCCTGCATCGTTATGCTTACCAGCATTCAGGCAACCTTAGATGAACGTCGTCGAGAAAGCGCGTTACTTCGAAGCTTTGGCGCATCTCGCGGTTTTGTAAGAAAGGTACTGAGTATTGAATTTTTATTAATTGGTAGCTTTGCAGGGATTATATCGGTGATTGGCGCAGAGACGTGCTTGTACTTTATTGAAGAACGCTTATTTAAACTGGAATATCATCTGCATTACTGGATGTGGCCAACGGCACCACTAGCTTCCGCTTTGCTAGTCAGCTTAGTTGGCAGTATTTCAACACTTAAAATCGTGAGAACTGCGCCACTTAAAATTTTAAGGCAAAACTAAGCTTTCACTTCTCGCATTACTTAGTACGGTATTGAGATTGAGATTGAGATTGAGATTAGGACTGGCTGGCGCCGGCGTTAAAAAAACTAGCGCTAATGCCGGCCCAGTCCTATACAACACTAACGTAGCGCATTGTAAAATTTTCGCTTAAAAAGCCCAGCCAAGCTGAAGGCTCCCGCCTTGCAACTCATCACTAAAGGAATAAGCAAATTCAGTTATTAATGGGCCGGCTTTAAACTTAAGCCCTGAGGATAACGTTGGCTCACGCACACCTTCTAGATCTTGTCGATAACCTACGCGTAAATCCATCCACCGCAAAACCCTATATTCAAGGCCGGCACTCACTTCTTGTCTACCAAGATCACTGCCAAGTGATGCATTTTTTTGTAAGTCTATATCGAAAGCGAGATCAAAACGGCGACTCAAAAAAGCGGCGCCAAAACGGGCCCGAGGCTGCACATCAATTATATCGCCATTTACCGTTTCGTAGGATTCGGGCTTGATGTCTTTTGCGGCCAAACCAAGGCGAAAATGCTTTCCTAACGGTACGGCCACGCCAATATCAGCGTTCATACGGAAATAACTTACTTTATCGTCCTGATAGTCAAAATCAGTATCACCGTACGTAAGTGTTTCACTAAATACATCTACGCGCATAATTTTTGGGGTAATACCTAAAGCGATCGGAAATTTACCTAGCCAAAACTCACGCGACAGGGCAACGCCCCATTCGGAGATAACCAGGGAGTCAATTTGCGCACTCGAAGATATGTTATCTTCTGGATTAGTTAATTGCCCACCGACAAATAATTCCGCGTGAGCCTCACCGGAAACGCCAGCACTCGCAATAAAATCGACTGCCTCGACATAATCGTCAAGTAGATCTAAATCCGCCTGAGAAAAATTGCTTTGCCCTCCACCCACAAAACGCGTTCCCACATAAAAAGCGCCTCCCGAACGATCGCTTGGCTCACTCACCGATAGACCTATGAAGCTGTCTATTGTGATCTCGCCCTGATTCGTCTTTTCAAGATCAGATTGCATTGATGTTAATGAATCGAGTAACTCACTCACGGTATCGTCTGTTTGCGCCCCGTTAAATGCCAAAATTGATTCGTTAACATTCGAGTCAATAATACTAATGGCACCTATTGCAGCCTCTGATGCTTGAAAGGTAATTGCTGGGAAATAAAAGCGACCGTTTTTGGTTTCACTCTCGTTACCCTCATACATAGATAACAGCGCAGGGTTATAGTACTGAGCATGCTGACCCGTTGCCCCGGCCACCACGGCTCCGCCCATGGCTAAACCACGCGCTTCAAATGTACCAAAATCAAGAGCCCTAGCCTGACTCGCTGCCGCTAACAATGCAAATGAAGGCAGCGCAAATGCGAGCGCTTTGCGAGTAAAACGCACTATTTTTCCTTTTTGGGAATTTCTTTGTTTGTGTCCTGCACAGAAATTCATACAATCCTCGGTACCGTAAATATTGGAGATAGGCAAAGTTTAACAGTCTTTGCCTTACACATAGCCACATGCTTCACAAAAACACCCCCGCGCCAGTAATTGAACTACCGCCTCTTGCGCTCTATGTTCACATACCGTGGTGCATTCGCAAGTGCCCGTATTGTGATTTCAATTCACATGCCGCAAATGGTGAGCTACCCGTAGAGGCTTATACAAAAGCCCTTATCAGCGACCTAAAGAATGACATCCATTTCGTTCAGGGCCGTAAGTTGGGCAGTATATTTTTTGGTGGCGGCACACCTAGCCTTTTTCCGGCCTCGGCGATTGAGCAGATATTACGTCTCGCCGAAAACCTGATCGGGTTCGAACAAGGCATTGAGATAAGTTTAGAAGTAAACCCCGGCGCGAGCGAATACTCTAATTTCGACCAACTATACCGTGCTGGTGTAAACCGCTTATCCTTTGGTGCTCAAAGCTTTAATAACGAGCACTTACAACGACTTGGACGAATTCATAGCGCCAATGAGATTGGCCAGGCCGTCAACAATGCTGTGCGCGCGGGTTTCAGCAATTTCAATATTGACCTCATGCACGGCTTGACTGAACAAAGCCCCGAACAGGCACTCGACGATTTACAGCAAGCCATGGAGCTGCAGCCGTCGCACTTATCGTGGTATCAGCTCACGATCGAGGCCAATACGGCCTACTACCAAAACCCACCAACACTTCCTAGCGATGATGTACTGGCCGATATCCAAGATGCAGGTCATGAACTACTAGAGCAGCATGGCTTTTCTCAATATGAGGTTTCGGCTTATGCGCAAGAAGGAAAGCAGTCTAAACATAATCTCAATTATTGGCGCTTCGGCGACTACCTTGCCATTGGCGCTGGCGCACATGGGAAAATCACCATCGCCGCACACAACGAGATTCAGCGACTTAACAAAACACGCGCGCCACAGGACTATATGGCTGTCGATTGGAGCAAGCCCGCTAAAACAACAAAAATTACACGCGATGAGCTTGCTCTAGAGTTCATGATGAACGCCTTACGTTTAAACGAGGGCGTGAGTATCCAACTTTTTGAAACACGTACGGGTTTGGGCCGAGTAAGCATCGACAATGCGCTGAAAACGCTTGCTACTCAAGGCTTACTGGAGGGCGCAGAACAGCACATCAAGCTTACAAAACTAGGCCGGCGCTTTTTAAATGACGCCCTAGCGGCCTTCTAAGGTTCGCTAAAGACACCCGAGAGAACTAATCCGGCTTTTTCACGCAAATGACGGTATTCTGCTGCTACACTTCATTAACAGAAACTCGCCTAAAGGCTTTATTGAACCTCTGATGCGCACCTTTTTATTCACAACTTTTCGCAACATATCACTGCCTTCTCGCTTAGTTATATTGGCCGTGATTGTTGTTTTACCGTTAATGCTACTGGGCTTTGCGGTGCAACTTGGTACGCATCACTTTACCGATAAGCAAGCAACGCAAGAAAATATCAGCCGTGCGTGGGCAGTGAGTCATCGTCACCTATCACTTTTTGGCCAACTTCATCAACGTCTGCCCAATGAAGGAGAGCTCAAGGATATATCCGAGTTACTACAATTACACACACTTGCCTTAAGCACTGAAGATGGCAACGCTATTCGCTATATTTCAACAGAAGATATCGATGCAATTGACCAATTAACCGAGCAAAGCGGTGAAATCGAACTGGCCGGAAAAACGTTTCAATTATCGGTTGGGGTAAACCACAAGCTCTTCGATGGATTGCATGGACTTCAAGCCTTTTCAAACCTCCTCGTTACATTTGTATTATTGATTGCCGTTGGCGCAAGCATGCTTTACTCCTTCAATAAGGCCGTACTTCGCCAC
Source organism: Flavobacteriales bacterium (assembly GCA_047638775.1). Taxonomy (GTDB): domain Bacteria; phylum Pseudomonadota; class Gammaproteobacteria; order Pseudomonadales; family Cellvibrionaceae; genus Agaribacterium. Next base: position 13,440 of record JBLIMQ010000028.1, read on the forward strand.
CTAATAACATTAGCAACATACGCCCGTCACATGTCTGCAAATACCTTGTCTGAGCCTTTGCGACTTAAGCGCTCGAAGTATCGCAATACCCATGATGAACTCGATCAAGTTGTTGAATCCATCGAGCATATGCGCTCACAACTAATAGACGATCTAGACCAACGTCGGGCGATTGAGCTGGCTCTAATCGCTGAAAAAGAAGAGAAGATCGAAACCCGAAAAATGATCCAGGAAGCAAAAGCCTCAGATCGCGCGAAAAGCCAATTCATCGCCACCATGAGCCACGAGATCCGCACCCCCATGAATGGGGTAATTGGCATGGTAGAAATGCTACGTGGCACCGAACTCGACAAAGAACAGATTCACTATTTGGAAGTTATTGCACGCTCAAGTGAGTCATTGATGAGCATCATCAATGACATCCTTGACTATTCCAAAATTGAAGCCGGCAAAATGTCGCTGGAGCGTATCGAGTTTAGCCTAGAAGACATTGTAGATGATTGCATTCAACTCTTTGCGGGTACGGCTGTTAAGAAAAATGTTGAACTAGTCAGTAGCATTACACCAGACACACCCACAAAGTTATACGGCGATCCGACTCGGATTAAACAAATCCTCATCAATTTAATCGGTAATGCCTTTAAATTTACCGCAAGAGGCTTCGTCTATGTAGAAGTCTATGCCATTACCAATTATGACGATCCCAACCCAACCATACATTTTTCGGTTAATGACAGCGGTATCGGAATCGATAGTCACGCCCAAACAGCGGTTTTTGATGCCTTTCGTCAGGCTGACAGCACAACAACACGGAAATATGGCGGCACCGGTCTGGGTCTAGCCATTTGCAAACAACTCATTGAATTAATGGACGGGCGTATTGGTGTTTCCAGCGAACAAGGCAAAGGCTCAAGCTTTTGGTTCACTTGCCCTCTTTCACGCTTAATTACCGATGAGACAGACACGCCTAGCTGCAGTTTAGCCATGTCGGCAAAAACGCTTCTTTTAGTGCATCCCTATACCTATTTAGATCATGCCATGTTGGCACACTGCAAATCGATAAACCTAAATTTGATTTGCCGACGCACTTATGAAGAAGTGATAGAACTTGTAGAAGAGCAAGAGCAATCCATCGACTTTATGGTTGTCAATCAAGATTTGGGCAATCACAACGGCTTAGAGCTTGCGAATAGCTTACGCGACTACGATGAATACTTCGAAATGCCCATAATGATGCTAAGCAACGAAAAAACCTCATCATTTTCACTCGATCAGCTCATGGCTGTTTCGAGTGTTGTAACACGGCCTATTGCCTTACAGAGCCTGTTTGAATCCTTAATGTCTGAAGGCTCTGGCATCTCATTAAGTGAGCTTGTACCCACCAAAGTTAACGATAGCCCAGCTGCTGTCGAGCTAAATGTATTGGTCGCCGAGGACAATGTAGTTAACCGAATGGTCATAGAAGGCCTGTTGAACAAACTTAAGATTTCACCAGACTTTAGTGAAAATGGTGTTGAAGTCGTAAAGCAATACTCGTCCCTAGAAAAACAATACGACCTGATACTTATGGACTGTGAAATGCCTGAAATGGATGGATTTGAAGCAACGTTAAAAATACGACGCTGGGAGAGCGATCGCGGCCAGCCCCACGTACCTATCATAGCGCTTACAGCGCATGTTGAGGCTGAACATCGCCAACGTGTTTTTGATGTAGGAATGAACTTTTACGTCAGCAAACCTGTGACCTTAGAAAAAATTAATGAAGCGTTAAGTTCGGTCGGCTTAACCTAAGGAGTACCTAATTTAGCGCCCACCTATAAATAGGGCTCAACCTGCGCTCAGAAATTTAAACGGTCATCTTCGCAGCGCGAGATTCAACGGCTTGAGATAAGCAAAGGCATGTAATTAGTGGCGTAAACATAACCATTATTATATCCCCTCGCAACGAGCCACTTATGGCGGAGCACTAAATTAAGCCAGAGTATTCATTGGCTTTCGGAAATATTCATCTATCAAGTTGGTAGCCGCTTCTAGTTGCGTACTAGATAGATACATATGCGCACTGGATGAATGTGTAAGCAGGAATAGCCTACAATCTACGCTCAATCTTCAGGTGCTCTCACCCAATAGCCTCCGCTCTAAAGGCCTTCCCTTAATTTTTAGGATTCCGATTATTTCGAACGGTATTCACCAGACGCTTTAAGAAAAACGGGAATATAGCCATCAAGGCAAATGAAATAATTAGCTGCGGAGTCATCATCGCCATCAAACTAAATTCGGATAGCGAACCCAACTCTGAGCCCGCATTAACAGTTACCGCTACGACCGGAAGCATACCAAAAACACTTACCACAAAAAAACGTGTGTAGCTTAAATGGGTCAACCCCATAACAGGGTTCACCAAGAAATAGGGAACACCTGGAAGAATTCGAAGACTAAATAAATACAACTCTCCGTCTTCATCCATGCCTGCATTGACCTTGGTTAGCAATTTACCAAACTTTTTCTCGGCCCACTCACGGAACAGTCTACGCGCAATGAACATCGATGCCACGGCCCCTAGCGACAAGGCCAGCAGAGCCAAAATCAAACCCCAGGTAAAACCAAAAACAGCACCTGCGATAATGGTAAACGGGCCGCTACCGGGTAAATTTAACGCACTGAGTACCGTAAAAATACCGCAATAAACGCTCGCAGCAATGATGAAATTCTTTTCAACCAAGAACGACAGTGACTCAATACTCATCCACGAGTTTATGCCCGATACGTAAAAGGCCACCATCAGCAAGACAATTAAAATTAAAAAGAAAATATTTTTTTTCATGGGCTCTATTGGCAGGGGGGGAGAAATAGTAGCGAAATTACACGACTTGAACGTTATAGGCCATTCTACTGCCTATCGTCTAGATAAAACACTGCCATTAATCGCTATATTTTGTAGAGTTATATTTTAAAGACCATAGAAACGACGCCCCACTGACATCTGTTTGTCATATTCCTCAGCTATACTTAAGTGTCCTGAAGGCTAATTAAGTTTCTCCTAAAGAAGCGCGAGCATGTCCGAACCCAGTGTTATACACGATACCCCCAACCTTGATGATACACGTCACTATCTCAATAGAGAGTTGAGTCACCTTAAATTTAACGAACGCGTTTTAGCGCAAGCATTCGACAGCGCGCTGCCGCTTATAGAACGATTAAAATTTTTATTGATTTTCAGTTCTAATCTCGATGAGTTTTTCGAAATACGTGTTGCAGGCCTAATGCAAAGCATTAAGTTCGAACGAGAAAGTATTGGTCTAGACGGAAAACACCCTGACGAGGTCTTACGTGAAATCAGTCGTATTTGTCACGACCTTGTTGATAAACAATACGACCTGCTCAATAACGTACTAATGCCTGCGATGGAAGTTGAAGGCATTCGTTTTATGCGTCGCAACGACTGGAGCGATACACAAAGCGAGTGGGTCCGCGCATTTGTAGAGCGTGAAATATTACCCATTGTCAGCCCCATTGGCCTGGATCCAGCACACCCATTCCCACGTTTAGTTAATAAAAGTTTAAACTTTATTGTCGAGATTGAAGGCAAAGATGCTTTCGGTCGCGACTTGAAATACGCGATTGTACCCGCGCCACGCTCCTTACCAAGGCTCGTACAATTTCCTGAAGAGCTCGACCAATCGGCTTATAACTTTGTATTCCTTTCCTCGATGGTCCACGCTCATGCAGACGAACTATTTCCGGGCATGAGCGTAAAAGGTTGTTATCAGTTTCGCATAACCCGAAATGCCGACCTCGATGTTGACATGGATGGTATTGCCGATTTAGCACGCGCACTGCGCGGTGAATTACATTCACGTCGCTTTGGCACCGCAGTACGTCTAGAGGTAGCCGAGAACTGCCCACAAGAGCTTATAGAGTATTTATTACGTGAAGTCGGTCTAGGAGAGAATGAGCTTTACAAAGTGAATGGCCCGGTTAATTTAAAACGTATGTTTTCTGTGCCCTCGCTGATTGATCGGCCGGAGCTGTTTTTCCCGCCCTTCACACCTAAAATACCCAAAGGCCTTAGTCGTAAGGATAATATTTTCGACGCGGTAAGCCGTAAAGACTTTCTACTTTTTCACCCTTATGAGTCATTTACGCCGGTAGTACAGCTACTGAGCCAAGCGGCTAAAGATCCGGATGTTGTCGCTATAAAACAAACACTGTACCGCACGGGTGACAATTCTTCGGTGGTAAAAGCACTGATTGACGCTGCACGTAACGGCAAAGAGGTTACTGTGATTGTCGAATTACGTGCCCGTTTTGATGAAGAGGAGAACCTTGAATTAGCCAGCCGCCTGCAGGAGGCCGGTGCCGTCGTCGTATATGGTGTTGTCGGCTATAAAACGCATTCGAAGATGATTCTAATTGTACGTAGAGAAGGCAAAAAAATTAAACGCTACGTACATTTGGGCACCGGAAACTACCACAGTGGCAATGCCCGCCTCTATAGCGATTACTCACTCCTGTCCGCTGGCGCAGCCATAGGCGAAGACGTGCACCGACTCTTTCAGCAGTTAACGGGCATGGGTAAAACCGAAAAAATGAATCTTATTCTGCATTCACCCTTCACTTTGCGTAAACAGCTTATTCGCATGATAGATCACGAAGCCAAGGTGCAAGCAGACGGAGGCGAAGGACACATCATTTTAAAGTGTAACGGGCTTACCGAGCGCAAAATAATATTAGCCTTGTATCGCGCCGCTCAAGCGGGTGTGAAAATTGATTTAATTATTCGTGGAATGTGCTGCTTACGCCCAGGAGAACCGGGAGTATCCGAGAACATTCGCGTATTTTCGGTTATTGGTCGTTTTTTAGAGCATTCACGCTGCTTCTATTTCGCCAATAATGAACACCGTGTGTACTGCGCAAGTGCCGACTTAATGGAGCGCAACCTAACCCGTCGAATCGAAACCTGCTTTCCAGTCGAACAAACAGAACTCGCGAATCGCATTATCAGTGAACTTAAACTGTATATAGACGATGAACGTGCATGGCTGCTTCGTAACACTGGCGAATACAGCGCTCGAGACGGCGATATTGCAACATTAGTTCAGAGTATTCTGCTTAACAAGCTCTCAACTTAAGCACAACAACATTCTAAATAAGTGCAATGACACCCAATTAAACGCAATGCACTTGATAATTGAATACATATTAACCAGTAAGTGCGAATAAGAACACAGCAAGGAACTTTTTTAACGATTTACACTTGGCTTTTTAGTTATTGGCCCCACATTTTGCTATCCTTATGACTATCCTTTCCACTATCCTTTTTACTATCTTTTGCCCGTTGGCAATTCCCGGAGAATTTTATGAGCAACGCCATAGTACACGTCAGTGATGCTAGTTTTGAAGAAGAAGTATTAGGCACTGAAGGCCCAGTACTGGTAGATTTTTGGGCCGCATGGTGTGGACCGTGTAAAATGATTGCTCCAGTACTAGAAGAGCTTGCGGGCGAGTACGGCGATCAAATCAAAATCTGTAAAATGGATGTTGATGGTAACAAACAGACTCCAGCCAAATTTAATATTCGCGGCATTCCAACGCTAATGATATTTAAAGGCGGAAACGCTGAAGGCACGAAAGTTGGTGCACTGTCTAAAGCGCAACTTAAAGAGTTTATCGACGGAAACCTATAGGTTTTGAACGATTTGCTAGCCTGCTCGCCGAAATAACATAGCAAGCAGACTAGCTACAGCCCCCGAAAAACCTCGAGTTTTTAAAAAACTTATGTTTTTTGTCCCATTTTTTTGCACACGAAGATTTTTCTAGCTATACTTCAAACCACTGGCATCCGCACAGTTCTGGTTTTACCTTCCTGAGACAAATCCTATTAACGTTAATACAAACCGTTTATTGATAATGTCGCACCAACCAGAGATCACTATTTTTCATATATACCTTAGATGATTAGCGGAACGGTCGTAGACCAAACCCATGCCGTGCAGGAAGGCCAAATTAAAAGCGCAAACGCCTCACTTGTTTGCCCTATAAGTATCGTAAAGATATAAGTTTTTCGCGACAGCTCTAGGTAATTATCAATATTTATCGCCTAGTCTGTTTTCACACAATTTCACTTTTCACACAATCAGAAGCCCTTTGACACAAATTAAACGACCTCCTAAGAAGCAGTTGAGCTTCGACGACGCGCCCGTAGCTCCATCGGCTCCAGCCGCTAAATCATCAGCTCCAGTGGCTAAACCATCAGCTCCATCGGCTCCGGTGGCTAGATCAGCTCCGGCCGGTAGATCACCGGCACCAGCGCGTCACGAGAAGAAACAGCCCACATCGTCCGTCAATATGAATTTAACGGATCTTAAATCTAAATCTATCGAAGAGTTGATCGACCTTGCCAAAGAAATGGGCATGGACAATTTAGCTCGTTCGCGTAAGCAAGATGTTATTTTTAACATTCTTAAAAAGCATGCGCGTAGCGGTGAAGATATTTATGGTGATGGTGTACTCGAAATATTACAAGATGGCTTCGGATTTTTGCGTTCCGCTAGTGCATCTTACCTAGCTGGCCCCGATGACATTTATGTTTCGCCAAGCCAGATTCGTCGCTTTAACTTACGTACTGGCGACTGCATTTCCGGTAAAATTCGTCCGCCTAAAGAAGGCGAACGTTATTTCGCTTTATTAAAAGTTAATGAAATTAATTTTGATAAGCCCGAAAATTCGCGCAACAAAATTCTTTTCGAAAACCTTACGCCACTTTTCCCAAATCTTCGCTTAACACTAGAAACCGGCAACGGATCTTCGGAAGATTTGACTGGACGTATTATTGATTTGACCTCGCCTATCGGTAAAGGTCAGCGCGCACTCATCGTGGCACCGCCAAAAGCGGGTAAAACCATCATGATGCAGAATATCGCTCAGGCGATTACGCGTAACAATCCAGAGTGCTACCTTATCGTTCTTCTTATCGACGAGCGTCCAGAGGAAGTAACAGAAATGCAACGTTCCGTGCGTGGCGAAGTTGTTGCCTCCACATTTGATGAGCCGCCTTCGCGTCACGTGCAAGTAGCCGAAATGGTTATCGAACGCGCTAAGCGTTTAGTCGAGCACAAAAAAGACGTCGTAATCTTGCTTGATTCGATTACCCGCCTTGCTCGTGCCTACAACACTGTTATCCCCTCCTCCGGTAAAGTATTAACCGGTGGTGTTGATGCACATGCTCTTGAACGACCTAAGCGCTTCTTTGGTGCTGCACGTAATATTGAAGAAGGTGGTAGCCTTTCAATTATTGCAACAGCGCTTATTGATACTGGTTCTAAAATGGATGAAGTTATCTACGAGGAGTTTAAAGGTACCGGTAATTTAGAGTTACACCTAGACCGTAAAGTAGCCGAAAAACGTGTTTATCCAGCGATTAATATTCGCCGTTCAGGTACTCGTCGCGAAGACTTGTTAATTCCTGAAGACGAATTACAACGCGTATGGATATTACGTAAATTGCTACACGACATGGAAGATACCGCTGCAACTGAGTTTTTGATCGAGCGCCTTAAAGGCTCAAAAACGAATAACGAATTCTTCCAGTCAATGAAATCTAAGTAACCCTTCACGCGATATTGAATGCCATGGCCTATAGCGATTTACGAGAATTTATAACCCTACTCGAAGCTAAAGGCCTTTTAAAACGTATTCAACATCCCGTTAGCCCCGAGCTCGAAATCACTGAAATCTGTGATCGCACACTTCGAGCCGGCGGCCCTGCTCTACTTTTTGAAAACGTTATCGGTTTTGACACCCCTCTGTTAGGTAATTTATTTGGCACGACTGAACGAGTCGCCTTAGGTATGGGCCAAGAGTCCGTAGATTCACTGCGAGAAGTTGGTGAATTACTCGCATTTTTAAAAGAGCCTGAACCACCAAAAGGCATGCGTGACGCGTGGGAAAAACTCCCCATATTTAAACAAGTCTTAAATATGGCACCCAAAATCTTACGTAAAGGACCTTGCCAGGACGTCATTATTGAAGGTGACGCCGTCGACTTACAATATTTGCCGATTCAAACCTGCTGGCCTGGTGACGTTGCTCCATTAGTTACATGGCCTTTAGTGATAACCAAGGGCCCTAATAAAGAACGCCAAAATTTAGGCATTTACCGTATGCAGCTTACCGGTAAAAATACACTTATTATGCGCTGGCTAAGCCACCGCGGCGGCGCGCTTGATTTTTTAGAGTGGCAGCAGCAACACCCCGGTGAAAATTTTCCGGTGTCAGTTGCCTTAGGCGCTGATCCAGCCACCACCTTAGGTGCTGTTACTCCCGTGCCAGACTCATTGAGTGAATACGCGTTTGCCGGTCTATTGCGCGGGAAAAAAACTCAAGTCGTTAAAAGTATTGGTAACGACCTGTTAGTCCCTGCCACTTCCGAATATATACTCGAAGGCTACATCGCTCCGGGGCACATGGCCGACGAAGGCCCTTACGGCGACCACACGGGCTATTACAACGAAGTCGACAGCTTTCCGGTATTTACCGTAGAGCGTATTACCCACCGAAAAAACCCGATCTACCACAGCACCTATACTGGCCGGCCACCTGATGAGCCCGCGATATTAGGCTTGGCATTAAACGAAGTTTTTGTGCCCTTAATAAAAAAACAGTTCCCAGAAATTGTCGATTTTTACCTGCCGCCCGAAGGTTGCTCCTATCGGATGGCCGTAGTAACCATGAAGAAGCAGTATCCTGGGCACGCCAAGCGTGTAATGCTCGGCATCTGGTCTTACTTACGCCAGTTTATGTACACCAAGTTTGTAATCGTAACGGACGATGACGTAAACGCTCGCGATTGGAATGATGTTATCTGGGCCTTAACGACACGTGTAGACCCCAGCCGTGATACAACATTAATCGACAACACTCCCATCGATTACTTAGACTTCGCCTCACCTGTGTCAGGCTTGGGATCTAAAATGGGTATTGATGCCACGAATAAATGGCCTGGTGAAACGTCGCGGGAATGGGGGCGAGTGATAGAAATGACACCGGCCGTGAAAGATAAAATCGATTCGCTCTGGGATGATCTCGACATTCTTTCCTAGCATTACACAATTTTTCGATGCACATAAAACACAAAAAACACATCAAGCCGCATTTAATGCGGCTTTTTTGTACCATTGCAGACTCTGCGGCATATCGCCTTGCTCTTCAGCCAAATCAGCTAAACCCTGATAGGCCTCTGTGCTTTCCGTTAACTCCAAACTGCGTAAATAATAGCTTTTTGCTTTACCCCACAATTGATTGCGGGTGGCTAACTTTGCTAAAACACACTGTAGTACGGCATCATCTTCGTGCTTTTTTAACCAACGTTCGGCTTTACTCATTTGCAGCTTCATATCGGATGATTCGATCATGCCATAGAGACGTAATAATGTTTGCGACCAGTTGAAACCCAACTGAATTGCGATTAACTCTTCCAGTACCACGAAGTTTTTAACGCGGTAAAGCAAATCAGCATATACCTCGACTAGAGATAAGGTCTTCTTTAATGGTTTAGGAACTTCCGCCCATGCATGCTCCAATACGGATGCATTTAAATCCGCTCCGTGCCCCAAGGCTACCAGCCGCTTTTGTTGAAGATCGATCGATATTAGTTCGACTTGAGGTTTAGTCAATATTCTTTTACTGCGCAAACCTTCGAGCGTCGATATCGCTTCGAGCCACTTTCCTTGCCCAATAAGTACGCGTAATCCTTTCTCGGCAATAAAGCTATCACTCGGTGATTTACGTGCGAGATCTGAATATACCAAGCCCGCTTCACTGTAGCGTCCTAAATCGATCAGCATTTTTAACAACATCCCTCCTAACCAAAGCTGCTCTTCAGGGAAACGTTTTTCAGCATCGCGCAAGCGAAAAATAGCGGCGTCGATATCGCCCATTTTTAACTCCGCTTCAGCCGCTGCCATCACTCTGACAATCGGTAAATTTTTCGACTTTACCGCTGATAGCTGCTCTTTAGACGCCTTCCATTCACCACGAAAAAAATGCAGTAAACCCATTCGGTATTTATGCTCAATTTTGTACGCACGCTTTGACGAAAACCAAGAGAGGCTTGAGCCAAAGTATGAAAAAATCGCACGAACGGATTTGTACACAATATATATAAAGAGGAGAATACCGACTTGAACAAAGAGCGCCAACCAAATACTCATTTGAACTGCAGTTGAACCGAAACTTATCAAAACATGCCCCGTATCCCCCTGCAGAAGCTCAATAGTAAAAACCCCCGCTAAAGCAACCACCAAACCCAAAATAAGCCAAAGCCTCACAATGACGCTCCTTGATTTTGGTTTACACTTCCCAATCGATGTAGGCTATCAATATAGACATGCAGTAGTTCTAATGAATGAGATATATCAGGAAGCTCTTGAATAATATTTTTCTGGCTTAAACTTGCAAGCTCTCTATTGAATTTTTGCGAACGCTCGGAAACTGGGAAATATTTAAGCACCCAAGTTTGAGCCTGCTGTAAACTTTGCTGATATATTTTTTCATGTTCGCGCAAAAGCGCTAACTGCGAACGCTCTAAGGTCAGTCTCAAGTTCTGCTGTAAATATAAGGTTGATTCCGTTGAAATTAATCCCTTAGAATTTTCGTCAAGATCAACAACACGTATATAGTCTTTGTACTTTTCTAAAAACCTCTTAAAACTAGAAACCAGAACGCCATTATTCTCATTGGCTACCGCCCCGCCTACCTCATCAACACGGCCCAACTCTGACAACGTTGAGGTGTACAGAGGCAAATTTTCAACCTGCTCAGCCAAAGCATTTAGCTGCAAATATAAACCTTCAAAATCAACCGCGTCAGCAAGTTTTAGCGCAGCTAAATCACGAGTAATAGCCGCACGTAATGGCCGCAATTCAAGTTCATCCATCGCGCGCAGTATTTCATCCGCCTCTTCTAGTAAAGCAATCGCATTGCTTGCGTGCTTTTCAATAACAATGCGTTGGTTCGCTAGCTTCAATAGATATTCCGCTTCGGCCAACAACCAATCTTCTCGACTTGTACTTGATAGTGCGCGCAATCGTTTGGTGGTGCTGTCTAAGCGAGATTCGGTTAACTCCAATCGTTTCTTATAGCCCGCATTATTATCAGTCAAGTTCTTTACTAACTGATTAGTCTTGGCATTACTCGCCACCAAACCCGCACTTAAACTTTCTAATTTTTTTTCAAATACTAACTGAACATTTTGATATTTTTGATATTCGGGATAAGCCAAGTACCCCGCAACTCCAATTCCGGCAATACCGACAATAATGATAAAAAGCAACGAAGCCGAAAAAACTAGCCAGCCACGATTGTTTGAAGTTTTTGGTTTTTTAGAAACCGTAGGCTTTGGTCGGTTTGACTTTTTAGATGTAACACCCGCATTATTGTGCGACGCCGATACAGAATCGTTTTCGGTTCCTTTTATCTTACTTACGGTCACTTTCACGCCGGGAATTTTCTCGCTCGAAGTTTTTTCATCCAAAGATTCTTTATTTGAAACTTCCTTACGTGAAACCTCAGCACTCGAAGCTTTAGCATCGGTAACCTTTGTGCTAGAAACATCAGCACTGGAAACGTTAGAACTAGAAATATCAGCACTAGGTACGTTAGCACCGGCAGTTTGTGGCTTAGTTTTATTCGAAGTTAATACTTTCCCATCGCCTACATTCTCGATGGAGTTATCAGAATCCTTCTTATCCATTACTTGCCCCTTTGGCAAAATTCTTCGCTACACTTTATTAGCGACATTTTCAGTTAAGCCTATACAGTTAATCTGTTTTAGTTCAACCTATGTAGTTAAACTTATGTAGTTAAACTTATGCAGTTAAACTGTTTTAGTTAAACCGACTTAATTAGAGCTATTCAGTTAAACCTGTCATTAGATTTTACGATTAAACCTTTGATAACACATTTATAAAAAAACAGCTTTGATGAAAACAGTTTAGCTTAATAATTTTTTGTGAATATAGTTTATAGATAGCACTTAAGTGTCGCCATCATTTCATCTTCGCTTGCGTTTGCTGCGATGACCACTTGTTTAAACCCCAATCCTTTAGCGATGTTAGCAACACGCTCACCGGGCACAACGAGTTTATTGTTCTTCAAGTCTGCCTTTTGATTTGACCGAGATTTAGCCATTAGAGCCGCTAAATTTTCGAGTGTTTCACCGCTAAATACACACAATATATCGTCGTTCACAAAATCTATTTTGGAAAAATCTTCAGTGCAGGTACTCGGTCGCTCACGGCGATATAAAATACATTCATCGACTATAGCGCCTCGCGCGTTAAGTTCATCACTCAAAACTTTTCGTCCACCCATACCACGGCAGATCAATATTTTTTTGTTCTTAATACTCTGCAATTGCGGCAGCGCCAAAAGCGATTCTGATGTCATAACTTCGCTACCAACACTCACGTAAATACTGGCGTTCATAGCATCCAAAGCCCGCTCCATTTGCGCCTGTGTTTTACGGCCTATAGCGATCCAGTCAATGCCGATCGGCACCTGAGGCCATTGGGCATCGATCGCATCAAAGCCATAATGCACGGCATTTTGGCTGACAAAAATACAATGATTATACTGGTCTAAATTGGCAATGTAATTCTGCGATTGACGCTTTTCACCACAGTCTTCAAGTTCAGTAATCGCCAGTAATGGCAGGTTAATTGTCTCAAACCCATATTCATTCAGACGCCGAAGCCAAGTGACATTTTGTGCCTGTGGCCGGCTTGCGAGAACCCTCGTCACAGTTTTACAGCCCCGCTTCATATACAGCGGCCAATATAGCACCTGCTCCCTGCTCGAGTAGATTCTCTGCAAGCGCAACTCCTAAAGCTTCAGCTTCAGTCGCTTTACCGCGTGTCTCTGCGCGTAAAATAACATCGCCATTTGGCTTGGCCACTAAACCGCGCAAATATAGGTCATCACCTTCCTTTATCGCAAATGAAGCAATCGGAACTTGGCAGCCACCTTCCAATCTGCGGTTCATCGCACGCTCGGCTATCACACAGTCCGCGCTGTCATCGTGGTGCAGCGCACTGAGTAATACATTTATTTTGGTGTCAGTAAGACGCGTCTCAATACCCACAGCGCCCTGACCACCCGCTGGCAAGCAGGATTCAATAGAAATAAAATCTGCAATACGCGCTTCAAAGCCAAGACGAATAAGGCCCGCCGCCGCCAGAATAATTGCGTCGTAGTCGCCCGCATCGAGCTTTGCCAAACGCGTATTGACATTACCGCGAAGAAAGTTAATTTTAAGATCCGGACGAAGGCTCAAAATTTGACTTTGTCGACGCAGACTAGACGTTCCAACAACCGCGCCTTGCGGGAGTTCATCTAGGCTTTTATAACGGTTGGATACGAAAGCATCACGTGGATCTTCACGCTCGCAAATAACCGCTAAACCCAAGCCTTCTGGAAACTCCATTGGTACATCTTTCATCGAGTGAACGGCTATGTCAGCATCACCCGCGAGCATGGCTTCTTCTAGCTCTTTCACAAACAAGCCTTTCCCACCAACTTTAGCCAATGGAACATCTAAAATTTTGTCTCCCTTTGAGCTTAAGGGAAGCAATTCAACTACAAGATCGGGATATTTGGCTTCTAAAGCCGATTTGACGGTCTCGGCTTGCCAGAGTGCCAGCGCGCTTTTGCGCGTTGCGATACGTATTAATGACATGGAGGCTATGTTCCTTTACTGAATACTGAATACTGAATACTGAATTAGAGCACGACTAAGCTATGATAATAATCGCTCATCATAGCAGATGCCTCTTTTGGAGTTTATACGGGGCTTGAGTTTATCTCAGGTTATTCAGGCGACATAAAATTGAGTGACATTGTACTAATGTAACTTAACTTAGTGTCACATTAAGTTAAGTTACATTAAGTTAAATCACATTGAATTTAGCAAGTCACGTAAGCCGCCTAAATGACGACGACTGACAGATGGACGATAATCGCTATCCTTTAGACGTAGTTCGTAGTGCCCCGCTTTGGTCTTTTCCATCGCTGATATCTGCTGAATTGAGACTAAAGCATTACGATGCACACGAATGAAGCCTTCACTAAACTCGCTTTCAAGCTCCTTCAAGGTATCGTCGATCAAGGTCTCGCCTTCTCGATGATGAATGGTTACGTATTTCTGGTCTGCAACAAAACAATACACACCGTCCAACTCAATCAGCTCCATCCCCTTTCGACTTTTTGCCGAAATATGTTTTCGTTCCTTCGAATTATTTTTGGCTTCTGGTGATGACAGCGCCGATTTTTGCGCTTTGTTAATTTTTTGCGCTTTGGCAATGACACCCTGTAAGTCTTCCAGCTGTACCGGCTTGACCAAGTAACCTACCGCTAAAGTAGTAAACGCTTCTAGAGCATATTCATCATAGGCCGTACAAAATACTATGGCAGGTGGGTCGCTAAGTTCCGCTAAGTTCCGAGCCGCCTCAAGCCCATCCTTTCCAGGCATGCGGATATCCATGAATACCAAGGTTGGATCAAGCTCCTCGACTTTATCTAATGCATCGACTCCATCGACAGCTTCGCCCACAACCTCGCACCCCTCTATGCAGGTTAAAAGCCGCTTTAAGCGCGCTCGAGCGAGCGATTCGTCATCTACGATCAGTATTTGCATGTTTTAACTTTGGCCTTTTCATCAATTCTTCGGGTCGATCTACCTGAGCTTTTGGCTCATTAGCAAGCTCTGAAGGATAACGCAGGATGACACTAAAATCTGTTGCCCCCTTCACGAGTCGCAAATATCCCGCAGAACCATAACTCGCCGCTAACCGATCACGAATATTCGCCATCGCAATACCATTACCCCTAGTTTTGGCTTCGGCTTCGGTTTCTCCTATTGCCTTATCCACCGATAACACCTTTGACTCAGAACCCGGTATCCGGGGGTTTGTGACTTTGATAACGACATCGCCTTTGACCAACCGTATCTCTACCTTAACCGTTCCGCCGGCCTGTAAGGGCTGTATGCCATGGTAGATAGCGTTTTCTATTAATGGCTGCATCAATAGATTAAGAATCTGGCAATTCGCTGGCAGTGACTCGATATTCCAATGTAACGTCAGGCGAGACCCCAAACGCACCTGCTCTATACTGGCGAAGCGCTTACATATATCAATCTCTTGCTCTATTGGTATTAGTCCGGACTTTTGTAAGCTAGATCGAAACAGGCGACTTAAATCTACAACCAATTTTTCGGCCGCCACGGGATCGATATCAATGAGGCTTGCAATACTGTTCAGGCTATTAAATAGGAAATGAGGGCGTATACGTGACTGCAAAGCCTCAAGACGTGCTTGCAACTCCGCGCGTTTCTGCTGGCTAAGCTGCTCTTGCAAGTACAGATAACGCAGCATAACGCCGGAAAGTATTGCGGTAATACAGCCGTTAGTTAAAAGCTGTTGAAAATCAACCGAACTAAATCCGCTACTAACCCACAGTGCCAGGGCACTCAAGCCAACGCCATAAATCAACACAATAGAAAAGGAGCACGCAGCAGCAAATGCAGCGCTGCGACTGATATAAGGTCTAAGTACACAGATAGTTCCTGCGCTACTGAGAATAACCCACTGAAATAACAAGGAGCTGGTTCCAAAATGAGACCAACTGAAACGCGCAATACCCCCGCCACCTAGCTCAAGCGCTAAAGCTAATAGCTCCCCGAGTATGAGTAATGACAACACCGCTGGAGTAGAACAGAGATTTGGCAGAAAATTGTCCTGCTGCGCGGCCGTGATTGAATTTTTTTTGAGTTTCATCGGCACTTCTAATTGATTGTCCTGCGTTTTTTATTCACTAGGTTATAATGCCCTTTTTGTTTTGGGTCCAGCCTACACTTTCGATTGTCACCGCGGCCCCTACTGCAGCCCTTAGAGCCTAGTTTTATATGAGCAATGATTCCACAGCTAAACCTTCGACAGCTAAATCTTCGACAGCCAATCCTTCTCCAGATAAGCTCTGGGGTGGCCGCTTTACCGAAGCAACCGACGCCTTTGTTGAGCGCTTTACCGCCTCAGTTCAATTCGACCAACGCTTAGCCAGTCAAGATATTCGCGGATCCATCGCGCATGCCACCATGCTCGCCAAAGTCGGCGTCCTAACCGACGAGGAAAAGACGGCCATTATCGACGGCCTTCATGCCATCGAACAAGAAATTAACGACGGAAACTTCGAGTGGTCTATCGCACTCGAGGATGTCCATATGAACATCGAAGCCGCATTGACCGCACGCATAGGCATTACCGGCAAGAAGCTTCATACAGGACGTTCACGTAACGACCAAGTAGCAACCGACATACGGCTTTACTTGCGTGACGAGATCGACCTAATTGTAGTTGAGTTAACGCGATTGCAGCACGGCCTAGCCGAAAAGGCTCTTGCCCATAACGATACTATTATGCCCGGTTTCACCCACCTACAAACAGCGCAACCCGTCACTTTTGGCCATCACTTAATGGCATGGTTCGAAATGATCGAACGTGACTACAGCCGCCTAATCGACTGCCGTGACCGCATGAATCAAAGTCCGCTTGGTGCTGCAGCGCTTGCTGGAACAACCTACCCAATTGATCGTGAGTTATCAGCATCGCTACTCAATTTTGACAAGCCAACCCGCAACTCACTTGACTCCGTTAGTGACCGTGATTTTGCAATTGAGTTTTGTAGCTTTGCCGCGATTCTATTGACTCACTTATCTCGAGCGAGTGAGGAGCTTATTTTGTGGACCTCGGCGCAATTTAATTTTATTGAGCTGCCTGATCGCTTTTGCACTGGCTCATCGATAATGCCCCAAAAGAAAAACCCCGACGTCCCTGAACTCGTGCGCGGCAAGAGCGGACGTGTCTATGGTCATTTGATCGGGCTTCTGGCGCTGATGAAATCACAGCCGCTAGCGTATAATAAAGACAATCAGGAAGATAAAGAGCCTCTTTTTGATACTGTTGATACCGTTAAAGATTGTCTTCGTGCATTTGCCGATATGATTCCGGCTATCGAGCCCAAACAAGACAGCATGCTCGAAGCCGCACGCAGAGGCTTTTCAACAGCGACTGATCTAGCCGACTACCTTGTGGGCAAGGGCATTCCGTTCAGAGACTCTCACGAGATTGTTGGCAAGTCTGTTGGCTACGGTATTGAGCAGAACAAAGATCTTTCGGAGATGAGCCTCGAAGAGCTACAACAGTTTAGTACTGAGATTACAGATGATGTATTTGAGGTTTTAACTCTGGAAGGCTCTGTCGCTGCCCGTGACCATATTGGCGGCACCGCGCCAGCGCAAGTTAAAGCAGCAAGCAAACTAGCGCTGAAAAGGCTTGCAGAACGCTAAGCAGAGCTTTAGAACATAGATGACAGGCCTTACGCAAACAGTTCTTGCATAAGGCCTATCATCTCTTTCAACTCCCCAGCGCAATTCTCTAGGCTTCCTACCTAGACTTATATCGCTTGCTCCCTAGTACTCTTCGACCAAATCATCGATATCATAATCGACAATAACCGGTCTATGACTAGAAAAGCTCTGTGTTTTATAGATCGCGGCGTTTTCAATACGGCGCGACAAGCGTGACGATACGACGTGATAATCGATCCGCATCGCATCCTGACCATCATCCGGCGCCCAACTGTACTCCCCACCGTCTGGAACAAATTGACGAAAAGCATCCGCATAACCAAGCTGTCGAAACAGTTGATCCATCCACTTCTGCTCATGCTCTAGAAAGCCCGATCGCCCTTCATGCAGGCTACTATTTTCGACATCCTTAGCCGCATGCGCCATACCCCAGTTACCACACAGAATAAAACTACGTCGCTTTCGCGTAATTTTATGCAATAAAGCCTGCATATCATCAAAAAACTGATCCTTAACATCCATAGATTCAGTTTCAGAAAATGCCTGAGGGGCGAGCAATGACCCGATTGAATAGCCCTCGTAATCTATTTGCAAATATCGACCTTCCATATCAACGCCACTCGAAAACCCCAAACCATATATTAGGGCCTTAGGTTGATGGCGGGTATAGATGGCAACGCCATTATAGTGTTTCACACCCGAGTCGAAGAAATAGGCAAAATACCCTTTAGGGTGAAAAATGTCGTGATCGAGCTCAGGCTCAAGCGCCCGAAGATCCTGCAGACAAATAATGTCGGCATCTTGGGTAGCAAGCCACTCGTATAGACCACGTTGTGCCGCTTGATGAATACCATCAACGCACAGACTTATTATTCTCATGTTCGCCTCTTGAAAGATCAGCGCGCTATAATACAGCTTCTTAACGCGAGGTTATGCATCAATTGTCACCTAATTACGCGTATTACTTTTTCGCCAATATAAATTGCAGCCCGTATAAGTTACTTTAGAAGAGAATTCAGCAAATGTTCATTTGTCTTCGTTTAGAATTAGCATCAAATTGAGGGTTTTTCTATAATATGCCCTCAAATTGGCGTTTTTGGGGATTTCTGGGGATAACGGGCACCGCTTATTTCAACAAAAGCAACCCGAGTACAGACAAGCAAGGCACAAACCCATAAAACCTATGTAACTATTAACCACAAGCAGAAATAGTACCAATACCGTATGAAAGATTATAAAGAACAGTTTATTAAGCTCGCCATCGAAGCCAAGGTATTAAAATTTGGCCAGTTCACATTAAAATCTGGCCGTGTAAGCCCGTATTTTTTTAACGCAGGGCTTTTTCAAACGGGCGCGCAACTCGCTAAACTTGGCCAGTTTTATGCGCAAACCCTTGTCGACTCAAAGGCCGATATCGATATGCTCTTCGGTCCAGCCTATAAAGGCATTCCTTTGGTCTCAAGTACGGCGATAGCCCTAGCTCTACACCATGATAAAGATTACCCTTACGCCTACAATCGCAAAGAGGCGAAAGCCCATGGTGAGGGCGGCACACTTGTTGGCGCACCACTGAAGGGCAAGGTTGCCATCATTGATGACGTTATCACCGCAGGCACTGCAATTCGAGAAGTGTTAGACATTATTAAAGACTATGATGCGACGGCCTCCGCAATCCTTGTCGGTTTAGATCGACAAGAAAAAGGCAATGGTGAACTATCTGCGATTCAAGAGCTCGAACAAGAATGTGACATCCCTGTTTTGAGTATTGTTACGCTTGAGCAAGTTATTGAATACTTACGCAAGCAAGGAAGCGCGCAAGAACTTCAACTCATTGAACACTATCGCGATAAATATGGAGTAGCATAATGAAATTACCATTTACCAAGTTGAGGCTTTATCACCTTGCCTTGGTAGTATTTATCAGCCTATTCAGCGTTAGCCTGCACGCGTTGGTTAAACTGTATCGTTACGTCGATAACAATGGCGTACAAGTGATAAATAGCGCCATCCCGACTGAATACGTGCAAAAAGGCTATGACGTTATCACGGCAAAAGGTGAACTGTTAAAGCGCGTTCCCCCAGCACCATCCTCTGAACAAATATCACAGGTAAACCGTGAGCGCGAAATACTCGCCGCGTATAAGAGTTTAAAGCGTCGATTTAACACGATTGAAGAGATTGAACGCGCCAAAGAGCGTAAATTAGCCAGTATCAACACCAATATATCCATATTAAAAGGCAGTATTAGCAACCTAAACATTAATATTGCAAATTTAGTAAAACGCGCCGCAGCCTCGGAACGCTCAGGCAGAAAGGTTTCAAAAACCTTACTAAAACAAATGGAAGATACCAAAACCGAGCTATATGTATCTGAAGGCCTATTGAAGCTACGAGAGCAAGAGTATATCGATGTCTCAGCGGGTTATGACACTAACATACGAGAATTCGTTCTAGGCGAGAGCTTAGTACTCAAAAAAAAGAAGGGGCCGTAAATACCACCCCTCATTTCGGTCACAACAAAATAAGTCACCGCGCCCTACTATCGCTTGAGCTATTAATTCGCCAACTCATAGCACCCAAACATTAAATACTTCCATTGCTCTGCCCACAATTCAGTGGGCTTTCGTTTAAATTCACTGCGAACAAACTGAGAAACTCGACCGTCAGCTGCAGTCAACATTAAATTAGTTGTTGCATTAACCGACAAGCCAAATTTTGTCCCTTCTCGCAACTCCGCATCTCGCAGAGTTTGGCGCAACTGAGTTTCCAGGCGATCATAAAGTTGCGCTATACGCGCGCGCAGTCGATCAGTCTCCCCCGTTAGCGCATCACCATTGAGTAAACGCGAAATACCGGGATTTCGCTCACAAAATAACAACAATATATAGAGCGATTTCTCACAGCGATCAATTGCGGATATTTCATTACTCATCACTAAAGTAATTTGTGAAAATATTGTTGTTTCAATAAACTCAATTAAGCCTTCAAACATTTTTGATTTACTTGGAAAATGTCGATATAACGCCGCCTCAGAGACACCAACTTCTTTCGCTAATGCGGCAGTAGTAATGCGAGAACCTGGACTAGATTCCAACATCATCGCTAACGCCTCCAGTATTTGCTGGCGGCGATTTTTTTTATTTTCTGTCGTCATATTACTTATCCTATTCAGAAAAACGCGAGCTGCTTTCCCGTTAGCTTCTTTTATTGTTAACTACTTTTAATCGTTAGCTGTTTTTGTTGTTAATTTCTTTTAATTAAAGTGCCTGCACCAGTATCCGTAAATATCTCTAACAATACAGCATGCTCTACACGGCCATCAACGATATGTGCGCTAGCCACTCCACCTTTAACGGCATCAAGCGCACAAGAAATTTTCGGTAACATGCCGCCATAGATTGTGCCATCTGCAATTAACTCATCAACACGCTGCGTGCTTAACCCTGTAAGGGTTTCGCCTTTTTTATCTTGTAGACCTGCAACATTCGTCAGTAACATTAGTTTTTCGGCTTGGAGTACTTCGGCTATTTTACCCGCCACTAGATCCGCATTGATATTATATGACGCACCATCTTTACCGACACCAATAGGTGCAATAACTGGGATAAAGTTACTGTTCACCATAAGGTCAATCACATCGCGATTGATTGATTCAATCTCACCTACGTGTCCAATATCAATAATTTCACTGGTTTTCATTTCAGGTAAGTTACGACGGAATTCCAATTTTTTTGCTTGAATAAGATTCCCATCTTTTCCGGTAACACCAATGGCTAAACCACCATTACGGTTAATCAAACTCACAATTTGCTTGTTTACCGATCCGCCCAACACCATCTCAACCACATCCATCGTGGCGCTATCGGTAACGCGCATCCCTTCGATGAACTCTGATTTTATATCGAGCTTTTCTAAAAGACTCCCAATTTGAGGGCCGCCGCCATGAACAACAATAGGATTCATACCAACGAGCTTCATTAAGACAATGTCGCGGGCAAAACTGTTTTGCAGTGACTCGTCGGTCATCGCGTTTCCGCCAAACTTTACGACCACGGTTTTACCAGTGAATTTTTGAATATACGGCAATGCTTCTGTTAAAACTTCAGCAACTCTTGCAGGGCTTTCAGATGAACTCATATTAATTATTATTCCAATCGACTTGTATACTTTGATCAATAGCTCGTAATTCACGAACAAAAATTGATTTTATTTTATGCATGGTTTTCTCATCGTCCGCTTCAAAACGCAAGGTGATTGCAGGACCTGTATTAGATGCGCGAACCAAACCCCAACCATTGGCGTAATCAACACGAACACCATCAATAAGCGTCAATCGACCCTCACCGAAATCACCTTTTTGAATCAACTCTTCGATAATTTGAAACTTTCGACTCTCCGAAACCGAAATTCTAATTTCTGGTGTTGTTAGCGATATCGGGAATTCAGAGAACAAGGTATCAACATCTTCACCCTGCAAGCTCATAATTTCTAACAGACGAGCCGCGGCATACATGCCATCATCAAAGCCAAACCAACGATCTTTAATGAAAATGTGTCCCGAGTATTCGCCACCAACGACCGCACCGCTTTCGACCATTTTTTGCTTCATTAAGGCGTGACCCGTTTTCCACATTACTGGCCGGCCGCCAAAATTCGTTATACAGCTAGCCAGGTGTCGCGAGCACTTCACGTCAAATACAACATCAGCCCCCGGGTTACGTGAAATAATATCCTTGGAAAAAGCCATCAGCAGACGATCAGCCCAAATGATTTCACCACTGGGGCTAACAACCACCAAGCGATCGCCATCGCCATCTAAAGCGATGCCGATATCAGCCGACTCCTCTTTAACTTTGGCAATAAGATCTTTTAAGTTGCTTTCAATAGATGGGTCTGGATTATGATTTGGAAACGAACCATCAAGGTCGCAATAAAGAGGGATTACTCGGCACCCAAGCTCCTCAAATAAACGCGGGGCAATAATAGCGGGCACGGCATTCGCGGCATCAACTACAACTGTCAGCTCTCCGGCCAACGCGACATCTGAAAATATCGTATCGATATAGCTATCAATGACTTCATGCTTATGCTCAACACCCGCTCCCTTATAAGGTTCGCCTTCAATCATCCGATGACGAAGCGCTTTGATGTCATCACCAGAGCGTGTAACACCGTTAAGAACAATTTTAAAACCGTTGTATTCGGCAGGATTGTGGCTGGCGGTAATCATGACGCCACTTTTCGCTTCGTTTAAGGTTTCCAAAGCAAAATACATCAGTGGCGTTGGCACCGTACCAATGTTAATAACATTACAGCCCGTACTCAGTATGCCGCGAATTAACCACTCGGCAAGTTCAGGGCTATGCGTTCGTGCGTCGCGTGCAACCAACACGGTATCTTCGCGCGCATCGATTGCTCCGCTAGCAACAGCCTGCCCTAACGCATAAGCAAACTTTTTGTCGATCTGCTCACCCACGATACCGCGGATATCGTAGGCACGGAAAACTTCATCAGCGAAATCGCTTTTTGGCGCCCCTCCATCCTCATCAACTAATTCGAAAACATCGTCATCAAGGCTAAGGTCACTCGCTACGTCGTTCTCGCCTTCGCCTCCCTCCTCTTCGTCATCAATACCCAATAGCTTTTCGTCGGCCTTTTTGATTTTCACATCAAATATATCTTTGCTTTGAAACAAGGGGTCCGTCAAGCCGTCACCATCATCACCAGCCGCCGCCGGCCGCAACATGCGTTGATTTAGGGCCAAACGTCGACGCTTGGATTCAATGCTATAACCAAGGTAAAAGCCTAAACCTGCAAACGCCACGATGCAAAATAAGCCCGTAGCAACCATGA
>JBLIMQ010000029.1:0-36266 GCA_047638775.1 Flavobacteriales bacterium
ATAAAGATGTCAGTCATCAACGTCATCAACGTCATCTACTCACCGATCTAAAAAACACCTATAAAAATCAAGTTAAAGCCGGTTCACGAACTTTTGTTCTAACGGCCAATCCCATTCAGTCATCAGAGGGCGTACGCCTAGGAACAGTCGTCGAATGGCAAGACCGTAGTGCTGAAGTACTAATAGAAAAAGAAATCGATTAGATGATCGAATCCGCTGTCTCCGGTGACTTTAGTCAATCGATCGATGTTAGCAATAAAGACGGTTTCTTCCGAAAAATTAGCGAAGGCCTAAATGGGCTATTACAAACAACCAATATTGCATTGGCCGATATAACGCGTGTGCTGTCGGCAATGGCGGGCGGTGATCTTAGCCAAACAATTGAAAGAGATTACGACGGGGAGTTTGGTGTATTAAAGACAGGTGCCAACGCGACCATTGAAAAACTCAGAGAGGTTATGCGTGAGATTAGTGTCGGAGCGAGTGAGATTTGTCGCTCCGCTCATGAAATATCCTCCGGCAATATGGATCTGAGTCAACGCACCGAAGAGCAAGCCTCGTCGCTTGAAGAAACGGCCTCGAGCATGGAAGAGATAACCACTATTGTTCAAAAAAGTGAAGAAAATGCCTTAAGCGCGAATGATCGATCAAAGCGTTCGGTCGATATCGCACGCGAAGGTGATAAATCCGTTAGTGACTCAGCTCTTGCCATGAAAGAAATCCACCAATCGAGTGAAAAAATATCGAATATAATTAGCGTAATCGATGAAATCGCTTTTCAAACGAACCTCCTTGCACTAAATGCCGCTGTAGAAGCCGCACGCGCAGGGGAACAAGGTCGGGGTTTTGCCGTCGTCGCCGGAGAAGTTCGTAACTTGGCACAACGCTCTGCCTCGGCCGCGAAAGAAATCAAAAGCTTGATCAACGATTCAGCCGAGAAAGTTGACGAAGGAACAAAACTTGTTGAAACATCCGGGAAAACACTTGCACGCATTGTGGACGAAATAGCACATGTAGGAACCATGATGGACGCCATTGTGCAAAGTGCGCAAGAGCAAAGCCAGGGCGTAAATCAAGTTAGCGCAGCGATTGCCCAAATGGATTCAATCACTCAACAAAACGCGGCTCTTGTCGAGGAAGCCACAGCCGCCAGCCAAAGCATGGCTGATCAAGCATCCAAACTCGATAGGCTCACACAATTCTTTAAAATGTAATAAGTGGGCGTAGTTAGTGCTGCGCCTTGCACTTCTCTTTAAAAAGGCATCTAAAATCACTTGCGCAAAGCGATGGTAGCTAGACCTTGCGTTATAGTATTAAAATCTAAACCTAATCAAACTAATGTGCCTAATATAGTTAGAGAACTCTGATTCAGTGTAAATACTTTCTCGGCAACTCGCGCCTGCGTTACTCTAAACGCTTACTTCCGCGACGCATGCACAATCGGTCGTTGACGAATTAGAGTCTGCACCGAAAGTAAATAATAAATCCACTGGTGGCGCACTCCATATGAGATAAGGCCCTTGTCTATGATAGGAACTTAGCGACAGAACGGGTCTAAGCAACTACTGCTCTTTACCCTACTACATCGCAACATCGCAACACCTACGTAGATAATTTGGGCTTTAGAAAATATAACCAGCTCCCCCCACTTATCAGGGCTTAACACTTGATCACTGCATTTAGGTGAGCCTGTCCGCCCACCTAAAGCACCAGCTAGATGCCGCGTTCACAAAATCAAAAAGTGCCTAGGCTTAGCAATAAGTAGCCAAAACTATTTCAAGCGTTTCATTAAGAATCGAACGTATTACGACGTATTCATTGATTCAGTGGGCTTTTTTAGCATGAGAGGCATATTCGTATCATGTGCGAACTTACAGCACTCCTACTCAAGACACAGCATTCCTACTCAAGACACCGCACCGCTATCAAAACAAAGGCGCGCAGTATCTTTCGATAACTACCACGCGGGTAGTGTGATTTAGCGTTGTGACACAGTGATAGTCGCAAAGTTACATTATAACTACCGAGTCACGGCGTCTATTCATAGGTATTGGTAGAGCTTAGCACTTTATCAGTGAAGGGCTTATTACTCCGCAATAGCTTAATTCGGAGATAACAAAGGGGATGACTAAACAGCAAACCGAATATATCTAACAACCCTAAGCATACGTTGTGCTAGTTGCTAATGATTATTCGTAAATGAAAGAATCATTCAAGAGTTGCTATTTAGGCCGCAGCATCGAGAGTAACTCGAGAACCTATTTTAAGGCGTAACTTTACGGCGTGTGTTATCTAACTAACCTTGAAACTGGCTAGCCACCTACCAATACCGTTGGGCAACCAATAATTATTTTACCACCGTGTGCCGTTGAGTCCCCCATACGTGCAGCAGGTTTACCATTTATTAAGACCGTTGATGAGCCAGAAGCGGCTTTATCTGGCGGACCAACGCACACGGCCATATCACCAACACGTGCGGCTGGCATACCGCCAATAAATACATTAGTCGAACCCAATGCTATCGGACCCCCAACATGAGGTACCGGACCAGGATTGACCTTGGGGCAAATATGCATATCGCCTAATCGGGCTGCGGGCTTACCCATAAAAAACACCTTATAAGATTTTGATCGAGTATACCGACTAATGCAATTTCGCAAAATAGTATTTACAGGCATAAACATTGACAAAATACACACGTATCACGTGATCTTCGAATTGATTAAACCGGTTATATATTAAAAGGAACTCAAATTAACCCGCATACTTTAGAGCATTACCGCTTTCAGCGAGTGTAATCGTCTTAATTCACCAACATCGTATATTTTAACGACTTGTGCGATTATTATCAGAGGAGCCAGTTCAATGAACCGCCTAATAATAGCCCCTAATTAATCGATTTACCTAAGGTGCAATAATCCTTCAGCTGCGCGGCACTTAAATCATCCTACTAGCTATTGGTAGGCCTATGGATGTTAGAGCTGACTATGCAACTATTATTGTGACACGACGCACAAAATTTGTGCTCTTTAGCGAATAAAAACTTTGTTATTGCAATAGTGAATTAGGCATAATGTCCTCCATATGAAATACTAAGACCTTCGGTAATCAATAAGATTTAAAAACATATAATATCCGGTGGCGCTGCTAAGCCAATTTCGAAGGATCGACATCTCAAAAAAGGTTCGAAAACACAATGCCCAACCCGAAAGTTATTGATATAGAATCATTGCTAGCGCCAATCGAGACTGAAAATCCAGTTGGGTCTGATATACGCAATGACCGCGCATACAATTCAGACTATTACGGTTTAAAGGATGCGCGAAATAGTGCACGAGCTGCCGAACGCTCTAATTTATTTGATGAAAATGACAGTTCAGATGCCATGAGTGGTTGGCGCACAGTTTATTCGCTTGCGCCCAAAATATTACAATCCACCAGTAAAGATTTAGAAGTTGCCTGTTGGTATTTAGAAGCCCTATTACGCCTAGAAGGTTACACCGGTCTACGCGATGGGCTAATGCTTATTGACGGGCTCATAGAACGATATTGGGATGGGCTCTACCCCGAACCAGATGAAGACGGCATAGAAACAAAGGTTGCACCACTAACGGGCCTAAACGGCCAAGGTACGGAGGGCGCACTATTAACCCCTTTGCGCAACAGTTTCATTACAGACGAAGCAAGCGATGGCCCCTTCTCCTATTGGCAATATCAGCAAGCACGAAATGCAGGTCAAGTAAAAGACGAGGACGAGCAAGCTGAACTTATAGATACTCTCGGTTTTTCGGCCGAAACCATTGCTGCGACACTAAACGATACTAGTCTTCAGTTTTATATCGACTTAATCGACGATATGGAAAGCTCAATTAGCTCCTACAAATCGATTAACGAGAACTTACGTACGCACTGCGGCAATGACGCGCCCCCTTCAAGCGCAATAAACGAAACACTCAACGAAATTCTCCGGACTGTACGCTTTGTGAACAAGGAGCGCCTAGATAAGCAGGCAACTGAAGTGGAAGCTGCAGAAGCAGTTGAAGCTGCAGAAGCAGTTGAAGCTTCAAGTCAGCAAACATCCGACGTTACAGCGAATGGAGCCAGCTCACAATTGTCACGAACGGGCGCACCGCTAAACCGAGAAGATGCGCTTACCCGGCTAAAAGAAGCGGCGGATTTCTTTCGTTTGTATGAGCCTCATACACCATTATCATCTAGTATAGACCGGCTTATCGAATGGGGCCGTATGCCTATATCCGAACTTATGTTACAACTGTTACCCGATGATACTTCTCGGGGACTTTATACGCAGCTTACAGGCGTGAAGTTAGACGGCACAGCAACAGACAGCTATGTCATACCAAAAACGCCACAAGCCGCTACCAGTAAACCTATTAGCGAGAGTACAACTTCTAACGCCGAACCGGTGGAAGAAACGTCCTCTTGGTAATAGAATATTGATTTACCAACAACACTTATATTAAACATACATTATCAAGGAGAACCACATGTCGGAGAGTATCCACAACAAGCTTAAACGGGTACGTAAACCTCGCGTACATATTACTTATGACGTCGAGTCAAATGGCGCTGAGGAAAAAAAGGAATTACCGTTTGTAGCAGGTGTCATGGGTGATTATTCAGGTGATAACGTCGAAGCCCGAAAGTCTTTAAAAGACCGAAAGTTTGTACAAATTGATCGCGACAATTTCAATAATGTACTTGCAAAAGTTAACCCAAAACTCAGCTTACAAGTTGAGAACACCTTAGCCGATAACGGCTCAAAAATGGCTGTAGAGCTCGACTTTAACAACTTGGATGACTTTTCTCCAGAAGCCATTATTGAACAAGTAGAGCCGCTAAAAGCGCTACTTGCGTCACGCACTAAACTGCGCAGCCTTTTAAGCAAAGCGGATCGATCTGAAGAGCTTGAAACGGTATTAGAAGAAATTCTAAAAAATACAGAAAACCTTGCCGGCCTTTCTACAGAACTTGGTCTTGATAAAGGGGACGAAGAAAAATGAGTACTGAAGAAGAAGTAAAAGGCGCCGAACTCGAAACAGAAGAAAAATCAGTAAGTTTGCTTGAACAAGCAATTGGCGCAACAAAACAAACTAGCGCTGAAGATACCCAAGATCTCCTCTCTACATTGACAGAGCAGGCTCTTAAGGGGACCGTTACTTGGGATCGCAACCTTACCAAAACTATCGATCAGGCTGTAGCGGCCATCGATCAAGCTATATCTAAACAGCTGTCAGCAGTATTGCATGACAAGGCTTTTCAGAAATTAGAAGGATCATGGCGTGGCCTAAACCACTTGGTTATGAATAGCGAAACGGGCAAAACCCTTAAAATTCGCATGCTCAACCTCAGTAAACGAGAGCTTTATCGTGATTTAGATAAAGCCGTTGAATTCGATCAGTCGCAAACATTTAAAAAAATGTATGAAGAAGAGTTTGGCACCGCTGGTGGCGAACCTTACGGCTGCATGATTGGTGACTTTGAATTCAGTAACCACCCTGAAGATATCGAGATGTTAAGTAATATGTCGAACGTCGCTGCGGCAGGCTTCTGCCCTTTCATTTCGGCTGCAGGGTCTGATATGTTTGGTTTTGGGGACTTTACCGAGCTTTCCAAGCCGCGCGACCTGAACAGTATCTTCGAGTCGGCTGAATACATTAAATGGCGTAGCTTCCGACAAAGCGAAGATTCACGCTTTACGACGCTCGTAATGCCCCGCGTACTTGCACGCTCACCCTATGGTTCTGCTACTAAGCCTGTTGAAAGCTTTAATTTTGAAGAGTTTCAACAAGCTGAAGGTAGCGAGATGTCAAAAAAGGCAGAGCACGATGACTACTGCTGGATGAATGCGGCCTATGTAATGGGAACAACTCTTACAAACGCATTTTCTGAAAACTCTTGGTGTACCGCTATTCGCGGCGCTGAAGGTGGCGGTAAAGTTACGGGTTTACCAACGCACCTATTTAAAAGTGACGACGGCGATACCGATCAAAAATGCCCTACTGAAATCGGCATTACCGATCGTCGTGAAGGCGAGCTAAGCTCACAAGGTTTCTTGCCTCTTTGTCACTATAAGAATACTGATTACTCTGTATTCTTTGGTGCGCAGAGCGCTCAAAATCCGAAAGTTTTCGATAATCCTGACGCTACTGCAAACGCATCTATATCGGCACGCCTACCCTACCTAATGGCCACATCAAGAATCGCCCACTACTTAAAAGTTATGGCCCGCGATAAAATTGGCTCATTTATGGAAGCTAAAGATTGTGAGCGCTGGTTAAACAAATGGATTTCTGGTTATACCAACTCCAATCCAGATGCTAGCGCAGAGATGAAGGTAAAATTCCCTCTCGCGGAGGCTCGTGTCGAGGTTAAGGAAATTCCTGGAGCTCCGGGTTCTTATAGCGCAATAGCGTATTTGAAACCTTGGTTACAAATGGAAGAACTTACAACATCTATGCGAATGGTGGCGAATATTCCAAGCCCAAGCTAACCAACTCGAACCTAGCGTTAAGGGTTCCCCTTAACGCTAGGTTAAACGGATTTTTATTCTCAGCTAGGTAAGCAGAGTGCTTTATCTAAGGTATAGGCGTTAATCTTGTGGGTATTTACAACCGCGTAAACAGTTCATCAAATAGTACTTCCCATAAACACAATGAATCCAATCGCCTACATACAGAGTTAACGATAAGCCGACTTGTAGCTTTAATTGATATAAAAATCAATAACCAACTCAATACGATAATTCATGAGCCACGATTTCAACAATTAGAAAGCAGCTGGCGAGGCGTAAAACAGCTTACAGATGCCGCAAATATGCTTGAAAAAATTCGAATTCGACTATTTGATATAAGTTGGAAAGAATTAAGTCGTGATATCGAACGCGCATCATATATCGAACAATGCAGACTTTTCGAGCTTGTTTATAGTGAAGAGTTTGATAGTCCAGGTGGCGAGCCATATACAATATTACTCGGCGACTACTCAGTTTCCCACCAACCCAGTAAAGAACACCCATACGACGACATTCACACATTACAAGGCATAAGCCAAGTAGCTGCAGCTGCGTTTTCGCCATTTATATGTGGAGCATCGCCTAAATTATTTGGCTTAAACACATTCGACACCTTAGAAGCTAGTATAAATTTAACGCAAATTTTTGAACAACCCGAATACTTACGTTGGCGCGCTATGCGTGAACGTGACGATACTCGATTTATAGGGGTAACCCTACCGGGTATTTTAATGCGCAAACCTTATCGCACTCAATTCAGTGAATATCGAGGTTTACGGTTTAAAGAAGACTGCAATGGACCCACCAGTAAAAACTATTTATGGGGCAATGCCTCTTACGCTTTTGGGACAGTTCTCATTCGTGCCTTCATTGATATAGGATGGTTCTCACATCTACGAGGCTCACCTCGAGACGAAGAAGCTGGTGGCCTTGTCTCTCAATTCCCAGTTTCTTTTCACGAGACAGATAGTACGCCCACGGTAAACAAACCCCTTACACCGGTTGTTATAACTGATTATACTGAGCGAGAGCTTAGCGATCTCGGTTTTCTTTCGTTGTGTCACGCGCAAAACACACCCTATGCAATTTTTCAAAACTGCGTATCGTTACAACACGTAAAAGACATGGGCCGTAAGTCGTTGAACGCCAACGCGAGAATAAGTGCAATGCTGCAACAGATTTTATGCGCTTCACGCTTCGCTCAATATATAAAAGTCATGATTCGCGATAAAGTAGGCGCCTACATTGGGCCAAGAGACTGCGAACGTCAAATTCAACAATGGTTAAACAAATACAGCACGGGTCGAGACGATCTCGATTGGGATACGAAAGCACGCTATCCACTTAGAGATTCACGAGTGAAAGTTGTAGAAGAACCAGGGAAACCAGGTTCTTACCAAAGTATCATACATCTGCGAACACACTACACGGCTGATAATTTAATTTCTGAATTAAAATTAACTACAGCTCTAACTCAGATTGGAAATGGCAACCCCTAAAAACTGCCTGACTAAAAGAACAAACCCTATATTTGATTATTATGAACCAAGATAAAAAATTACTCGCACCAGTGCTCGATAGGTTAATTGATACTTCAGGGAATATTGGCGAACAACAACCACATATGGTTTTGCGTCAACTTCGTGAGAGTGTGCGGCGAGACATGGAAAGCTTATTTAACACCCGTATTCGTTGTATATCCAGCCCTGATCACAGCCCCCATCTAAATGATTCACTTCTGAATTATGGAATTCCAGATATATCGGCTGTTAATTTGGTTTCCAAGGTGCACAGAAATTCGTTTTGTAGAGAAATTGAAAAAACCATAAAAGCCTACGACCCAAGAATTAAATCCGTTAAAGTTAGCAGCGTCACAGGAGTTGACCCAGAAGACCCAAGTGTTCGCTTTAAAGTCGAAGCAACACTTCATACTAACCCGTCTCCTGAGAGAATTATTTTTGATTCTGCGCTAAACCCAATCACCCATACAATGGCGATAACCGAGACAAACTAATGTCAGACTCGTTAATTTCACACTATGAGAAAGAGCTGGCGTTCATCCAAGAATCTGCTGGCAACTTTGCCTTACAGCACCCCGCGGCAGCATCGCGCTTACAGCTCAGCGAAAACACCGTTGACGATCCTTTAGTCTCTCGATTGCTATCCGGGTTTGCATTTTTAAACGCTAGGGTTCAACAAAAATTAGAGGATGACTTCCCTGAACTTACCGATGCAATATTAGACACCCTCTACCCGCATTATTTGCGGCCAATCCCGTCCATGTCGATCGTTCAATTTACACCGGAAGAGAATGCCGATGAAGCCGCGTATGTTGACCGCGGGGAGTTAATAGAAACAGCAACGTTCAACAATCAAAACTGCCGCTTCAGTACAGGTTACCCTGTAACAATTGAACCTATAAAAGTACAAGACGCAAGTCTAATGCCGCGGCCCTTTATCGCGCCAGCGTCTAATCAGATCCCTGGCGCTGCAGCCGTATTAAAAATTGCCCTCGAGGGGCTATCCGATGACTTTGATTTTTCGACCGCATTCGAAAACAATCTAAGATTCTTTTTAAAAGGGCAATCACAACATACCTATCCGTTATATGAACTATTGTTAGGAAAAACAATAAAGATAGCGCTAGCCAAAAATGAAAACGACCCCTCTCCAATTCTAATAAACGCCGACATACTGCGGCAAGTTGGCTTTGAACGAGAAGATGGTTTATTGCCCTACCCAAAAAACTCCTTTATAGGCTATCAATTATTAACAGAGTATTTCGTATTCCCAGAGAAATTTTTATTTCTCGACATTGAAAGACTATCCGACCTCATAACCGATAATTTTGGGAACAAACTTTATTTATATTTCTATCTGAGCGAAAGTAACGACGAACTTGAACATCAAATAAACAAAGATATATTTGCGCTTGGCTGCACTCCGATAATAAATTTATTTGAATATACTGCAGATCCAATTCCCTTAACGCATCACGAATACAAGTATCATGTTGTTCCCGACGCGCGAAGAGCTGACGGGCTGGAGGTTTACAGCATAGAGTCCGTCAGAGCAACGGATTCCGAAGGAAACATCAAGCAGTTCCATCCGTTTTATAACGCTAGTCATAAAAGTGACAATCAGAAAAATTCAGCTTATTGGTGCCCACATCGACGAACGATTACAGAGGGTGAGCACCACAATGAATATGCCACAGAAATTGACATATCTCTTGTTGATCTAGATTTTAAGGCCATTCATAGTAACGACAAAATATTAGATTTACGTCTCATATGCAGTAATCGTAATTTACCCAAAAAGCTACCGCATGGTAAAGGTCATCCGCCTTTACAAATGGTAGACGGCAATATTGCATCGCCAATTGAATTCATCATACCGCCTACCGCAACTATACGGCCACCGTTTAGAACTATGGGCTACTGGCGACTCATATCCCATTTAAATCTAAACCATTTGTCACTAGGCCAAGACGACCACAACCCTGATGCCTTAAAAGAAATATTACGACTTTACGATTTCAAAGACTCTGCGAGCACACGAAATTTAATCGAATCAATCCAATCCGTTGCGACAAAACCAATAATGGCGCCAATACGTGTTGAAAACACTACAGCGCTTTGTCGTGGAACCGAAGTTAACATTACCTTTGATCCAGTAATGTTAACCGGTACTAGCCCGTTATTAATCTCAAGCGTACTTGAACGTTTTCTCGGTTTGTACTGTTCAATAAATTCATTTACCCGAATGGTTTCGACACTTCAGGGAAAAGAAGGAGACTTAAAGCGATGGCCACCACGCGCAGGCGAAAAAACATTGCTGTAATTGATGAGTTAATTACAAGCCCTCATAAGTTTCAACTTTTCCAAACTATTCGCCTATTACAAGGTGTAACGCTTGAACCCTCGTATGCTGAATTCGGCACAAGCCCTGTGGGCGGCAAGGCCCAACAAGCATCAGAAAGCATACTATTTTCAAATGTATCTAGCCTTAGGTTCTCGCCATCCGACGTAGCGTCAGTTGTAAAAACCAAAGCAGATTATAAAGAAGACTCCTGTTACAAGTGGTCTGTCAGCACACAATTCATGAGCCTTACGGGCTCTCATGGTGTATTGCCGCTGCATTTCACCGAATTACTGCAGCAACAGTTACGAGAAAAAAATACAGCGCTAAAAGACTTTTTTGATATATTTAACCACCGTAGCATATCCTTGTATTATCGAGCCTGGGAAAAATACCAACTGCCTATAAATTACGAGAAGAGTAAAAGAAAAAACAATGACTCACTCGACAGGTTCACAACGGCACTGGCCAGTCTAATTGGTTTAGGCACCCAAAAACTTCGCGGTGAATTACCCATCCCCTTAGAGTCACTTATTGGTTACTCGGGATTCTTATCGCGAAGTTCATGTAGCGCCAACCAACTTGAAAACCTAATTTCTTCCTATTTTGATCTCGACGTAAATATTGAGCAATTCGTCCCACAATGGCAAAGTGTTCCTGTCGATGTACAAACCAGAATGCCCTGCGCCGAGCAGCCCATGGGTATGAATAATATACTGGGTGAAAATATGCTTTTAGGCACAAGCGGCTATCATATTCAAAGTAAATTTTTGGTGAAGATATCGCCACTTCCCTATGACGATTTTATGTCGTTTGCTCCGGGCTCTAAAAAACTTCAATCATTGCAAAAATTAATTGCCTTTGCAGCGGGACAAGAATTTGATTTCGACCTATCCATTACCGTGAACGACGCAGAAATACCGGCTGCAGCGCTTGTAGATAATGCGGCCTATCAGCCACGCCTAGGCTGGAACACTCATCTAAGTTTAAATTCGACCGGTACTGATCTAGTCGAAGTTGTACTCGCAAAAGATTCGAGAAGCATCAACGAAAATATTCCAACTACACACTAAATTACCTTACCAATTTGAGAAAAATAATGATTAACATTAACTTAAAATCACTCATTGATAAAATGTCACCCAATTTGCGCGAGTCTCTTGAAGGTGCCGCGGGACTTTGCCTTGCACACAACCAATATCACGTAGAAATTGAGCATTGGCTTTTAAAATTACTGGATAAAACCGATTCAGATATCGCCCAGCTTCTAAAAAAATATGATGTCAACTTAAATACCTTCGCTAAAGAATTGGCCGAAGCGATTAGTAAGTTCAAAAACGGAAGTACCCGTCCTGCATCCTTATCCGCGTCCATTGTAGATGCCTCAAAAAATGCTTGGATGCTCTCTTCCGTAGATTATGGTCACGGACAAATAACCTCTGCACACCTTATTGCCGCAATAATGCTCGATGATGACTTACGCCGACAGGTGCAGCAAGCATGTCCGTCATTACGCGAATTAAGTCCAGAGTCCTTTCGCGAGACCGCTCGAGTTATCGTTGGAAGTACGGGTGAGTCAGCGCAAACTCGCTCATTATCCTCTGGCGGCGAAGAAATTACAGGCGATGCCAATGTCAAACCAAGCAGTACCCCATCTTTAGATAAATTCACCATAAACCTAACTGAACGAGCAAAAAAAGGCGAAATAGACCCAGTATTAGGCCGCGATGAGGAAGTACGGCAATGCATCGATATATTAACGCGTCGACGTCAAAACAACCCCATTCTTACCGGAGAAGCCGGTGTTGGTAAAACAGCAGTCGTTGAAGGCTTTGCACTGCGTATCGCTGAAGGTGATGTACCTGAACCACTTCGTGGCGTCGCTGTTCGTACGCTCGATCTTGGCTTGCTACAGGCTGGGGCTAGCGTAAAAGGTGAATTTGAAAATCGATTAAAATCCGTTATTGAAGAAGTCAAAGCCTCAATTACACCCATTATCATTTTTATTGATGAGGCGCATACAATGATCGGCGCCGGCGGTAAAGAGGGGCAAGGTGATGCTGCAAATCTATTGAAACCAGCTCTCGCTCGTGGCGAGCTTCGTACAATTGCAGCTACGACTTGGGCAGAGTACAAAAAATATTTTGAACGAGATCCAGCTCTAACACGTCGTTTTCAAGTCGTTAAAGTTGAAGAGCCTAGTGAAGAAAAAGCCATAGATATGATGCGTGGAATTTCTTCAGCCTTGAACGCTCACCATAAAGTTCGAATATTAGACGAAGCCATTATTGCTTCAGT
This sequence comes from Flavobacteriales bacterium, assembly GCA_047638775.1. Lineage (GTDB taxonomy): Bacteria > Pseudomonadota > Gammaproteobacteria > Pseudomonadales > Cellvibrionaceae > Agaribacterium. The sequence goes on from JBLIMQ010000029.1 coordinate 12,695, forward strand.
CGTACTTTCTCACCGATATATTCCAGGTCGGCAATTACCCGACAAATCTGTAAGTTTACTCGACACTGCCTGCGCTCGTGTTGCTCTTAGTCAATCAGCAACTCCCGGTCCTGTTGAAGACGCTCAACGTCGAATCCAACGAGCCGATACAACCATCGAAAAGTTAGAACGAGAAAATGCTGCGACTGGCGAGCATGACGAACGTTTAGCTAAATTACAGGGTGAAAAATCTTCTGCTATTGAAGAATTATGCGCACTTGAGGCGCAACTTGAAAAAGAAAAGTTGCTCATTGACGAAATACGCTCAATCCTCGACACCATCGATGCAAACTTTCTAGCCAGTAACGATGACGATAAAAAGAGTCTAGATGCTGATGCACTTAGTGAAATAAAACTAAAACTACAAGCATTAAACAAAGAACTTAATGAAGTACAAAAAGACCTTCCCTTAATGCAAGCCTGTGTTGATGAGCAATCAATCGCAGAGGTTATCGCAAACTGGACGGGTATTCCTGTCGGTAAGATGGTTGGTGACGAAATACATTCGGTATTAAACCTTGCACAACAACTTGAAAAACGCGTTATAGGTCAGCCCCACGCACTTGAAGCCATCGCGCAAGCTATTCGAACATCGCGCGCCGGCTTAACCGATCCAAGAAAACCTGTAGGTGTTTTTCTTTTAGCCGGTACAAGTGGTGTTGGTAAGACCGAAACCGCTCTTGCACTCGCCGATACGCTCTTTGGTGGCGAGCAAAACATTACAACTATTAATATGTCCGAATTTAAAGAAGAGCATAAAGTCTCTATGTTACTCGGATCCCCTCCTGGCTATGTAGGCTTTGGTGAAGGTGGTGTTTTAACAGAAGCTGCAAGAAGACGTCCCTACTCTGTCATCCTTCTTGACGAAATGGAGAAAGCACATCGTGGTGTTCAAGATGTATTCTATAACCTTTTCGATAAAGGTACGATTAAGGACGGGGAAGGACGCGATATCGATTTTAAGAATTGCGTCATAATCATGACATCCAACGCGGGTGAAGATGCCATTCGCGCAATCTATCAGCAAGCACAAAGTGCCCATGAAGCACAGTTTGATGCAATCAATGCTGATGCGAATACGGATACTGATACTAAGTCCGGCGAAGCTCCGCTAGAAGACGCAGAATCTGAAGCTAATATCGATGAAGCTAGTATTGAAGAAGCTGATATTGAAGAGGCTAATGTAACAGCAGAGAGCTCAGATATTGAAGCCGAAGACGAATATGACGAATACCCACCTATGGAGCCGATAGACCCCGAAGTACTACTCGACAACATCCGCCCGCAGTTACTTAAGCATTTTAAGCCCGCGTTTCTAGGTCGAGTAAATGTTATAGCTTACAATCCTCTCGATGACGAAGACTTAATGAAGATAAGCGCAATCAACATGAGCCGCGTTCAAAAGCGTGTTCAATCGCACTATTCAGCATCGTTAAGCTACGACGAAGAAGTACTACTGCATATAGTTGCGCGCTGCCAAGAATCTGATACGGGCGCGCGTAACATTGAAAGCATACTCAATAAGACTCTACTACCAGCACTTGCTAAAGAATGCCTAACAGCAATGGCTGATGAGATAGCCATTACCAATATTCACATTGGTGTAGATGATGAAGGGGAGTTTAATTACACCTTTAGTTAAGTAAGACTCCACTTAACTAACGCTAATGTTATTGAACAACTAAGGCGGCAAATTGAATATTTGTCGTCCTTAGCTGTAGTGTTTTTCAGTCGTGTTTTCGCCGGCCGCTTAAGGTTCGATGTGGCTATTCGGCTATCGCGCACTTTAAACCCATGCTCAACAACACCGAAATTCTGCAGGTCTAAAACCAAGCGGATATACACAGGCAATCAAAAAAGTTCCGTCTACGCTATCTTGCTCGATACTGTTTTAACCGATACTGCCTTACTCAATACTAGCTTGCACGTTTACGACCATCAAACTCATAATAAAAACTCGTACAATACTACTAAGAGCCTCCCCAACCCCAGTGTTTCCACTGCCCATCTAAAAATGCAGAATAGCTCTGAGCTGAAGGTAAACCAGACGAAATATTAAACATTGGAGGCATATATTCAGAGCCTTGACAGCTCCAAAGTCCATAACTTTCGCACTCCTTAACTATTAAAGCATGAACTAAAGGTTCAAGACCACGCTCCACAGGATCGTCGTCTGCTGAATCCGCGGCGATTGCGCAGCCGCCTCGCAAACCGGATTGAAGTTGTAGCGACACAGACTCACAAGCAGCTGGAGTTTTAATAAGGTTGAAGTTTTCCATTAAACCATCCACTGTCAAACGCTCCTCTAATGCACCTAGAGCAACGTTTTCAAGCCCTTCGAACCACTGTTTGTTGGTTCGTAAAAACATAAACAGATTTTCGTCAGTTCGTAACGGCTTAAGTATCGTTAAAGGAAAATAACGACCGACACTGTCGACACTAGGAACAAGAATGCCAGCCCAAGCACTGCCATCGACGCTACCGCCACTCAAGACAAAACGCCAAATTGGGCTTGTTAGATAGTAATCAAGCCAAGCTTTGCCATATTGCTCACGACTGCTCGCGATAGATCGCTGCAGCCAGTCATCCCATACGCCAATAAAGCTACTAGGCAAACCACGATCAACAAAATCACCTTGCCCTGGTATTTTTCCGAATACACCTATACTTGTCATTATTTTCCGCCCTATAGGGTTTTTAAGCAGCGATAACGACGCAACAAACTGACATTAAATGGACTAACAGACGTTTTCGATTCGAAGTTGAAATCAGCTTTCCTTTCGTCACTTTTAAATGTAATTGTATATCTACCGGTATTTGCTGCGCCCTTTTTCACTGTCGAGTTATCTAGCAATTTGAACCAAGACCAATCACCTTCAAAATTACTCCGATGGAGTGTTTCATTTAGGTCTTCGAATAGTAATCGAATACGTGAGTCCTCACCTGCAGTCCAACTCAGATTTTTTGGTATTCTAGGGCCATGCGAATAATTGAATTTCTCATCACCCAACTCTAGAGAAAACAATCGAACACTTGAGTCCAATTTAATAGGGGTCACTTTAAAGCCGACATTAACATTACCACCTTGGCTAAAGTACGCATTACGAATATTGTCAGCACGCTTAAATTGCTCAATCGATTCTTTACTAATTGAAATTGAGCGACCATCTGAAACTCTAGAACGCCAGGTACGCGTATTTATGAAAGGCTTGAGGTATTCATTTACAAACCTTAATTCACGCCCTTCAGCATTAAAATACTCATCAAACTCAAGTAAAGACAATTCGCGCCCAGCATTTAGTTGCAAGGGGTAACTATTTTTTAAATTACTTTGATAGTGAGTATAAATTTGACTATGCCATGCATTATTTATATGTCGCTTAGTATGATTCAGTATTAAACGCCACGAATGATCGGCAATTTGCTCCACCCATAACCGTGTAGGTTCTGGGAGATTAACGGCCATTAAGCGTAGCTTGGTGATGCTATCGCTAGTACCCGAAAAATGTGATTTAGCTGTATCAAAGGCGGCAGCACTGGGCTGTGAACTATTAGCAATTTCATTCAGTAGCGCACGAACTTTGCCAATTTCGGTTAATACATTTTGTATTTCTGGTGTTCTGTTGTTATCACTAGCGGTTAGGCGATGCAACTCTCTAAACTCAATATCAACAGAAGTAGGTTTGATCTTATTAATCAACATTTCGGCCGCGGCAGTTCCAGCATTTCTTAATCGACTGCTAACGGGTATACGTGCTTTCCTAGCCGCGCCAGCATCATAGCTTGGTGTCAATAAGGTATTATTCGATCCCAGTTCTAGCAACGTAAGTAATGGAGAATAGACAGGGTCAGACAACTGATAAAGGCTTTCAAGAGCTGATGTAAAATCACTAAAGCGAGCAATTGAAAAAGAAGCCAATTTAGCCTTCCATGCCCGCCCGTACTCAGACAAATATATACGCTTTAAATCTTCACTAAGTTTTTCTTTATCGGCATCAGAATAACTTAAGTCAACATCACCGAATATCCATCGATCCGTACTGAGCTGAGTAAGCAAATCTGAACTAGCTGACAAGTCCGCTTCGTCGTAACCATCTTTTGTAAATTGATAAGGAATTGAAAAAACACTGTCTGTTTCGGCAACACCAAAAGCGAGTCGAGTATCACCACCGATTAAATCATAAAGATCAACAATCTGTGAATTAAACTCGCCATTCGAAAACTTTTGATACAGCCTCTGTGATACCGGTATACGCTGTAATTGTTTGCGCGCGCGCGCTACAGTTCTATCGTCGCCGTTAAGATCGGGTAAACCGTTCGTTAACAAGTTGTTGAGGTGTAACAATACACGCTCTTGCTTATCTGCGTTTCGGCTATAACGAGCTTGTAAGCTTTGATTTGTCCATTCCAATATTTCTTCGTCATTCCGCTTACTGGGCGTCATTAACATCATATATACGCGAAAGGATTCAAATAGTTGGGGGTCATCTGTTGTCAGCTTATGTAATTGTCGCTCTATGTCTCTGACGTAATACGGTAAAAACAACGATTTCAACTTATCGTTATATAAGTCCTTCGCTGCTCGATCAACCCCCTCGTTATACAAACCCATACTACTTAACCAAGGCGAGTTTTCTTGACTATATACCAAGCTTGCCGAATACAAGGCGTCTAAAGCGGGCAATATATCCAGTAATTCAGAACCATAAGGTTTATAGCTTTTACTCAACTCAGAAAATTCATCGACGTAGGACTCTACTTCGTTCATGTAGAGTTTGTTTTGTGTGACACTTGCCGTCCACAACAATATCACACCAACAAAACCGATAAGCATTACAGAAAAACCTACTCGCCTAAACCAACGCATGCTCCGCTCTATAGTAGGATTAAGGCCAACTAAATCTGACTCAGGAAATATTACATCTTTTAATAAACGCTGTAGAAAATAGCTCTTACCACTACCCTGTTGCGCTTTGGCCGCTTCACGACTCAAGCCAAACGTTGCACTCACAGATGCCATCATTCGGTCGATGGGCGTTCCTTCCTGAGTTGCGCTGCTAAAATAAACGCCTCGTAGCATGGGTGACTGATTGTATCGGTTATGTGAAAATGCATGCTGTATGAAGTCATTTAAAACATTACCCATACTCTCCATTCTCTCTGGAAAGCCTTGAATTAAAGCTCGCCGTTCAGAACTTCTCTCTTGATGCACGCGCCACAACACTCGGCCATTAAGCCGCTCAACCATGCCTTCGTATCCTGGCAGGAATTCAGACAAATTACCGCCATCACCATTATTCTCATCAAATGTTACGCCCCAAACTTGTTCACGTTCGGCCTGGGACAAATTTGAGAAGAATTCTGAAAACCCAGAAATCAAATCACATTTTGTAAAATTAAGGTAAACGGGGAATCGAACACCCAGCTCAGCATGGAGCTCGTCAATTCGCGTACGAATTATCTTGGCATGATGCATCCGTTGCTCTGCAGTCTGCAGAATCAAATCCTGGATGCTGATCGCAACAATTGCACCGTTTATTGGTCGTCGTCGTCGATATTTTTTAAGAAGTGCTAAAAAAGAATTCCATGCGGCGTTATCGACTACACGATGACTATCCTGTGTTGTATATCGACCTGCAGTATCAATAAGTACGGCATCATTAGTGAACCACCAATCACAATTTCGAGTTCCACCAACGCCTCCCAAGGCGCCTTTGCCATGGCTCTTAGCCAATGGGAATTCTAAACCTGAATTAACAAGCGCAGTAGTCTTTCCCGCTCCTGGCGGGCCAATAATAATATACCAAGGTAATTGATAGAGTGATTTTGATGAAGAGCCGACACCGAAACGAGATTTTTTCAATACGCTCATGGCATCATTAAAGCGCTCAAGCATAACAGAGCTTTCTTCTTCCGTACGCTCGTCATCAGGGTTAACCTGCTTAACTTTCTCTTCGTTTTTTTGTATGTCTGCAACTAAACCAGAGTTCTTTTGGCGCTCAGCGAGCGCTGTAGCGATTCGCCAAATAAACCAAATGCACCAGATAACAGAGATTAATATTATACGGGTGTTACTTGAGACCGTTGTATTCTCTTGTCCAAATTTAATGTAATTAAGACCAAACCAAAGTATGCACGATAATGCAATAAGACCAACTATTCCGAGAACCCATCGGTTAGCTAATATTTTTTGTACCCGAAACATTTTTACTCCTTAAAACTCGGATAGAGAACCCACTCTAACAATGAGATAAAATTATTGTATTGGCTATTTAAAACGCGGCTTACTAAAAATCTTGCAAGCGACACATAGCGTGAATATAGATATCAAGTTTTGTGTAAAGTACTACTCTAAATATAGGGAGCCGTAGCTTTTACGGCATCACACGAATATGCTTATTCGGTGGGTTGTTTTTCACTCTCTGAATCAGGAGTCAGCATTGTCGACAGTTTAACGACCGTCGGGTTGGTAATTTCGCTCAGCCAGTAACTAAATCCAGAATAGCTAAATAACAATATCGCGCAAACACAACTCGCCACCACCCAAAATGGGATGTACTGCATAAGCCGATTTTTTTTAGTCGCCTGACCTTGCCATTTTGACGATAAGTCAGGTTCAAACTCTTCACGATGACTCTCAATCGTATGATAAAGGTTATCTCGAATACGTTCTATTTGTTCATGCCCTCTGGAATCTAATCGGTATTTTCCTTCAAAACCGATACTGAGACAAATATAAAAAAGCTCAAGCGCTTCAAGGTTTGAACCTGGTGTTTCTAACATTCGCTGCAATAAAACAAATGTTTTCTCACCGCCAAACGTTTCATTGTGAAAGATACTCAATAAAGAGCGCTGACTCCAACCACTATTTGCGCCCCAAGGCGTATTTAAAACCACTTCATCTACAACCGAACACAAAAGGTATCGTGCAGATAAAATAGACTCAGGTGATAGACCTTCTTTTTTAAGCTTGGCTGTTGTTTCGAAGTTTTTAATTTCTGCACACACCTGTTTGTGAAGCCCCGCCACATTGTCATGAGATAACGTTACACGTAATCTTACCGCCAAACGTAATATCGTAGATGCAGCCCCTACTAGAGGGTTCAAACCCTTGGAAATTTCAATTTCGCCAATCTGTACAGGTGACGGAATATCCGGCGCCCTACCTGCATTCAACTTAGGTTTTGAGCCACGCGCACCAGGTCTTGGCACCATAACTGTACGATCATTATCATCCATTATGAATCCCTCATAGCCCAAAGTTCCATTTCAATTCCGGGGAACTCTGCACCCAAATGAACTGCAAATCCACCCGACTTAGCCATAGCGTTCCATACGTCACCAACTTTTTCGAGCTCAAAGTACGTAAAACCTGCATGATAAGGAATTTGACGAGGCGCAACAGGTAACGCTCGAATATTAAGTCCGGGTAATTGTGTACTTATGAGATTTCTAATTGTTTCCACCGGCGCGATTTTGCACTGGGTTGGGAAACGAGAGCGTAAGGTATCGCCTTTGATATCGGCCTTTACCGCCAATACAAAATTAGACGTTGTTATCAAAGAGCGATCGGTTATTGCGGCGACATAAATTCCAAATTTTCTCTGTACTAAAGTTAACGAAACGGCTGTTTGCTCTAATACTGTGCTCAACGATTGACGCAACGATGCTACAACGCTACCGAATGAATCTCTCAAGGCGTTATGTTGATAACTTGAGATCTCAGCAGGACGTTTTGTGCGTGAAGTAAATGTCGAAAGCTCACCTGAGAGTTGAACTAATTCAGTGTAAAAAACGACAGGATGAACCATTTCCAAAGTCGATAGAAGCGTAATTAAAGGTTCAACACGGTTTATAACCTGCAATAACATATAGTCAGCAATTTCTGCGGAACCTGCGCGCCCGCTATCGGTGAGCCGATGACCTAATGCATCGCCTCGTTGCTTCAACATACTTTTTAATTCTTCGAGATGCCCGGCCAAAACAGGTGATGAGGCGCAATTCAAGACAGGAGGAATAAAACCCTTATCAAGCTTTACAGGCTTATCCGGTTGGCGCTCTACTACGCGAGCCACAGCGATTGTTGCGTAGCCACTTAAGTCATCAGAACCCAATTTAAGGCAAGTATTCAATTTCCCTATTTGAATACTGGCCGCCTCTCCAGACGTAGACGTACTATTACGCGCCTCGAAGTTATACATCTGATAGCGTGCCTGTGGCATCGACGCAGTATTTTCAACAGAATCTACCGCACCGGCACGACGCAACGGAATACAAAGATAAATTGTTTCATCTCTAGTATTCTCTGGAACTTCAAAAATCGCCGGCAGCTCCTCTGTATCAGGTATAGAAAATGGCGTGCCATCAGGAAAAACTCCTCGCACGGCCACAATCGAAATTTTACCTAACTGCAAAGTTTCACTATCAATCTGTAAGTCGAAAACCCCCCAATTATAGGTCCCAAAAGCTGAGCAGCGACCATCAATATAACGCTCCATGTATCGATCTTGCTGTTGATAGTGTTGAGGGCGCAAAAACATCCCTTCAGACCATACAACCTTATTATTTACTGACACAACTCTCCCCTTTTATAACCTATCTAATTAAACTTGGCGACCTAGACCTAGACCTAGACCTAGACCTAGCCACCTATTGCGGGACCTAGCGCAGAAACTATCTCAAGAACTACCTCAAGAACTATCTCAAGAACTAGCGCAGGACCTATATCAGGAACTAGCGCTCGTTAAGTAACTCAAGGTGTTTAATCACAACATCAAATTTATTCTTTTTATGTGGATCAATCTCTAAGACTAATATTGGTTTTGCGTTTTCATAGTCTACAAATTCTGCGAGCAAGCCGATATAACGTACAGAAGGCGTTAAATCGATAAGTTCTTGTCGCTGCTCTGAAGGAGCCAACTCACGAAGTACTACGGTACCGATTAGATCACTCCCCAAACGCGCTTTTGAGTCTTCATATAGATTTAAAAACTCTTCTCGGTAGATTTGACGATTATCTTCTAGTTTTAATAATCTGATGACCACTGGGGACGCCCTACCATCTACATCAGGGTTGATGTCATCTCGCGCACTGAAATTAATAACGGCTTGTGTCTCAAAGTTCAAACCCTTCCTTACGCTTCCGCAGCCAACCACTATGGATAACAAGCACGCAATTGTAAAAACATAGAATACTCTTTGCATAAATTTCCCTTATCGCTTTTTTGAGGTAATAGATTTTTTATTCTGATTTCATTGTTAATTTAAGTTTCGCGACGCTTTCAACTCAGCTAACTGCTCACTGTAGACAGAAGCAAAAGTTTCACCGAACAACTGTTGGTAAGCTGATTCGTCGTCATTATGAAGGCCCCTAAAATAATCTTGATAGGAATCCCACGACAACGCTTTTTTGCTTTTAAAAACACTTGCGTTTTGAGCGCCCGCTTTGAACCGTCGTTCTAAATTTTGAGGAGAAAACTGATTCAGCATTGATGCATAAGCCGCCCTCATTCCTGCCAATACCGCTATTTGATGATCCGATATATCATCAAAGCCTTCTTTAACTGCGCCGACTGGATCAAGGAAGGCACCATTGTCGCCACGAAACATAACCTTTAATGCCTCATCTGATGATACCGAAAACTTGAGCGGGTTATTATTAACTGATTTGATCATGGTGTGCTCGGCACGCAATTCATTTTTTATCGTTGTACGCGTACGTAGCAAGTCAATCAGACGGCTTACCGACTCAACAACAATACCCGCCACTTCTGTACTTAGCTCTGTGTTGTCTTTTTCAGGCAAACCTAAAAGCGATGCTAATGTTGCATCGACATACGTTGCTGCTCTTGGAGCCTCCAACGGAGGCTGCGGCCGATATGCCTGCTCTAATGGTGCGATTATAGGCTGAGGACTTATAGCTTGAGGACTTCTAGCTTCGACATTTTCAACGGCCGGCTCAACATATTCCTGATCTGGGAATGAAGTTATCGGTTGTGGTGATCTTTGATTAGTAGGTGTGGTCTGATTGGCCGGTGCGTTCGGCGGGTGTGAGTATTCTGCCCTAGCAAACCCAGCTGGCTGTGGTGTTCTGATCGCCTGTACAGGCATTGCTTGACTTGGCGCCAAAGCATTATCCGAGTCACTGCCATCTTTCCACCATTCATCGTCGGCTTCAGCGCTCTCGGTCCCCCATGGATCAGAGGGGAATTCTTGATTCGCGTTATCGATAGCACTTAAGGGGTCTGTCTCAACCGGTTTATCAACCATGAGCTCGTCTGCGCTACCACTGAATGTCGGATTACTGCCCCAGTCATCTATATTTGCAGTAGTATTTTGTGTGCTGGGCTCTAGTAACGAGTCAAACTGCCGGGCCTCAACACTAGACTGAGAAAAGGTGGTTGCGCTATCTTTATCTGAGCTATCCAGAAAATCGACTGGGGCCAAACCTTCAGGGAGGTCTATAGGTGCGGGTTTGCTTTTTAATGTCACACTAAGTATGTAGCAACAAAACCCCAGCTTATAGCCGTCTTGAAGAACAATTTGATTGCCCGTACCCAGTGGAGAGCTAGAACCGTTCAAAAAGATCCCATTCGTGCTCTCGTCAACTAAAACATAGCTTTCGCCGTCGAATAATATTCGCCCATGAATAGACGATATATGACGGTCTTTATCTGGTAATACCCATTCGTTGGAATCGGCTCTACCAAATGTACCACCCGCCGTGGTAAAGGTTTTTGTGTATTCCAACATTCCAGAGTCCGAGGTATCCCCCGTAACCTTAAATACCAAATCCATTTCACACTCCAATTCGTGCTTAATCAAATACTTCCCACTTAATGGCTATAAAGCGTAATTAGGTCTCAAAAGTGGATGAAAAATTATACGCGATAGAAAGAAAAGAAAATACGGCATGAGACACAGTTAAACATAACAAAAAACAATTTCGTTCCTATATAAGGAGCCAATAGAAAGATATATACGCTCCTATTGCTGTATAAACTCAAAAAACGACGCCGCTGTATATTTAACAGTCACCCCAAGCCTGAAGACGCCCCTATACCGTGCATATATCGCATTAAACCCAGATCAATCTCGTTTAGCTCAGTCTAAGCTCATTAAAGTTAAGGGAATTTCATTGAATTCAGGTATATCTAATTAAAGGGTGTCAGAGTGGATTTAATAATTTTGATAAATAGGGTCAGAGTCAGAAATACGAACACAAGCCTACTGTCCAAAAAAAAGCCCCGCAATCCACACTAAAGTATGAAATCAGTCAAATTAATCACGTTATTACGCGGTTCTTAACCCAGTAAGCGTTAGCCGCTTCGATCAAACAATAATTAATTGGTGTCAGTGTGGGATTTAATCTTTAAATAAAACGTATTTTTAATGAATTTAGTCTGGTTAAATGTTGCCACTTCCTTCGAAGGCTTACATTTTTTGCTAAAGACTTCGAAGTAATAAATATTTAAACCGATATTAAAATCAACCTCAAAAGGAAATTTCCATGGCTATATATATGAACTTTAATGATAAAAAACCTTTCGGTGACGTAACCGCTCTTGGTTATGAACAATGGATTGAAATTGATAACTTCAATTTTGGTGTTGCTCGTGGAATCTCAATGCAAGCTGGTGCATTGGGCAACCGTGAGAATAGTCGCCCAAGCATTACAGAGATTAACTTTTCAAAAAGTCTAGATGCAGCATCTGCCGGTTTGTTCAAGGGCTCTGTTACGGGTGACGAAGGTGTAACTGTTGAAATCCATATTGTTCAAACGGGTGCTACACAAGTTGAGAAGTTTGCAACTTTCACGATGAATGACTGTATTATATCTTCATACTCAATCAGTGCATCTGCTGGCGGCCCGCCTAGCGAGAACGTTTCTATTAGTTTCTCGAAAATCGAGGGTGACCTTAGTTACGCAGATAAATCGAACGCTATCAGCGCAAACATGATTGTTGGTTACGACCTTTCAACGGCTACATCATATTAAGATCCAGTTACTTCAGGATCACCAGGGTTCCTGGTATATTAGAGGTGCTGTTAAATTCAAAAATGGCAGCGCCTCTTTTTAGTCTATACCCGTAATCCAGCCAAAACTCTCTCCGGAGGCAAGCGTGCCAATACTCAATCAAGATCACAGATTAATTCATACTATTAGTCCCCTTGGCGCAGATGCCATAATTACGCGTGATCTGTCAGGCACAGAATCAATATCTTCCCTATTCCATTTTAACGGCATCCTGTTATCGGACAACTTGGATATCAAACAGTCAGATATCGTCGGTAAAAGCATGACGTTTTCCATATTTAATGACGGCCCCGATGAAGACCCTAGATTCATTGATGGTTATGTCAACGAATTTTCAAGCGGTGACGTCGACGCAACCGGCCTTCGCCAATACAGTGCATCAATCGTTCCCGGCTTATGGTTTACACAACTAGGAAGTAATAACCGAATATTCTCGCAAAAGACTGCAAAAGAAATTCTTGAAGAGGTTATTAAAGAATACGCAAAAGTGATTAACCTGCAAGTTAAGCTCACCGGTACCTATACAAAACGCGAATACACGACACAATTTGATGAAACCGATTTCGAATTTATATCCAGACTCATGGCAGAGGAAGGCATTAGTTACTACTTCACGCACGAGTCAGGAAAACATAGCCTAGTCCTATCAGATGATGCACAAAACTACTTTGACTGCATCGGCTCCAAGGTTAAATATAGTGGTGGTGGAAGCCTGCCAACCGAACACACCATTAATAATTGGAATCGAAAGTTCAGCTACCACGGCGGCGCATACGAAACCAAAGACTACAGTGAATTCGCTACCACAAAAGATCAAAAGCAAAATGTAGCCACCAAAAACAAACTAAATGATGCAAGCCCGTATATACGTAAATTATTTGGCTTGGGTCACTTTGAATTAGACGCGGAACATAAACGAAAACTCAACGACGGCGAAAACAAGACGCTTACGCAAAGACATATGGAAGCCGACGAATGTAGATTCGAAAGTATCGATGGTGCGAGTGGATGCTGCTTAATGACAGCTGGTGGACGCTTTAGTGTTGACCATACAATAGACGCTGAAAACGGAAAATATTTATTAACATCGGTTACCCACCAAGCAACCGATGGCGGCTCTGAAGACAGCGAGTACACCAATACTTTTACGTGTATCCCAACAAACGTCAATCCCAGACCCAGCCCACTTTCTTGCGCTAAGAAAATCCTCAACCCCCAAGTCGCCGAAGTGCTCGAGGTAAAAGCCACAGACTCAACCAGCTCTGTCGACCCATATACGCAAGTTAAAGTTAAATTCCCCTGGAACAACGAGCAGAGCTCGTGCTGGGTGCGTGTTGTGCAAAGCTATTCAGGAAAAAACTGGGGCGCGAATTTCGTTCCACGCATTGCGCAAGAAGTAGTCATCAACTATATCAACGGTGACCCAGATCGACCTATTGTTACTGGCGCCGTCTATAACAAAACCAACCCAGGCCCTAACTACACCGCGACACAAAGCGGCTTCAAAACACAATATGAAGCCAGTAAGTTTAACGAGTTGAGATTTGACGACAAAGTAGACAACGAAGAAATTTATATGGAGGCGGGAAAGAATCATACTTTCCTAGTCCATAACGATCAGGCTGGAATTATTGAGAAAAACCAGTCGTTAGAAGTAATCGAAAATCGAGACCTCATAATCACTAATGGTGATGAGACTAAATCGATAAACACTGGAAGTCAGACCCTAACAATAAAGAAAGACCAAACTACAGCTATTGATGGTGATAACACAAACACCATCAAAGGCAAGCAAACAACAAGCGTTACTAAAGCTGTTCTTATTAGCTCAGACAAATCAATTGAGCTAAAAGTTGGGAGTAGTAGTATTAAGCTGACCCCCTCGGGCATCACAATTAAAGGCGTCAAACTTACGGCAAGCGGTTCTAGTATGGCAGAAGTTAAAGGTGGTGGAATGTTAACGCTTAAAGGCGGCATAACCAAAATAAATTAACGCCGAGATTACAATTAAAATGTCTGAATATATAAAGCTAAAAATTACCAACCCACAAGAATTACTCTCAAAGTTCGAACTCGATTCTGACATTAATTTGAGTGAAAACGCCAATATAAGTGATGCGATAACAGCGCTCACTAGTTGCAATCAATATGGTGACGCAATCAAACTGTTAGCCCACGGCCTTCCCAAACGAGAAGCCGTTTGGTGGGCTTGCCTCGCAACGCGTGCTACGCAGTCAGATACAGCGGATGAAAATAATGTAAATGCTCTCATCGCTACAGAAGATTGGGTCAAAAAACCTTCAGAAGAAAATCTTAAGCGAGTAAACGAACTGAGCAAGGCTACTAAGTACGAAACGGCCGCCAGCTGGGCAGCAACGGCAGCGGCTTGGTGTACAGGAAGCTTGACCCCCGAAGGCGAAGAGCCCGTCGCGCCACCAGAGTATCTTTACGCTCACGCAGTTGCGGGAAGTATTCTTTTAGCTTCGCATGAAGGTGACGGAGAAAGTGCCAGCCAAAATGAATTGCTACAACTTTTTTTAAAGCAAGGTTTAGATTTAGCAAAAGGCGGCAACGGCAAGGTCGAATAGCTCAACCACTGCCCTACTTTAGTAATTGTCTATCATGAGTTACATACCTAAAGGTATAACATGAGTAAAAAAACAAAAACTCGTCTTTTAATAGGCGCAATAATTCTTTTAATACCAACTATAGGATTGACTATGTCATTTTTTAAAGACGCGGCGAAATCAATCGTCAAAGGAAATATTGTAACGTTTTCGCCTGTTTCTGGAGTTGTTAAATATAAAGGGGAAGTTGTTGCAAACGCAAAAATAATACGACGTGTGTCGGACAAAGATGATAAGGCCGAGGATGACTTTACAGTTACTGATGAAAACGGCCATTTTGAAATGCCCGCTCGCTACGGTCGTAAAAAAAGCTTAATGCAAGAAGTCTATGCATGGCAGTACATAATTGTCGAACATAACAATAAAGAAATTCAAATATGGGAAAACACCAAGATGCTTCCCGAAGAAAATACGGAGCTTGATGGTCTACCCATATCTTTAAACTGTGAGCTTACCAGCTCCGAAAAAGGCTGGGAAACACCGATTGGATTCCGATTTATTACACGTTGTGAAATAGATAATTTTGACGGAACAATGTATGCAGATTTCGGAGACAGTAGTCAATAGACGCTTAAGATAACAAGACTATCCAAACAAAAAACAGATTATTAAGGACCGTTTCGATATGAATAATGCATTAACTCCAAATCAAGCTGTACGAATTTCTATTGAGTCTTACAGAATAAAAAATAATAACAAGCTTACACGCACCGCATTAATACGTGGACTAGCGGGTCTAGTTAAGTTCCCTACTGATACAAAAACTGCTCCACATATGGTATTTGATGGCATTTCGGGTGGAATATTTGTTCAAAAAGAAAGCGGCTTTGGTTTTGTTGGCTACAGGGATGAAAAAGGATTCAGTGATGATCTCGTGTTTTCATTACGCGGTACTGACAGTTTTCAAGATGCGCTCACAGATGCTTACTTTAAAACAGAGCAATCGAGTACAGGTAAGTCTATTCATGGTGGCTTCGCAAAATGCTTCAATACGATAGTAAATGATATAGACCTTTTTTTAAAAAACCGTGAGCCAAAGGGAGCCATTCATTGCATTGGCCATAGCCTTGGCGGCGCGCTAGCAACATTAGTTGCAGATCATTTAAGTAATAAGTACAAAGGTAAGGAAATTTATCTTTATACTTTAGGCTCGCCTCGTGTAGGCTTAAAACCATTTTCAACGACTTTCACGGACAATCTTAAACCTGAAAATATTTTCAGACTGAACCATACCGCCGACCCCGTGACCGTTGTCCCACCATGGCCATTTATTCATGTACCAGCAAATTCTGCAGGTATCGGCATGGACAGATTTGGTACAGGCTTTCAATTTAGGGCCCATAAGAGTTCGGAGTATTTAATATCTGTCGCTAAAAATAACTGGGATACACTTCGAGCAAATGCCGATAAAGTCGCCAGCAGCGATCAAATTGAACGCTGGCTTGAATCGAAGCAACCAGCAACATTTACAGGCAAGTCAATGATTATGCTTTCTGAAGCGATTTATTACGTTTTAAAGAAAGCGCGCCTACACCATTTATTGAACGGCGCTATTACGGCAGGCTCAACGGCGGGCTACACTTTACTTGACTTATTATCGATCGCCTTATCGAAAGGTATCGATTTAGGCAAAAATTTGGGGCGCTGGGCTATCCGCTTAGTCGTGAAGATAATGGAAATGCTGGGCAAAACAGTGAGAAAAGCCAAAGAGCATTTCTCAAAAGATTTTATCGGTTCACTTCTTAGAGAAATGCACAGACGTGTAAATATCGAAGTTATAAAATCATTAGATTCATTAAAAAACAGCCACTAACTAGAGTGCATGAATAAACAGTAAGGAGGGCTTTCGGTAAGCCGATCCCTCTTTCTACTTGTCCCGCCAAACCACCCGACACCTTACATTTCTTAGTTACCATTAACAACTGCACTAGCATAAGAGTAGAATCTTACAGTAAGAGATAGCCGATAATGGCTTCATAGACTGCATATTTTATGAAAGGAAATATAGATGACAGCACGGAAAAATGCATTTACGATTAGTAAAAAAGAACAAGACGCTTATATTAACGGTATTACCGCTCTAATTGCGGACGGAACCTATGGAAAGTTGGTCGCGATTCATGGCCGAATGATGCAGCACAGAATGCACTCTATGGGATTACTTGGAGATGTTTGAAGAAAGAGGTTTTTACCTTGGCACAGAGCATACCTAATTAAATTGGAAAAGGAGTTGCAAAAAAAATCTCCTGCCGCGTTTATCCCCTATTGGAAATGGTCGGATGGAAAAATACCGTCTTGGATAAGTGCTTTTCAGCCTAGCGTTAATGTCCCTGGGCAAGGGAATATACAAGTAACGCGCAACACACTTTCGTCTCCCGTAGCGTCTGCATCAGTATCAACTTCGTTATTAGCCATAAAAACATTATTTGAGTTTACTTACGATTTAGAAGTCGGGCCGCATAATAAAGGGCATCGAGATATTGGCGGGCCAATGGCAACGGCATATTCGCCCGCGGATCCAATGTTTTTTATGCATCATTGTCAAGTTGACAAGTTATGGTCAGAATGGCAAGTATTAAATCCGACAAAAAAATCTTCCTTATCAGGAATTGATGCCGTTATGGATCCTTGGTCTGACACAGTGATGTCACTTAGTTCAATAAAATCATTAGGTTACCAATACACATAATTCTTTAGTATTTGTAACGTTTTTATTTTCATGGTTAATTGAAATAATTAATTGAAATAATTAATTGAAATAATTAATTGAAATAATTAATTGAAATAATTAATTGAAATAATTAATTGAAATAATTAATTGAAATAATTAATTGAAATGGCGACTATTTTGAAAAAGTATATTGGCTTTATGACTATCGGAATAAGTTTTGTTTTTTTAGCTTCCTGTTCAAGCTTAGACGACGATCTACCTAATTCAAAATGGGAGTGTGTGGTAACATCCTTCGGGGGATATGGACTTTTGTACTCTGAGGCATTAAAAAAAGGCGATTATATTTCTTTGGATTTAGCCGAGCTTCAAAAAACGGAGGGTGGAATATTGAAGTTTCAATCCAGCCACAATGGCGACGGGAAGTCTTTCATTTCATATCTGAAGGCTTTTGATAAAGATGAGAAAATTACCGACGATAAGGGCGAACAACTCGGCCTAGTACTTAGCGCTAATGAAGGCAAGGCGAACTCCGTCGTTTTAGAGCTACATACGTTGGGTAATGAGAATACGGCACATATCAGCTTGAGAGTAATCCAAGATGTGACAATGAGTATAGTTTTTCTTAGCTGTGAAATAGATAAACGGAGAGAAGTTACGGGGGCACGCACCATTAAAAAAATCGAAATTTTAGTGGTGACTTCTCGGATGGATTTCCTACGTGTTTCGTTTTTATGAACAGATCAAGTGCTGACGCGGTAATCCTTGAATATTTCAATTTTCATGCGTGACAAATACTAGATAAGAAATCCATTTTATAAAACTCAATTTTAGTAAAGACTAAGCCATATTTCGTTGGTTTCTTTGGCCATCTCGCCGGTTTCTGGGGTTGTAAAATATAAAGAATACTCGAGCAAAAACAATGTTGTCCATCTCAACGAAAACACCGCTCAGTTAGAAACTTCAACAGGCTCAGGCTTAAGAGACAGGACTAAGGAGTCAGGGTAAAGACTCAGATTAATGAATTTAAACGCTCAATTCATACCAAAAAATAACGCCGTACACCATTAACAATAATCACGCACTATCGGTTTAGGTCTAGCGCAGCCAAACTCTATGGGGTATTAGGATTCGTATAACGCCGCGTATTTTCAATTACCAGCGCCCCCCTTTTCTCAGCTAGCACTCAGCCTAGTACTTGACCAGCCTAAGCTAGCGTGGAATGGTAGATGACGCGGATTTGATCAATTACGGGCTAAGATTCGAGATTCGAGGTTTGAGGTTTGAGGTTTGAGGTTTGAGGTTTGAGGTTTGAGGTTTGAGGTTTGAGGTTTGAGGTTTGAGATTCCAGGTTTGTGGATTCACTATTAACAGTTTCTTCAAGCTTTTCAGCCACTTCAACAACGACTTTCTTCGGGCGACCGCGTTTTTTCGGACGGAGCCGGACTTGTGAAACCTCTTCGATTTTTGTTTTGAACTTATCACCGCCCAAAATTTGACCGACACTAATAGTTTCAGCAATATACTTCATCAAGCGCTGATCGAAAGCGTAAAGAAACGATTCCGAGTATTTATTTGCTCTTTCCGCCTGAGTATCGCCTAGCTCACTGTAGAGCCTGTGGTCTTTTATTAGGTGGCTTGTTTTGCCCAACGCGTGATGATGGTAACTCGACCATTGATAAGCTTCAGGACCATCAACTAAATTTAAATACATCGGACGTAGCTCTACATAGCGATAACAGCTAATTAAGTACGAGGAAGAGTCAATTAAGCTTGATTTATAGCGTCCGCCCCAAAGGGTTCCAGAGCGTTGATAGCGGTGATTTATATATTGGACATAGCGCCGCCCAACGGATTGCATCATCGATGGGATAGCCGTTGCAATTCTAGGGGTCGCAACTAACTGTATCGCTTTTGGCAATAATACGTATGCATGCACATCAACCTGGTATTGATCGGCTGCAATCTTCAAGCTTTCTAAATAAAACGCATAATCCGCGTCGTCAAAAAAACAAGGCATATTATTATGCCCAACTTGAACAATGTGCTGTGGCACATTCGGTAAATTTATACGTGGAGGTCTAGCCATGTAACATTATATCCTTAAAACTCCCTGAGTTTGTGTATAACTCCATTTTCATTAACCGCGAGCCCTCGCGCTTGAAGCATCGTGCATTATCAACAAAAGCAGGTTCATCAACAAATGCTATAGCTGTTTTTGTGAGAGTATTAACATTTCCTCACAACTTTAGGTCATTTAATTAGAAATTCCTTGTATATCGCAAACATGTTCTGCGATAAGCTCACCTCCTACAAGTTTACTTAATTAAGGCAGGCACTCAACCTCATGGGAAGCCCCAACTCTACCGTGAATGGTCTTTCAGATATTGGCCAAGTTCGCGACGAAAACGAAGATCATCTAGAGATGTATTCTCACCCTGTAGAACCCTTCTCCTTCGTTATAGTCGCTGATGGAATGGGAGGCTACACCGGAGGAGCTAGAGCAAGTAGTCTTGCAACTCAAAAGCTTAAAGAGGCTCTAATAGGCCTTATAAGTAACGATTTCCTCGGTTGTTCACCACTGCAGCAAATTGCCATAATTAGGATGCAGCTGAATAAGGGCATTCAACAGGCAAATCGTGCAATATTGGACGAAAAACAATGCACCAAAGGTTTTGTGCATATGGGAACCACGATTGTGTGTGTCGCAATATGGCAAGAACAGTTGGTTGTCGCGCACGTTGGGGACTCTAGAGCTTACCAATGGAATAAATTTGGCATCTGCCCGATCACCAAGGACCATTCTTTGGTCCAATCAATGATTGACGAAGGGCAATTAACGGAAGATCAGGCCCGTACATGCGACGTACGAAACCAACTTACACGCGCCATCGGAATAGAAGAAGATCTAGACGTTACGATTCAAGAGCGCACTCTCGTGGGTGATAATACCTTTCTACTCTGTTCAGATGGCCTCACTGAGTACCTCGAAGACTACGATATTGAACGCATCCTAGCATCGCAAAGCACCAATCTCGAAAACTGTTACCGGCTTGTCGATGAAGCTAATAGTCGCGGCGGTAAAGATAATGTAACCGTCGCTATTATGGAGTTTCGTGCGCCTGCCTCAGCGGAGCAGCACGAAAAATTCACGTCAATTGATACAAAAACACCCCAGCCTTTAATCGTTGATGCATACGCCGACATCACCACGCCAGGGAACGTCAACCATGACCGAACACAGCAAAATGAAGGTTTAAAGCGGTTTTTATCCGCTAACACTGTTGATGGGGATGTAACAACGCCAGTGCCGAAAAAAAAATAAGCTCCAGCTTTGGGGAATATTTACCTTAGCCGTATCACAACCGCCACATATGGTATAAAAACGCAGACATCTCACTAAATCAGCTCGACAGGCACAACTCGAAAAGTAGCCGCATAAGTAACCCCATAAGTAGTCCCATAAGTAGCTCAGTAGCCTGTTCGATGGAAATGACTCAACAGTACAATCTCCATAAGTAGCGCCATAAGCAGCTCAGTAGCCAGCTCGATGGGTATAACTCGACAGTACTACCTTCATAAACAGCCCCATAAGCAAATCAGTAGCCTGTTCGATGGATATGACTCAACAGTACTACCTCCATAAGTAGCCCCATAAGCAGCTCAGCGCTCAGCGCTCAGTTCGAAAGATATGACTCAACAGTAGCACCTCAAATAAAGAGCCGCGCCCTACTCTTACAATACCTCTTTAGTTTAAACACGTAACGCAAGACACCAGTATATGACGCCCCGAGTGCTCACTTCGTATAGGTCTAGGACGCTTATCACGAAGACTCATTGCAGAGTAAAGAAGGCTCTCGTTATGGATGGTATGTGCTTCGTGCGTTACTGGGTACATCGTACGGTTGAGACCGCCATCAGAAATATAGCGCGCAAGGTCATTAACAATGGTATCTACATGCAAAAACTCATGCAGCAAGGCGTCAGCTGGCGAGGCGACACAAAAAGGAACCTTATCGGAACACTTATCGTAAAACTTAAGCTTCGCACCTGACCTAGGATCAAAATAGACCGTAATCTTATCAACCGCTAGCCGAGAGCCACCCACATCCGTTTGAAATGTGTGGGGAGCGTAACGCAGCTCCCAATCAGCCCCAGCTAGGCCGTTAAGCAGCGCGACCGTTTCAGGGTACGCACTGTAATATTTAGCCATATTGCCAATGTCTGTATTCATACTGACAGGGTCATCTTTACCCACCACGTAATGAGCACGTAATATTTCCTCTAGAGATCCGCTGATTTCAGTATCATAATCTACGACAAAATCGTCAAAGCCTATGCCATCTGCACTATCTTGAGGCAAATGGGTTTGAGGCAAATGGGTTTGAGCTGAATGAGTTTGAGTTGAATGAGTTTGAGGGAAATGGTTTTGCTCAAGAGCCTCCTGATGAATACTAGAACCGTCTACGATATTTAATGTTACATCATCTAACTCAGCATAAGATTCTGCGGCAGTAAGGCTTAAGGTTAAAAATATAATGGGTAAAAAACGCCGGCGACGACAACTTTTAGCATCAACAAGTGCGCCTCGTCTATCAGCACGTAATCCCGCCTTTTTTTCTTTGGCAAAAGCTTTTAAGCATGCAAAATAATTAGGGTCTTCATGCTCAAGATTAGGTGCATGAATGTAAACCCGGCCACCATCAATAATACAGGCGTGAACCGGATGAGATGCCACAACATTTGTCGTAGACGCTGGAAACCAACTACGGCAAATGTCCGACCAAGCATCTAATGATGTCTTTACCATCGTATCTACTTTCATTGTCATAACGATACATCTTCATTGAAACAGAATAAATTCAAGCTACATGAAGCAGCTCTTAATTAACTGTAGCACCCGACACCGGTTAACACAGATGAATTAATGAGGTAGACGCTAGCTAATATAACCAGATTGAATTTAGCACCAAAAGACGATTAACACTGGCCATATAAATCCACATCAATGCTGAGCTCAACACATACGTCCCATACACATAGATGATACGTACTACATAAGTGGTTTACTCAGAAAAATGGGGGGACAAGCCAATAAACGTGATATATCCAACGCCGACAGCATCACTTATATAAAGCTGAAAGATCATTGCGCTATCTAAACGCAATGACTTAAGAGAGGTAAAAACCTAGGATGGTAGGAATTCGATTGGAAAGGTAACGGTTACAGTCTCGACGTCTTTATCGATAAATTTAAACTGCTCAATCCTCATTATCAAACGTCGTTCCAGTGCAGCATCATTTAACTCACTGGCGACATTACGTACCTTACTAACACTACCATTAGGCTCGATGGTGATTTCAAGAACCAACTTACCCTGTAAGTCAGAATTTTTTCGTCGCGCCCGACTATATATTGAATACAACAATCCTTTATTTTGATCGAAGACAATACTAACTTCTTCCTGAGAACGCGTATTAACACCTTCTTTCCTATCCGAATTTACTTTATCAGTACCTGCGCCATCGCTCTCGTCCTTAAACATAGACTCAATCACTAAGCGGGCATCATTACTCGTGAGCTTAGAACTACCAGCACCAGCAATGTGATCTGAGGTAGAAACTATACTCCGCCCATGCTCAGCACTAAGAACGCCATTATCGACGCTAACCGAACTCGTAGCCGCACTAGAAGCCTTTTTCAAATCGCCACCAAGCATTTTATCGACTTCACTCGTATCGATAAGATCGCTCATTTCGCTAGCGAACGCTAATAAGCCACTGTTGGAGGCCTTTTCGCGGGCTTTCTTTTCCTCCTTGGTCATAGGTTTTTTCTTTTCTGACTCAAGCGGTTTTCTGCGTACGATCTTTGGCTTTAATTCAGGTAAAACTTTTGGCTTAACTTCTTTAGGCTTAGGCTTTGGCTTGGGAATCTCGATTTTTTTCCGCTGTGTAATAAACTTAGCGATGCGTTCTGGTACAGGCTCTCTAGCTATACGTGGCTTTTTGGGCACATCAATCTGTGACAATCCAAAAGAAATAATGATTGAAACCACTACGGCTAGAGCAATGAGGCCTTGAAACAAGCGCCCACTTGAGTCACGAGGACTCCACTCTGCTACCATACTTTTATAGGATTTCGTCGTCATGTACTTATCCGTTATCAATCAACAGCGAAGGAATCGAAACCTGTAAGTTAAA